>JAEYZK010000416.1 GCA_023428085.1 Pseudomonadota bacterium
TCGGCGGCCACGGCCGCGGCCGCCGCGAGGACCAGCCCGAGCGCGCCCACGAGGCGCCGTCTCATGGCGACCTCCCGGGCGGCGGGGTCGGGATGGAGATGCAGAACTCGGTCGCGGCCCAGGGCAGCCGGCCCGGATCGGCGGGATCGACGAGGAACACCGCGCCGCCGAAGCGCGCCAGGAGCTGGCGCGAGAGGTGGAGGCCGAGGCCGCTGCCGCGCTCCGGCGGCTTCGTGCTGAACCGGGGCTCGAAGAGGTGCGCCCGGACGGCCTCGGGGATCCCGGGCCCCTCGTCCGAGACGCGGATCTGGACGGGCGCGCCGGCGCCGCCGGGGAGGATCCGGACCGCGACGCGCGCGTCGCGCCCCGCGCCCTCGACCGCGTCGAGGGCGTTGCCGAGGACGTTCGTGGCGGCGTGGACCACGGCCGCCGACGAGCCGAAGCCGCGCGCCGGGCGCTCGGCCTGGGCGAGCGAGAACCGCCGGGAGAGCGGGCGGATGCGGTGCGCCAGGAGCTGCACCGCCCGGGCGACCACCGGGCCGACCTCGAAGGCGACCTCGCTCGCCTCGCCCGCGTGGAAGAGGGCGTCGTACTCTCCCATCACCTCGGCGAGGCGGACCACCTGCTGGCGCAGGAGCTGCCACTCCTCGCGGCCGGTGAGGAGCGATCCCATCGCGCGCTCGAGGAGCGCGGCCGCGGCGTCGACGCCGGTGAGCGGCTGCTTGAGCTCGTGCAGGAGCGCGGGAGCGAGCAGCTCGGCGTCGAGGATGGAGGGGGGTTGCCCCACCACCCCTCCGGCGAGGCCGCCCGGGCCCCATCCCTGCGGGCGCGGGGCCCCCACCCCACCGACGCCGCCGTTCGGTTCGTGACTCACGCGGTCCTCCTCACGCGAGGTGCGCCGCGGAGGCGGCGGGCAGGAGCACCGTCACGGCCGCGCCGACGCCCTCGGCGCTGTCCACCACGATGCGGCCGTGGTGTGCCTCGACGATGCTGTGGGAGACGGAGAGGCCGAGCCCGATCCGCTCGGGGTCGTCCTTGGTGGTGAAGAACGGGTCGAAGATCCGCTCGCGGATGGTGATGGGGATGCCCTTGCCGGTGTCGGCGATCCGCAGCCGGAGGGCGTCGCCGGCGATGGAGCTGACGGTGACCTCGAGCGCGCCGCCGGCGGGCATGGCGTTGATGGCGTTGTCGAGCAGGTGGGCCACGACCTGCTGGATCTGGACCGGGTCGCCCTGCGCGTCCGGGAGCGGGTCGTCGAACCGCGCCGTCACCCGGATGCCCGCCGCGCGGAACCGGCCCTCGTAGAGCGAGAGCGCGTCCTGCACCGGGCGGCGGAGCGGGAAGGGCTGGCCCTGGATCGTCCGCTCCTGGTCGGCGAAGCTGCGGAGCTCCTCGACCACGCGCGTCACGCGGCTCGCCTGCTCCTGGGCGGCGAGGATCATCTCGGCCGCGGGGGCGTCGGGCGGGAGCTGCTTCCGGAGGATCGCGAGGTAGCCGACGATGGCGGTCATCGGGTTGTTGAGCTCGTGCGCGAGGCCCGCGCCCAGCGACCCCAGGGCGGCGAGGCGCCGGGTCCGGAGGATCTGGTCCTCCGCGGCCTTGAGCTCGGCGGTCCGCTCGTCCACGCGGCGCTGCAGCTCGCGGTTCCAGCCGTGGATCTCCTCGTCGCGGCGCCGGAGCTCCGCCGACATCCGGCGGAACGCGCGCGCGAGATCGGCGAGCTCGTCGCCGCCCGGCTTCGGCTCCGGCAGCTCCTCGTACCGGCCCTCCGCGAGGGCCGCCACCGCGCCGGAGAGCCCCGCCACCGGCTTCGTCACCGTGCGCGCGAGCGCGAACCCGATCGCGGCGGCGACCGCCACGGCGCCCAGGGCCGCCCAGAGCGTGTACGTCTGCAGGGCCTCGGCCGCCCGGAACGCGACGGACATCGGCTGGGCCACGACGGCGCCCCACCGCAGCTTCGGCGCGGGCGCGAACGCCGCGAGCCAGCGGTCCCCGTCGGTCCGCACCAGGAGGCGCGACCAGGCCTGGTCCTTCTCGAACCCGACCTCGCTCAGGTACCGCTCGTCGTCGGTGAGCGCGCCCGCCGCCCCGGCGATCGGCGCGCCGTCCGGGCCGACGAGGTAGGCGAGCGTGCCCGCGGCCGCGAGCTCGGCGAGGCGCGCGTCCACCTCGCGGAGCGAGATCTCGGCGGCGAGCGTGCGGTGCGTCCCGATGCGCAGCGCGACCGCGAGCTTGAGGGGGCCGTCGCGGCGGTAGGGGGCGGACAGCGCGGTCGCCCCCGCCGCCGCCGGCGCGCGCGGCAGGTGGGCGACGAACAGGTCGAGGTCGGCCGGCGTGATCGCCTCCCGCCCCGCCTCGCCGTCGGGGGCGGCCCGGTCCACGAACACCGGGCCGGCGACGGGCGCGCTGTCGTCGTTCACCACCGCGAGGATGGAGACGAAGGGGAGCTGCCGGTACGGAAGGGAGAGGACCGCGGAGAGCTCGCCCAGGCTGTAGTCGTCGAACAGGATGGGCGCGACCGCGAGCCGCAGCCGCTCCACCGAGTTGGCGACGAAGCGATCCGTGTAGAGCGCGAGATCCCCCGCCGCCTGCGTCTGCATCCGGCCCACCGTCCGCTGCAGCTCGTCCCGGCTCACGGTCCAGGAGGCGAAGCCGAGGAGCGCCACCGGCAGGACGCCGACGGCGAGCAGGACGAGGCCGATCTTGACGCGAAAGCGCATGCGCGGTCGCGATCTCCAGGCCCGCCCGGACGCAGGGTCCGAGCTTCGGACGCGGACGTCCCCGGGCGGGAAAAACTGTTGTCGGTCACTGTGAACGCCAAGGGTTACAGGTGGGCGGGCCCCGGCACAAGGGGCTGAAGGGCCGCGAAACGACTGGGGTCCCCCATTGAAGCCAGGGTGCGGCAGGAGGCCCGCGTGGATCGACGCGCCGCTTCCAGCGGGACACGGTAAGGTGCCGCCACCGTCACATCCGGAGGCTGCACGCGATGACTCTGCTTCAGAGGCTCATGCCGAGGTCCGACGACTTCTTCTCGGACTTCGAGGCGCAGGCCGACGCCGTCGTCGAGGGGACGAAGGCGCTGAAGGACCTCCTCGACGACTTCACCCGCGTCCCGGAAAAGGTTGCTGCCCTCAAGGAGATCGAGCACCGCGCCGACGACATCACCCACCGCGCGTTCGCCCGGCTCCACACCCAGTTCATCACCCCCTTCGACCGCGCCGAGATCCACCGGCTGCTGTCCCGGATCGACGACGTCGTGGACCTCGCCGACGCGGCCGCGGAGCGCATCGCGCTCTACGACATCGACCAGGTGATGCCCGAGGCGCGCGATCTCGCGGCCGTGCTCGTCGCCCAGGCCGAGAAGATGGCCGAGGTGGTGCGCGGGCTCCGGACGTTCCGCAAGAACCCGGAGAACGTGCTCGCCGGCTGCCGGGAGATCAACTCCCTCGAGAACCAGGCGGACTCGCTCACCCGCCGCACCATGGCGAAGCTCTTCAAGCGCGGCAACGACCCGCTGGAAGTGGTGAAGTGGAAGGAGATCATCGACCTCATCGAGAGCGCCACCGACCGCGCCGAGGACGTGGCGAACGTGGTCGAGGGCGTGGTGCTCGAGCACGCCTGAGGCACCCCTCCCCCATGCTCCTCACCGTCGTCATCGCGCTCATCCTCACCGCGCTCCTCTTCGACTTCATCAACGGGTTCCACGACGCGGCCAACTCGATCGCGACGGTGGTCTCGACGCGGGTCCTCTCGCCGCTCGCCGCGGTGGGGTGGGCCGCCTTCTTCAACTTCATCTCGGCCATGCCCGTGCTCTGGGGCGCCGAGCTGAAGGTCGCCGCCACGATGGGGAAGGGCCTCGTCCACTTCGATGCCCTGAAGGGGAACGGCGAGACGTTCGTCCTCATGTTCATCTTCGCCGCGCTCGTCGGGGCGATCGTCTGGAACCTGCTCACGTGGTGGTGGGGCCTCCCCTCCTCCTCCTCGCACGCGCTCGCCGGCGGCATGGTCGGCGCGTGCCTCGTCGCGCTCGGGAGCAAGGGCCTCATCGTCAGCGGCATCCTGAAGATCGTCGCCTTCATCGTCCTCTCGCCCCTCATCGGCGTCTTCCTGGGCTCGATGATGATGGTGGGGACCACCTGGATCGTCCGGAAGAACACGCCCGCCAAGGTGGACCGCTGGTTCCGGCGCCTCCAGCTCGTCTCGGCGGCCATCTTCAGCTACAGCCACGGGACCAACGACGCGCAGAAGGTGATGGGCATCATCAGCCTGATCCTGTTCGGCACGATCTGGATCGGGCAGCCCTTCCACGTCCCGTTCTGGGTGGTGCTGGCCTGCCACGCGGCGATCGGGCTCGGCACGATGTTCGGCGGCTGGCGGATCGTGAGGACCATGGGTCACAACCTCACGAAGCTCCAGCCCATCGGCGGGTTCTGCGCCGAGACCGGCGGCGGGGTCACGATCCTCGCCCTCGCCGCCGCGGGCATCCCGGTCTCCACCACGCACACCATCACCGGCGCCATCGTCGGCGTCGGCTCGACGCGCGGCACGCGCGCCGTCCGCTGGGGGGTCGCGGGCCGCATCCTGTGGGCGTGGGTCCTCACGATCCCGGCGTCGGCCCTGGTCGCCGCCGGCGTGTACGAGCTCACCTACCTCGTCGTCGTGCGCTGGCTCGGGCTCTGACGACCGGCCGCGCGCCGTCGTCGGCGCGCGCCCCGAAGGAGCTCCCGGCGCTCGACCGCAACCCGGGGGCTCCTCGCGTGTTCCAGCTCGACGAATGGGACCGGATCCCGACGCGGCCCTGATGGTGGCGTTCCAGCAGGGCGACGAGGGGGCCTTCCGGACCCTCTACGAGAGGCACGCGCCCGCGATGTTCCGCTTCTGCCACCACTTCGTCCGGGACGCCGCGCGCGCCGAGGAGCTCGCGCAGGACGTCTTCCTGAACCTCTACCGCGCGCGCGCGCGGTACCGGCCCGCGGCCCGGTTCCAGACCTTCCTGTATCGCGTCGCGTCGAACCTCTGCCAGAACGACGTCCGGCGCGGCGGGCGCGAGCGGCCCGCCCAGCGCCCGGCCGCGGAGGACGCGCCCGGAGGGCTCGACGCCCTCCCCTCGGGCGACGCGAGCCCGGAGGACGTGGTCCGCGCCCGCGCCCTCGAGGACGCCGTCCGGGCGCTCCTCGCGCGGCTCCCCGAGAAGCAGCGGGCGGCGCTCGTCCTCTGCCGCTTCGAGGGGCTCTCGTACGAGGAGATCGCGCAGGTGCTCGAGACGAGCGTGTCCGCCGTGAAGTCGCTCGTCCACCGCGCCACCGTGGCCGCGGCCGGCGCGCTCGCGCCGTTCCAGGCAGGGGCGGCCGAGGAGGAGGTGTCCCGATGAGCCACCCGCGTGACGAGCTGACCGCCCTGCTCGACGGCGCCCTCCCACCGGCGCGCGCCGCCGCGATCGAGGCCCACCTCGCCGGCTGCACCGAGTGCCGCGCCGCGCTCGGGCGGCTGCGCGGCACGCTCGGCGCGCTGGGGTCGCTGCCCCCCGCGCCCGCGCTCCCGC
>JAEYZK010000383.1 GCA_023428085.1 Pseudomonadota bacterium
CGCGTAGTAGCGGTGCGCCCCGCGGGCGCTCGGGAGCGGCGTGAGGCCGAGGCGGGCGAGGTCCCAGCCGGGCGCGCCGTCCTTCACGATCACCCAGCGGCGCGCGACGCGGCGCGCCTCGGCCAGCGCCGCCGGGTCGAGCGGGCGCGGATCGGAGAGCCTGCGGACCACCTCGAAGCCGCCGGGTTCGGCGCGCGCGTGGCGGAACATGGGATCGAAGACGACGACGTCGAACGCCCGCGCCGGCGCCGCGCGGAGCCACGCGCCGTGCTCGGCGTGGAGCACCTCCACCCGCCGCGCGGCCTCCGCCGCGGAGCGCCGGAGTCCCTCGCCCGTCCACGCCGCGAGCGCCTGCGAGGACTCGAGGCCCACGACCCGCCCGCCCGGGCCGGCCGCGCCGGCGGCGACGAGCGCGTCGGCGCCCAGGCCGGCGGTGCAATCCAGGACCTCGTCGCCCGGGGTGATGCCGGCCGCCTCCAGGAACGGGTCGCGCGCGGTCGGGTCGCTCCGCTTCCCCGCGCGCGCGTCGAGGTGGCGCTTCAGCCGCAGCGCGCCCATGCCGGGCGACCACGCGTGCTCGGCGCCGCCGGAGGCCAGGACCGCGCGGGACGCCGAGAGCACCAGGGCCGCCTCGGCGCCGACCTCGGCCGTGACCCGCGAGAGCGCGCGCCCTCCGCGGGCCACGTAGGGGAGGCCGTAGCGCGCCGCGGCGCGGAGCGCCGCCTCGACCTCGGCGGGCGGCGGGTGGAGCGGGGTGGTGACGGCGAGGCGCACGAAGCCATCGTATCCGCCGGGGGTCGCGCGCGGGGGGCGCAATCGCCGCGCCCGCCGTCGCTGCACCCCCGCGCGCCGCCGTCTATACTCGTCGAACCCATGAGCCTGCCCGTCGTCCCCGTCCACGATCCCGTCGCCCACCCCGCCACCGGCAGCGAGCTCTCCGCGGAGGAGAGCCGCGCGCTCGAGGCCGAGATCCGCGCGCTCGCGAAGGAGAAGGACGCGGTCATCCTCGCGCACAACTACCAGCTGCCCGAGGTGCAGCGCGTGGCGGACCACGTGGGCGACTCGCTCCAGCTCGCGATCGTGGGGAAGCAGGTCCCGCAGTCCACCATCGTCTTCTGCGGCGTCCACTTCATGGCGGAGTCGGCCAAGGTGCTCGCCCCCGGCAAGCGCGTGCTCCTCCCGAACCGCTCGGCCGGCTGCTCGCTCGCCGACTCGATCACCGCCGAGTCGCTCGAGGACTGGAAGGCCCGCTACCCCGGGCACGCCGTCGTCACCTACGTGAACTCCACGGCCGAGGTGAAGGCGCTCTCGGACGTCTGCTGCACGAGCGCGAACGCCGCGTCCGTCGTCCGGTCGCTGCCGCAGAAGGACATCCTGTTCACGCCAGACCGGAACCTCGGGGCGTGGGTGAAGGCCAAGGTCCCGGAGAAGAACGTCGTGGTCTACGACGGCTGCTGCCCGATCCACGACGTGCTCCGCTCGTCGAGCGTGACGCGGGTGAAGGCGGGGAAGCCGGAGGCCGTCGTCATCGCCCACCCCGAGTGCCGGGCGGACGTGCTGGAGATCGCGGACGAGATCTGCTCGACCACCGCGATGCTGGCCGCGGTCGGCCGGCACCCGCAGGCGAACACGTTCATCGTCGCCACCGAGCACGGCATGCTGCACCAGCTCCGCGGGCGCTACCCGGACAAGGAGTTCATCGTCGCCGACGGCTGCATCGGCTGCCGCATGCACTGTCCGTACATGAAGATGATCGACCTCGTCACGCTGCGCGACGCGCTCGCGCGCGGCCGGCACGAGATCCTCGTCCCCGAGGACGTCGCCGCCGGCGCCCGCCGCGCGCTGGAGCGGATGATCGCCGTGCCGCGGGACGCCTGAGGGGCGATCATGGTTCGCGAACGGGGCGGGGGCCCGCAGGCGGAGGGACCCGCGGGAGCCGGGGGGAGGGCCGCAGCCCGCGCATGACGTTCTCGGCCCGCACCGGCTGGGACCTCGCCGCGAACGCGCTCGCCGCGCGGCTCGACGCGGCCCGCGCCGCGGGGCGCCTCGCCGCCGATCTCACCGAGGCGAACCCCACGCGCGCCGGCCTGCGCTGGCCGGAGGAGGCGCTCGCCGCGGCGCTCGGCGGCCCCGGCGCGGCCGGCTACGACCCCGAACCCCTGGGCGCGCTCCCGGCGCGCAGCGCCGTGGCGGCGTACCTGCGCGATCGCGGCCACGCCGTCCCCGAGGAGCGGATCATCCTCACCGCCTCGACCAGCGAGGCGTACGGCTTCCTCCTCAAGCTCCTCTGCGATCCCGGCGACGACGTGCTCGTGCCCGCGCCCGCGTACCCGCTCCTCGACCTCCTCGCCGGCCTCGAGGGCGTCGCGGTGCGCCGCTACCCCCTCCGCTACGACGGGGCGTGGCACGTGGATCTGCCGGCGCTCGAGGAGGCCGTCGGCCCGCGCACGCGCGCGGTGCTCGTGATCTCGCCCGCGAACCCGACCGGCGCGGTGCTGTCCGCCGAGGACCTCCGCGCCCTCGACGCGCGCTGCGCCGCGCGCGGCCTCGCGCTGCTCTCGGACGAGGTCTTCGCCGACGCCGCGCCGCGCGGCGCCCCGAGCGCCCTCGCCGCGGAGCGGTGCCTCGCCTTCCACCTCTCGGGGCTGTCGAAGGTCTGCGGCCTCCCGCAGCTCAAGGTCGGCTGGCTCGCCGCCGCCGGGCCTGCCGCGCTCGTGCGCGCCGCGCTCGAGCGGCTCGAGGTGATCGCCGACACCTACCTCTCGGTCTCCGGGCCGTCGCAGCGGGCGCTCGCTGCCCTGCTCCCCGCGCGGGCGTGCTTCCTGGGGCCGCTCCGCGCGCGGCTCGCCGCGAACCGGGCTGCGCTCGCGGCGCGCGCGGGGGGCGCGTTCGACCTCCTCCGGTCGGCGGGCGGGTGGTCGGCGGTGCTGCGGATCGGCGAGACGGTGGACGAGGAGGCGCTCTGCCTGGCGCTCCTCGACGACGGCGTGGCGGTGCAGCCGGGGTTCTTCTTCGACTTCGCCCGGAACGGGCACCTCGTCCTCTCGCTCCTCCCCATGCCCGACGCCTTCGCCGCGGGGATCGAGCGGCTGGTCCGGAGGCTCGACGCGCTCCCTCCGGGGTGACGAAAAGCCCAGTCAGGTCCAAAGGAAACGTGCGCTCGCCCGGCGGGGCGGCGGTTTGACACCCCCTCGGTACGCATCTATAAGGGCTTCGAGATGAACCGGCTCAAGCTCTGGCTGTACGCACTGATCGTGATCGGGCTTGCGGGCTTCGGCCTGTACCTCCTCTCCGGTGCCCTGCGCGCCCAAGGCACCGCGGCGGTCGATCGGCAGCTGCGGGCCGCGCTGGCGCAGGCCGAGGCTGCCGAGCGCGCGTCCACCGGTGCGCTCGCCGCCGCCGCCGCGCTCGCGGTGGGCGACGAGGCCTTCGCCGCCGCCCTCCGCGCGGGCGCCCCCGAGCCGGCGCAGTCCGCGCGGCCGAAGCGGGCCGCCGCGGTCGCTCCGGCTACGCCCGAGCAGCTCGATCGCGCCGTGGAGCAGGCCGCCGCCGAGGCCGTCGCGAAGGTGCTCCAGCGCTCCGGCCTCGACGCTCCCGGGCGCGTGGTCCGCGCGGTGAGCCGGGAGGGGTTCGAGCGCTCGCCCCCCGCCGAGGCGGACGTCGCCGCCCTCCTCCGGACCGCGCTCGAGGGCAAGGTCGCGCGCGGCTATGCGGTCCTCGGCGCGAAGCTCCACCTCGCGGCCGCGGTGCCCGCGGGCGAGCGCGGCGCCCTCGTCGTCCTCATGCCGGCGGACGTGACCTGGATCCGCGCGCAGGTCGCGGCCGCGACGGGCGAGCCGGGCGACACCCGGCAGCGCGGCCCCATCGCGCTCGTCCTCGCGGCGCCCGGGGTGGGGCCGATCTCGAACGCCCCCGGGGAGGCGGTGTCGCTGGCGGCCCTCGCCGCCCGCGCGCGCAACCCCACGCCGTCCGACTCCACGGCCGCCCTCGCGCCGGTGGACCTGACGCCGGCGTGGTCGCCGGTGAAGGTCCCTCCGGTCCCGGCGCTCCTCCGCCCCGTCCCCGCCGAGCGGGTGACGGCGCGCGAGCTGCCCGGCGTGAAGGGCGGCCACATGCTGCTCGCCGCGAGCACCGCCGCGGCGCTCGCGCCGGTGGTCCGGTTCGAGTGGTACGCGCTCGCCGGCCTCGGGCTGGCGCTCCTCCTGGCGATCCCCTTCAGCCTCCTCGTGAAGCCCGCGGAGGTCGCCCCCGCGGTCCCGCAGGTGCTGATCGACGCCGCGCGCAGGATCGAGAAGGGCGACTTCTCCGTCCGCGTGCCCGTGCTCGCCGGGAAGCTCGGGACGCTCGCGGCGGCGATGAACAAGGCGGTCGAGGCGGCCCAGGCCGGGACCGTCGCCGCCAGCTCGGTCACCTCCGAGTTCTACGCCCGCGCCCCCGAGCCCGCCGAGGAGCCGTTCTCGATGCCGCTGCGGAGCTCCCGCGCGGCCGCGGCCCCCGAGCCGAAGCCCACGCCCGACGAGGCCGGAAGGCTCGACGGCGCGAACCTCTCCGGCTCGGCGTGGGAGGCCGCCCCGGTCCCCGCGGCGCCCAGGCCGTCGCCCGCGCCCGCGCCC
>JAEYZK010000427.1 GCA_023428085.1 Pseudomonadota bacterium
CTCCCGCCCCGCCTGCGCCGCCGCCTGGGCCTCCCGCGCGCGCGCCGCCTCGTCCACCGCCTGCGCCGCGCGCGCCCGCGCCTCCTTGAGCCACTCCTGGAGCTTCTCGCGCTGCTCCTCGCCCTTCTTGCGCGCGCTCTCCGCCCGCGCCTCGGCCCGCTCCAGCTCCTTCTCGAGCTCCTTCACGCGCCCGAGCGCCGCGGCGGCGCCGGCGCCCGGGTCGTCGGCCGGCGGCGGCTCCCCCTCGCCGGCGCCCTCCGGGAGCGGTCCGTAGTACTCCTGCGCGAGCTGGTCCAGCACCGGCACCGCCTGCGCGCGCACGGTGGGCGAGGGGTCGGCGAGCACGCGCCACAGCGCGAGCGGGAGCCCGCTGTCGGTCCCGGTGATGCCGAGGAGATCGTCCGCCGCGAGCGCGTCGAGCGGCGCCGTGTGGAGCGCGAGCCGCCCGTACGCCTTGCGCAGCACCTCCAGCACCCGCGCCCCCACCTCGGGCCGGGCGCGGATCTCGTCCGCGAGCACGTCGCAGCGCTGCACGTCCGAGAGCGCCTCCGTCCGGAAGCCCGGGACCGAGAGCGCGAGCTCCTTCACGAGCGCGCGCGACTCGTCGGGCACGAGGGCGACGAACAGGAAGACGGAGAGCGGATCGCGCCCGAGCTCGTGCAGCGCCGCGTCGCCGCGCGGCGACGGCAACGCCGGCGCCGCCTGGGGCGCGGGCTTCGCCGCGCGCGGCTTCCGGGGCTTGCCTGGAGCCTTGGCCGGGCCGGCGCCCGGGGCGCCCTTCCGCGCCACGACCTACTGCCCCGCCGCCGGCGCCTCGCGCACCTCGGCCTGGTAGCTCGCGCCCGGCGGGATGCGCCAGGCCTCCTGGACCGGGAGCGCCACGGTGAAGGACGCCGGGATCGAGGTGCCGCTCGGCGCGCGGACCTCGACGTCGAGGCGCACCTCCGTCGAGACCGCCTCGCGCGGCAGGAGATCGACCCACCACGTGCCGCAGAGGACGCCGGGCGGGAAGTCGGGGACGAACCGCTCCGGATCGCCGAGCTTCAGCTCCGGCTCGCCCGCGCCCCCCATGCCGCCGATCTGCTTGCTCCCGGCGTCGAGGAACTTGAACTCGAGCGCCTTGAGCGCCATCGGGAGGACCGTGCGCCGCACGGTGCCGTGGCGGGACCGCTCGACCTCGAGGAGGCGCGGCGTGCCCCAGAGCGCGAAGTCCACCCGGAGCCCCGGGCCGCCGCCCGGGGACGCGCCCGGCTCGACGGCGAGGACGTCGAGCCGGAGCCCGCCCGACACCGCGGACGCGAGCGGGGCGTACGCGCCGCCGGAGAGGAGCGCCATGCGCCCGTCGGCGTACCGCTGGAACTCCTCGCGCAGCGCGCGCGCACGCTCCTCCTGCTTGCCCTTGCCCTCGGGCTCCTCCGCGACGGGCGCGGGCGCGTCGGGGTAGCGGTTGCGCACCTCCGCGAGCGCCTGGAGGTAGCCGCGCAGCAGCACGTTGATCTCGTCGCGCCAGAGCGTGCCGTCCACCGGGAGCGCCCGGAGGAGCGCGGCGCGCTCCGAGAACTCGCGCTGGAGCCGCAGCCGCTCGGCCTGCGCCGCCGCGGCCGCGCCGCGCGCGCGGAACGAGGACGAGGCGAGCACGCCCGCCGTCAAGGCCAGCGCGAGGAGCGCGGCCACGAGGAGCACCTTCTTCATGGGTTCACTCCGTCCCGGCCACGAGGGCCTCGACGCTCCGCACGCCGGTGCGGTCGATCTCGTACACGTAGGCGCGCGCCCGACGCACCGGCTCGTCGGCGACCCGCGACGCCGAGCCGGCGCAGAGCACGGGGGTGGGGCCCGCCGCGCCGGGGAGCTCGACGCGGAAGGCGGTGTGGCGGTGGCCGTGCAGCACGGCCGCCACCGGCAGCTCCGCCACGAGGCGGACGATCTGATCGGCGTCCGCGAGCGGCATGCGGGAGACGTAGGCGTCCGACGGCACGCGCTCGGGCGGCAGGACGACGTGGTGGTGGAAGGCGAGGAGGACCGCGCGCCCCGCCTTCACCTGCTCGCGCACGATGGCGCGGGTCGCCCGGATCTGCTCCGCGCCCAGCCGCCCCGGGGTGGAGTGCGGATCCTCGCCCCAGCGCGCGCTGTCGAGCGCGACCAGCGCCGCCTCGTCGCCGAGCGGCACGACGTGCGGGTAGCTCGGCGCCGCCTTCTTCATGCCCTTCCCGTCCGGCCCGAGGGCGCGCAGGAACCGGGCGGTCTCGACCGCGTCCTCGCTCCAGACGTCGTGGTTGCCGGGGACCACGGTGAGCTTCCCCGCGTCGGCGAACGGCGCGAGCAGCTCCGCCGCGCGCTCGAGCTCGCGCGGCTCGCCGGACAGCGTGAGGTCGCCGGTCACGACCAGGTGATCGACGCCGACCTCCTGGAGCGCCTCGAGCAGGCCGCGCGCGAGCTTGGCCGAGTGGCGCTCGCAGTCGCGGGCCGTGAACCCGTGGCGCGGGTAGCGCGCGCGATCGGCCAGGTGGAGATCGCTGACGTGGCCGAGGCGGACGATGCGCTACCTCCCGGGAGAACGGTGCAGGAGCGGATGCTAGACGAGGGACGGGTCCTTGGGAAGCGGGGGGCCCGCCGCCGGGAGGAGCCGGGGCCGCCGGTCAGCTCGCGGGCAGCAGGATCCGGAACACGCCGGGGCGGCCGGGCGGCGCGTCGAGCTCCACCTCGCCCCCGTCGGGGACGAGCAGCGTGCGCGCGAGGGCCGCGGCCTCGGCCGCCGCCGTCGCCGGCACGAGCTCCAGCACCGCCGCCCCGGAGCGCGCCGCGACCCGCACCAGGAGCTCGCCGCCGGCCGGGAGCGCCTCCGCGGCCGACCGCAGGATCTCGCGGAGCGCCGTCCGGAGCCGGCCGGGGTCGGCCAGGGCGCGCGCGGGGGTGAGCTGCGTCCGGAGGCGGCGGCCGAGCGGCGCGCTGCCGGCG
>JAEYZK010000008.1 GCA_023428085.1 Pseudomonadota bacterium
GTGCGACGCGGCGAGCGCGCTGTTCGCCGGCACGCCGGGCCGCCCCGAGGGCGTCGGGTGCGGCGCAGTCCTCGCGCGGGCGCCGAGCCGCGACGCGCTCGCGGAGTCGTGGACGTACGAGGCGCTCGGCCCGACCGGGCAGCTCCACGTGACCGCGGTGCCCCTGGTGGACGAGGAGGGCGCGCTCGGCTTCGTGGTGGTGCTCGAGGACATGGCCTGGGTCGTCCACCGGGAGCGGCAGATGCACTCCTGGCTGTGGCTCGCGTTCGCCGCGGTCGCGGTCGCGGCCGCGACCGCGGCGGTGCTCTCGGTGCGGATCTCCTGGAGCTCCTGGACGCGCGAGGTGCGGCGCGTGCTCTGGGGGGCGCTCCCGCTCGCCGGCGCGCCGGCAGGGCTCGAGCCGCGGACCCGGACGCGCTACGGCCCGCTCGTCTCCGACGTGCGCGCGCTCGTCGCCGATCTGGTGGCGGAGCAGGTGGAGGGGAGGGCGGGCGGCTGGGGCCCGGAGCGGCTCCGCGACGCCCTCGCGCGCCACCTGCCGGGCAGCGAGGTGATCGTGGTCTCGAACCGCGAGCCGTTCTCGCACGAGCGCGGGCCGGACGGAGAGCTGCGGGTGGTCCACCCGGCGAGCGGCCTCGTGACGGCGCTGGAGCCGGTCATGGAGGCGTGCTCCGGGACCTGGATCGCCCACGGGAGCGGGGCCGCCGATCGCGAGACGGTGGACCGGCAGGCCCGGATCCCGGTCCCGCCCGGCGCCCCGACCTACACGCTCCGGCGCGTCTGGCTCACGCCCGAGGAGGAGCAGGGCTACTACTACGGCTTCTCCAACGAGGGGCTCTGGCCCCTGTGCCACCAGGCCCACACGCGGCCCATCTTCCGCCGCGACGACTGGGCGTCGTACCGGGAGGTGAACGCGCGATTCGCGGCGGCGGTCGTGCAGGAGGCCCGCGGGCCGGACCCGGTGGTGCTCGTACAGGACTACCACTTCGCGCTCCTGCCGCGGATGCTCCGCGAGCAGCTCCCGCGCGCCACGGTCATCACCTTCTGGCACATCCCCTGGCCCGGCGCGGAGCGGTTCGAGGTCTGCCCCTTCGGCCCGGAGCTCCTCGAGGGCATGCTCGGCTCGAGCATCCTGGGGTTCCACGTCCAGGCCCACTGCAACCACTTCCTCGAGTGCGTCGATCGCGCCCTCGAGGCGCGCATCGACCGCGAGCGGCAGAGCGTGGTCCTGGGCGGCGAGGAGACGCTGGTCCGCGCCTACCCGATCTCGGTGGACTGGCCGACGCGCTGGGCGGAGGCGGCGCCCGCCGTCCCGGCGTGCCGGGCGGCGGTGTTCCGCGAGCTGGGGCTGCCGGAGCACGCGCTCCTCGGCGTCGGCGTGGACCGGCTCGACTACACCAAGGGCATCGAGGAGCGGCTCCTGGCGGTGGAGCGGCTCCTCGAGCGGTTCCCGCAGTTCCAGGGCCGGTTCACGTTCGTGCAGCTCGCGGCGCCGAGCCGCTCGCGCATCCCGCGCTACCAGGAGCTCGACCGGAGCGTGGAGGCGCTGGCGGTCCGGATCAACGGCCGCTTCGGCACCGGCGACTACCGGCCGATCGTCCTCCTGCGGGCGAACCACGAGCCGCCCGACGTGTTCCGGTACTACCGCGCGGCCGACCTCTGCTACGTCTCGTCGCTGCACGACGGGATGAACCTCGTCGCGAAGGAGTTCGTCGCGGCGCGCGAGGACGAGGCCGGCGTGCTCCTGCTCTCGCGCTTCACCGGCGCGTCGCGCGAGCTCTCGGACGCGCTCGTCGTGAACCCCTACGACCTCGAGGAGGCGAGCGCCGCGATGGCCGCGGCCCTGGCCATGGGGCGCGAGGAGCAGCGGGCCCGGATGCGGGCGATGCGGTCGCTCGTGGCGGAGTTCAACGTGTACCGCTGGGCCGGCCGGATGCTCGTGGACGGAGGGAGGCTCCGGAAGCGGGATCGCGCGCGCGAGCGCCCCTCGCTCACCGCCCTCCGGCCGCTCAGCGCGCCGGCGCGGCGCGACGAGAACGGCTGATCTCCCGGAGGAGGCGGGCTCTGCCCGCCGACGGGGCGAGGGCGAAGCCCGAGCAATCTCTTGGCCGGGCGGGCGCTTGGCGCGAGCGCCGTGGACCGATCGGACGAGGGGCGACCCGGCGAAAAATCGACGGGAGGGGGGTTGTCTCCGGCCGGGCCGTGCCTACCGTGACGCGCACCACCGAGCGGCTGGCCGGCGGGGAATCGGTCGAAGGGGACCGTGGGGAAGGTCAGTCGACGAGGCGGGCTTTGCCCGCAGGGAGAAGAGAGCCAATGCCGCACATCGACGTCGAGGTGCTCACGCCGTTCACCGCCCGGTTCCTCGAGGGCACCAACCTCACCCCCGCCGAGCGTTCCGAGGTGCTGCGCCTCGCCCAGGGGTTTGCGTGCAAGGACTCGGCCGCGGCCGCGAACGTCTCCCCGGAGACGATCCGGGCGCGCCGCAAGCGGATCTACCGCAAGCTCGACGTGCCGGGCTCGGGTGAGCTCATCTCGGCCCTCCTGGCGCTCTCGCTCAAGATGCTCGCCAACGGCGAGCGGATCGAGCCGCGCCCGGTGACGGCGCAGCCGAGCGCCACGACCAGCGGCGTCGAGAACGTCGCCGTCCTCCGGTAGCGGCCCGGGCACCCCAGGAGGCGGCGCCCTGATCCGGGCGCGCCTCCCGTGCGTGCGCGCGTTCGCGCTGCGTGCACACATTGCCCTTCGCGGAGCGTGCTTCGACCGGTCCCGGACGACCGGCCGTCGCGCGCGCGCCAAAGGGGGGGGAACATGTCGCTCGTGAAGGGCGTCGCCGTCGCGGCGGTGCTGGCCGCGGGGGCGCTCGTGGGGCGCGCCCAGGCCGCGACCGTCTCGGTCGCCTGCGGCTCGGTCGGCGCGGAGTACGACTTCTGCAAGCAGGGCGCGGAGGCCTGGGCCAAGAAGACCGGCAACCAGGTCCGCGTCGTCTCGGTCCCGAAGGACTCGAACGAACAGCTCGCGCTGTACCAGCAGCTCCTCTCGCAGCGCTCGAGCGAGATCGACGTCCTCCGCATCGACGTCATCTGGCCTGGGCTGCTCGCCCCGAACCTCGTCGATCTGGGGGAGGCGGTCCCGAAGGAGGTCGTCGGGCAGCACTTCCCGGCGATCATCGAGGCCAACACGGTGGACGGGAAGCTCGTCGGGCTCCCCGCGTTCACCGACGCCGGCATCCTCTACTACCGGAAGGACCTGCTCGAGAAGTACGGGCAGAAGGTCCCCACCACCTGGCAGGAGCTGACCCAGGCGGCGAAGGTCGTCCAGGACGGCGAGCGCAAGGCCGGCAACGCGAAGATCTGGGGGTACGTCTTCCAGGGCAGGGCGTACGAGGGGCTGACCTGCAACGCCCTCGAGTGGATCGACAGCTTCGGCGGCGGGACGATCATCGACGACCAGGGGAAGGTGGACGTCGACAACCCGAAGGCGGTCGCCGCCATCCAGCTCGCGTCCTCGTGGATCAAGACCATCGCGCCCGAGGGCGTCCTCAACTACGCCGAGGAGGAGGCGCGCGGCGCGTTCCAGTCGGGGAACGCGGTCTTCATGCGCAACTGGCCCTACGCGTGGGCGCTCTCCCAGGGTCCGGACAGCCCGGTGAAGGGCAAGGTCGGCGTGACCGCGCTCCCGAAGGGCGGTCCCGGCGGGAAGAACACCGCCACCCTCGGCGGCTGGCAATGGTCGGTGAACCGGTACTCGAAGAACACGCAGGCGGCGGTCGACCTGGCGATGTACCTCGCGAGCCCGGCGGAGCAGAAGCGGGCCGCGCTCGAGATCAGCCTCAACCCGACCCTGCCCGCGCTCTACGAGGACAAGGACATCCTCGCGAAGAACCCGTTCCTGGGGGACCTGCTCCCCGCGTTCCAGGCCGCGGTGGCGCGCCCGTCGCGCCAGACCGGCGCGCGGTACAACCAGGTCTCGAACTCCTTCTGGAACGCGGTCCACGAGTCGCTCTCCGGCCAGTCGGAGCCCGGGAAGAGCCTCGCCCAGGTGGAGCGCGTCATCCAGCGGCTCAACCGCCGCGCGGCGCGGTAGGAGGCGGGCCGTGGAGGCGGTGCGGGATCGGAGGGAGCTCCTCGGCGGCGCCGCGGCCGCCGAGGTCTCGCAGCTCACGCGCCAGCGGCGGAGGTGGGCGTGGATCTTCGTCCTGCCCATGCTCGCCGTCCTCGCCGCGGTCGCAGGCTGGCCGCTGGTGCGGACGATCTACTTCGCCTTCACCGACGCGAGCCTGGCGAACATGCAGGACTGGTCGGTGGTGGGGCTCGAGAACTTCCGGCTCCTCGCGGCCGACGCGGACTGGTGGACCTCGGTCCTGAACACCCTGCGGTTCACCGTCCTCTCGGTGGCGATCGAGACGGTGCTCGGGACGATCATCGCCCTCACGCTCAACGCGCACCTGCCGGGCCGCGGGCTCCTCCGGGCCGCGGTCCTCATCCCCTGGGCGATCCCCACGGTCGTCTCCGCGCAGATGTGGAACTGGATGTACAACGACCTCTACGGCGTCCTGAACCACGTCTTCCTGGCGCTCGGGCTCGTCGAGGGGCCGCTCGCCTGGACCGCCAACCCCGACCTCGCGCTCACCGCCGTCGTGCTCGTGGACGTCTGGAAGACGACGCCCTTCATGACGCTCCTCATCCTGGCGGCGCTCCAGATGGTGCCGGCGGAGATCTACGAGGCGACGAAGGTGGACGGCGTCCACCCGCTCAAGGTCTTCTGGCGGATCACGCTGCCCCTCATCCGGCCCGGGCTCATGGTGGCGATCATCTTCCGGACGCTCGACGCCCTCCGGATCTTCGACCTCCCGTTCATCCTCACGGGCAACAGCCGCTCGACCTCGACGATGGCGATCTACGCGCGGCAGCAGCTCGTCGACTTCCAGGACGTGGGCTACGGCTCGGCCGCGTCCACCTTCCTGTTCGTGATCATCGGGATCTTCACCATCGCGTACATCACGCTCGGGCGCGTCCGGCTCGGCGCGGGGGAGGCCTGACATGGGCGGCGCGCGCAGGATCGTGGGCCGGGCGTTCTTCTACCTGCTCGTGGCGGCGATCGTGGTCTACACGGTCTTCCCGTTCTACTGGGCGATCGTCTCCTCGCTGAAGGAGGGCTCCGCGCTGTACCAGGTGGAGGCCTTCCCGCCGGACCCGGCGTGGGGGAACTACACCGCCATCTTCGCGCAGCAGAGCTTCGGGCGGAACATCCTCAACTCGGTGATCGTCGCCGCCACCGTGGTGGCGATCTCGCTCTTCCTCTCGGTGACGGCGGCCTACGCCTTGGGGCGCATCGAGTTCCGCGGGCGGAAGCTCATGCTCCTCACGATCCTCTCCGTCTCGATGTTCCCGCAGGTGGCGGTGCTCTCGGGGATGTTCGAGCTCGTGAGCTGGCTCGGGCTCTACGACACGCTGGGCAGCCTCGTCCTTTCGTACCTGATCCTGACGCTCCCGTTCACGACCTGGGTCCTCACCACGTTCGTGCGGGAGCTGCCGAAGGAGCTCGAGGAGGCGGCCCTGGTGGACGGCGCGAAGCCGTTCACGATCATCCGGAAGGTGTTCCTGCCGATCATGTGGCCGGCGCTGGCGACGACCGGGCTGCTCGCGTTCATCACCGCCTGGAACGAGTTCATGTTCGCGATCACCTTCACGCTCTCGAACGCGAAGCGGACGGTGCCGGTGGCGATCGCGCTCATCAGCGGCGCGTCGCGCTTCGAGCTGCCGTGGGGGCGCGTGATGGCGGCGTCGGTGATCGTGACCGTGCCGCTCGTCGTGCTGGTCCTGATCTTCCAGCGGCGCATCGTCTCGGGCCTCACGGCGGGGGCGGTCAAGGGATAGGGAGGTGTGGCATGGCGCAGGTGAAGCTCCGGGGCGTGACCAAGTCGTTCGGCGCCGTGCAGGTGATCAAGGGCGTGGACCTCGACATCGGGCACCGCGAGTTCGTGGTGTTCGTCGGGCCCTCCGGCTGCGGCAAGTCCACGCTGCTGCGGCTCATCGCGGGGCTCGAGGACATCACCTCGGGCGAGCTGCTCATCGACGGGGAGCGGATGAACGCGGCGCTGCCCTCGCAGCGCGGAGTCGCGATGGTGTTCCAGTCCTACGCGCTCTACCCGCACATGAGCGTCCACGAGAACATGGCCTTCGGCCTCAAGCTCGCGAAGGCCGACAAGGCCACCGTCGAGGAGCGCGTCCGGCAGGCCGCGCGCACCCTCCAGATCGAGGAGCTCCTCCAGCGCAAGCCCCGGCAGCTCTCCGGGGGGCAGCGGCAGCGCGTCGCCATCGGGCGGGCCATCACCCGGAATCCGAAGGTGTTCCTCTTCGACGAGCCGCTCTCGAACCTCGACGCCGCGCTCCGGGTGCAGATGCGCATCGAGCTGTCGCGGCTGCACGAGGAGCTCGGGACGACGATGGTCTACGTGACCCATGACCAGGTCGAGGCCATGACCCTGGCGAACCGGATCGTGGTCCTCAACGCAGGCCGGGTCGAGCAGGTGGGCGCGCCGCTCGAGCTGTACCAGCACCCGCGGAACCTGTTCGTCGCCGGCTTCCTCGGGTCGCCGCGGATGAACCTCCTCAAGGGCGTGGCCGAGGCGGTGCGGCCGGGGCAGCTCACGGTCCGGCTGCCCGGCGGCGCGCCGCTCGCGGTGCCGGTGAAGAATGGATCCCGCGGTGTGCAGGCCGGCACCGAGGTCACGGTGGGCATCCGCCCCGAGCACGTGGTCGCGCCGGAGCGCGCCGACGCGGTGCTCAAGGGCGGCGTGCTCGTCGTGGAGCAGCTCGGGGCCGAGAGCTTCATGTACGTCCGCACGGAGGGCGAGCAGACGGTCGTGGCCCGCCGGGACCCGACGCTGGGGGTCCGGCCGAACGAGCTCGTGCAGGTCGGGCTCCAGGCGAAGGCGTGCCACGTGTTCGGGCCGGATGGGCTGGCGGTGTAGAGCAGTTCACAGTCGTCAGTCTACAGTTCTCAGTTTCCGGTTCCGTTCGCGGCGTCGCTTCGGCTGCGAACCGTGAACTGTGAACTGTGAACTGCGAACTGTGAACTGTCATACGATGTCCCGCCATGGATCCCCGACCCCTGGCCCGCCGCATGGCGGAGATCGAGCCCTTCCGCGTGATGGACGTGATGTCCCGTGCGGCCGCGCTGGAGCGCGAGGGGCGGACCATCATCCACATGGAGGTCGGCGAGCCCGACTTCCCCACGCCCGAGCCCGTGCGCCGCGCGGCGGCCGCGGCGCTCGCGGGCGGCCCGCTCCCGTACACCGTCGCGCTCGGGCTCCCCGCGCTGCGCGAGGCCATCGCGCGGTTCTACCGGACGCGCTACGGGTTCGCGCTCGCGCCGGAGCGGGTGGTCGTGACCGCGGGCTCCTCGGGCGCGCTGCTCCTCGTGATGGCCGCGCTGCTCGATCCCGGCGCGGAGCTCCTGCTCACCGACCCGGGCTACCCGTGCAACCGGCAGTTCGCGCGGAGCGTGAGCGGCGTGCCCGTCGGCGTGCCCGTGGGACCGGAGACGAACTGGCAGCTCACGCCGGAGCTCGTCGAGGCGCGCTGGACGGAGCGCACCGCCGCCGTGCTCGTCGCCTCGCCGTCCAACCCGACGGGCACCCTCATCGACTTCGAGCGGCTGCGCGGGATCCACGAGGCGGCGGCGCGGCGCGGCGGGCGGCTCGTGGTGGACGAGATCTACCACGGCCTCACCTACGGCCCCGACCCGAGGACCGCGCTGGAGATCTCCGACGAGGTGTTCGTCCTCTCCAGCTTCTCGAAGTACTTCGACATGACCGGCTGGCGCCTCGGCTGGCTCGTCGTCCCGCCGGCCTACCTGCGCCACGTCGAGAAGCTGCAGCAGAACCTGTTCATCTGCCCCTCCACGCTCGCCCAGCGCGCCGCGCTCGCCGCGTTCCTGCCCGAGACGCTCGAGGTCCTCGAGGCCCGCCGCGGCGAGCTGCGCGCCCGGCGCGATCTCGTCGTCCCCGCGCTGCGCGCGCTGGGGTTCGAGGTCCCGGTCGCGCCCGAGGGGGCGTTCTACGTCTGGGCCGGCTGCGGCCGCCTCGCGGACGACAGCGGCGCCTTCGCGCTCGAGATCCTCGAGCGCGCGGGCGTCGCCGTCACCGCCGGCCTCGACTTCGGCCGGAACCAGCCGGAGAGGTTCCTGCGCTTCTCCTACACGACCTCGCTCGAGAACCTGCGCGAGGCGATGGAGCGGCTGCGAGGGTTCCTGCGCGCGAGGTAGCCGGGAGCCGGGGTTCGTCCGTCCGGACACGATCTCCCCGCGGCCCCGGAGCCACAGCCCGCTCCGGCCCGCGGGAATCCGGTGGCGGCGCGGGGGCTTCGGCGCGCCCTGCGCGCTGGCCGGGCCCGTGCAATCGCGGCCGGCATGACCTCCCCGCCGACCGCGATCGCCGTCGCCTTCCTCCTGGCCGCCGCCCTCCCGCTCCCCCTCCCGGCGCGCGCCGCCGCGCCCGAGGACAGGACGCTCTCGCCGTACTTCGTCGTCGAGGGCGGAGATCCCGGCGTGGACGCGCTCCCGCTGAAGGCCACGGCCGCGACGATCGACGTCGTCGGGGTCATCGCGGACGTGAAGGTCGAGCAGACGTACGCGAACCAGGGCGCGACCCCCCTCCACGCGAGGTACGTCTTCCCGGCCTCGACCCGCGCCGCGGTGCACGGCATGCGGATGACCGTCGGCGGCAGGACGATCGAGGCGCGCATCCAGGAGCGCGCGGAGGCGCGCGCGACGTACGAGCGGGCGAAGGCGGAGGGCAAGAACGCCTCGCTCCTCGAGCAGCAGCGGCCCAACGTCTTCACCATGGAGGTCGCGAACGTCCTCCCCGGCGACGTCGTGAAGGTCGAGCTCCGGTACACCGAGCTGCTCGTCCCCACCGACGGCGTGTACGAGCTCGTCTACCCGACGGTCGTCCTGCCCCGGTACTCCGGCCAGGCCGAGGCGCGCGCGCCCGGGGCCGATCGCTGGGTCGAGAGCCCGTACACGAAGGAGGGCGCGGCGCCCTCGTACACGTTCGACCTGCGCGCGCGGATCCAGGGCGGGATCCCGCTGCAGGACGTGACGGTCCCGAGCCACGCCACCACCCTCCAGCGCGCCGGCCCGGCCGAGGCCACGATCGCGCTCGACCCCGCCGAGAAGGCGGGCGGCGACCGCGATCTCGTGCTGCGCTACCGCCTCGCGGGCGCGCGGATCGAGTCGGGCCTCCTCGTCCAGGACCGTCCGGGCGAGAAGTTCTTCCTGCTCATGGTCGAGCCCCCCGCGCGCGTGTCCCCCGCCGACCTCCCGCCCCGGGAGTACGTCTTCATCGTGGACGTCTCCGGCTCGATGCACGGGTTTCCGCTCGACACCGCGAAGGAGCTGATGGGGGACCTCCTCGGCGGCCTCCGACCCATCGACCGGTTCGACGTCATCCTCTTCTCCGGCGCGCACGCGCTCCTGGCGCCGCGGTCGGTCCCGGCGACCCCCGAGAACGTCCGCGCCGCGCAGGCGTTCCTCGACCGTGAGCAGGGCGGGGGCGGGACGGAGCTCCTCCCCGCGCTGCGGGAGGCGATGGCGCTGCCCGCCGCCGGGGGGACGGCGCGGAGCTTCATCGTGGTCACCGACGGCGGCATCTCCGAGGAGAAGGCGATGTTCCAGTACGTCCGCGCCCACCTCGGCGAGGCGAACGTCTTCTCGTTCGGCATCGGCTCCTCGGTCAACCGGTACCTCGTCGAGGGCCTGGCGAAGGCCGGGCTGGGCGAGGCGTTCGTGGTCGAGCGCCCCGCCGAGGCGGCCGCCGTCGCCGGACGGTTCCGGCGGTACGTCGAGGCGCCGGTCCTGACGGACCTCCAGGTCTCGTACGACGGCTTCCAGGCGAGCGAGGTCGAGCCCTCCGCGGTGCCCGACCTCCTGGCGCGGCGGCCCGTCGTCGTCCAGGGCAAGTGGACCGGCCCGCTCCAGGGCACGATCACCGTCGCGGGGCGGACCGGGACCGGTCCCTTCCGGCAGGTGATCGACGTGGCCACGGCGAAGCGCGCGCGCGGCGAGGCGCTCCGGCAGCTCTGGGCCCGCACCCGCATCGCCGCGCTCTCCGACTTCAGCGCCCGCGACGAGAGCGACGAGGAGAAGGCCGAGATCACCCGGCTCGGCCTCGCGTACGGACTCCTCACGCGCCACACGTCGTTCGTGGCCGTGCTGCAGGAGGTGCGCAACGCCGGAGGGGAGGGGAGGGACGTCGATCAGCCGTCGCCGCTCCCGCAGGGCGTGAGCGAGCTCGCCGTCGGCGAGACCGCCGTCGGCGACGAGCCCGGGCTGCTCCTGCTCGCCGGGCTGGCCGGCGCCGTGGCCGCGATCGCCTCTCTCCGGCGCCTGCGCGCGCGGGCCCGGTGAGGGCGGCCGTGCGGGCCCGCGGCGCCGCGGCGGTCGCCGTCTTCGGGATCGCGGTCGCCGCGGCGTACGCGCTGAAGCGGTTCTACTCCACCGCCTCCGCGGACGACCTCCGCTGGATCCTCGCGCCGACGACGTGGCTCGTGGAGATCGCCGGTGGACACCGGTTCGACCGCACGAGCGCGGGGTACCTGAGCGGCCCGCTCCGGTTCCTCATCGCGCCGGCCTGCGCCGGCGTGAACTTCCTGCTCGCGGCGTTCGGCGCGCTCGTCCTCGGCTTCGTCCGGCCGGCGCGCCCCGCGGTCCAGAACGTCCTCGTCCTCCTCGCGAGCGCCGCCGCCGCGTACGTGGCGACCCTCCTCGCCAACGCAGCGCGGATCCTGATCGCCGTCGAGCTCTGGGTGCACCGGGTGTCGTACGGGTGGCTCACGGGAGCCCGGCTGCACGAGCTCGCCGGGATCGTCGTCTTCGTGGCCGCGCTGCTGCTGCTCTTCGCCGGGGCCCGCCGCGTCGCGCGCGCGCCCGTGCGCGCGTGGGTGGCGCTCGTGCCGTACGCGGGCGTGACGGTCCTCGTCCCCCTCCTGCGCGGCGCGCAGCGCGGCGCCGCGTTCTGGACGCACGCGGCCCTCGTCGCGGCCGTCGTGCTCGCGGCGGCGGGAGCGAGCGTCCTCGCGCAGCGGCGCGCACGGCGCGCCGACTCCCCGGGCTGACGCTCGTCTGGCTCCTGGCGCCGGATCACCGTCGCCCCCCGTTGGGGCGGAGGGCGAACGCTGGCCGAGCAACTCCTCGGAAGAGGTAGAGTTTCCTTCTCCCGACGGCGTTCGCCGCCACAGACGCAGGGGGTTACAAACCGTGTCCGAGACCAGCCCGAACCCGACCACGCCTCCGCTGCCTCCGCCGTCCTCCGGCCCCGCCCTCCCGCCGATCGATCCCAGGGCGCTCCTCGCGACCGCGATCGCCGTCGTGAAGAACCCGACCGAGTTCTTCAAGGCAAGGAAGGGCGAGACCGGCTTCGTGCACTGCCTCGTGTTCTCCGTCGCGGCCGCGCTCGTGTACGGCGCGCTCACGTTCCTCTCGACCCTCCTCTACGTCAGCCTCGCCCTCGGGTTCGGCGCGGGCCTCGTCGGCGCGATCATGGCCCTCGTCCAGGCCGCGATCATGGGCGTCGTCGGCCCGTTCCTGGGCGGCCTGATCGTGTGGGGCGTGAGCCTGATCTTCGGCAGCAAGGCGCCGTACGAGCCGTCCGTCCGGATCGCGGCGTACTCGATGGCGGTGCTCCCCGTCAGCGGCCTCTGCAGCTTCGTGCCGCTCATCGGGTTGCTCGGGATGCTCGCGGCGGGTGTCTACTCGATCTACATCGCCGTCATGGGCGCACGCGTGCTCAACTTCGACTCGCCGCCGGCGGCGACGCCGACGGCGTAGCGCTTCGGTTCACGCTCCTCCGGTCCGCGTCTCGCGGGCCGGGGAGCGCTGCGAGGCAGAGCTCTCCCGCGAGATCGGCGGGGAGCTTCTCCCCAACCGGGGAGACGACGGTCGGGCGTCGAAGAACTAGATAGGGCGCGAATCACTTCGCCCCTCGGTGACCTCGACGCACGACATGCCGCCAGACCGGCCCGCTCCGTTCATCGTCGGGATCGGCGCTTCCGCCGGCGGCCTCGAGGCGCTCCAGCGCGTCTTCGAGTGCATCCGCCCGGGCGGCCGCGCCGCCTTCGTCGTCCTCCAGCACCTCTCGCCCGACTTCAAGAGCCTCATGGACGAGCTCCTGTCTCGTCACACGACGCTCGCCATCCACCGGGCGGAGACGGGGATGGCGGTCGAGCCCGACGCCGTGTACCTCCTCCCGCCCGGCAAGGAGATGATCGTCGCGAACGGCGCCCTGGTCCTCCGCGACCGCGGGCCGAACCAGGCGCTCTCGCTGCCGATCGACGTCTTCCTGTCCTCGCTCGCGGAGGACGCAGGCACCCGCGCGGTCGCGGTGATCCTCTCCGGGACCGGGAGCGACGGCTCGCGGGGCATCCGCGCCGTCCACGAGGCCGGCGGGCTCGTCATCGCCCAGGACGAGGTCTCGGCGAAGTTCGACGGGATGCCGCGCGCCGCGGTCGAGACGGGCGCCGTCGATCTCGTGCTGCCGCCCGAGGAGATCGCCGGGGCGCTCGACCGCTACTTCGAGCGCGGCGCGCGCGAGCAGGAGGACGTCGCCGGGGTCGCGTCGGGCGGTGACACGATGCGGCGGCTCTTCGAGCTGCTGCGGAAGGAGTCGGGGATCGACTTCTCCGGCTACAAGCCGGCGACCGTGACGCGGCGGGTGGAGCGGCGCATCACGCTGTCGGAGACCCTGTCGCTCGAGGAGTACCTGGGCCGCGTCGAGTCCGATCCGGCGGAGCTGCGCCAGCTCTATCGCGACCTCCTCATCGGCGTCACCCGGTTCTTCCGCGATCCGGACGCGTTCGAGGTGATCCGCCGGACCGTCCTCCCGCAGCTCGCCGAGCGCGTGGTGCCGGGAGACGAGCTGCGGCTCTGGGTGCCCGCGTGCGCCACCGGCGAGGAGGCGTACGGCCTCGCGATCCTGGCGCACGAGGCGCTCCGCGAGGCGGGGCGGCCCCCGCACGTGAAGGTGTTCGCGACCGACGTGCACCGGGCCTCGCTCGAGGTCGCCAGCGCGGGGATCTACGACGCCGACGCGCTCGCGCCGGTGCCGGCGGACCTGCGCGGGCGCTGGTTCCAGCCACACGAGGGCAAGCTCCAGGTGACGACGGAGCTGCGCAACTCGCTCGTCTTCGCCGCCCACAACCTCCTGCGCGACGCCCCCTTCACCCGCGTCGATCTCATCAGCTGCCGCAACCTCCTCATCTACCTGAAGGCCCCGGCGCAGCGGAAGATCCTCTCGCTCTTCCACTTCGCGCTCAAGCCGCAGGGGGTCCTGTTCCTCGGCCCGAGCGAGTCCCCGGGCGCGCTGGCCGAGGAGTTCGACCCGGTGGACGTGCACTGGAAGGTCTTCCGCAAGAAGCGCGACATCCGGCTCGCCGCGGAGCTGCCGCACTCTCCGTCCGATCTGGAGCGTCGGGCCCGGGGCGCCGGGCCGATGGAGGAGCCGCGGATCCGGCTGGCGCGCGAGGCGCTGCTCCGCCGGTACGCGCCGCCGTCGATCGCGGTGGACTCCGCGCTCCAGGTCCTGCACGCGTTCAACGGCGCGGGGCGCTTCCTCGTGCAGCGCGACGGGAAGCCCTCGCTCCACCTGCTCGAGCTCCTCGCCGGCGAGCTGAAGTTCGTCGTGGCCGCCGGGGTGAAGCGGGTCCAGAAGGACGGGGAGCCGGTCCAGTTCGCCGCGGTGCAGGTCCCCACGGCGACGGGGCCGGAGCGCGTGCGCGTCACCGTCGCGGCGGCGCAGCCCGGGACGCCCGACGGCATGCTGCTCGTGACGTTCGAGGCGGACCCGGAGGTCTCCGCCGGCGCGCCCGCCCCGGGCGGCGCGGTCGAGGTCGAGGCCGTCGCCCGGGAGCGCATCGGCGCGCTGGAGCACGAGCTCCGCGCCGCGCGCGAGAACCTGCAGGCGACCATCGAGGAGATGGAGTCCTCGAACGAGGAGCTCCAGGCGACGAACGAGGAGCTCATCGCGTCGAACGAGGAGCTCCAGAGCACGAACGAGGAGCTGCACTCGGTCAACGAGGAGCTCTACACGGTCAACGCCGAGCACCAGGCCAAGATCGCCGAGCTGACCGAGATCACCGCGGACATGAACCACCTGCTCGAGGCGACGCAGGTGCACACGCTCTTCCTCGATCGCGATCTGCGGATCCGGCGGTTCACGCCCAAGCTCGGCGAGCTCTTCCACCTGCTGCCCCAGGACGTCGGACGGCCGATCGAGGGGTTCGCGCACGCGCTCGAGCACGCGGGGCTCGCCGACGACCTCCGCGCGGTGCTCGCGAGCGGCAAGCCGGTCGAGCGCGACGTCACGGACCACGAGAAGCGCGCCTTCCTGCTCCGCATCCTGCCGTACCGCCCGCGGGCCGACATCGAGGGGGTGGTGGCGACCCTCGTGGACGTGACCCTGCTCGAGCGCGCCCGGCGCGAGGTGGCGGCGAGCGCCGAGCGGCACCGGACGCTGCTCCGGACGATGTCGTCCGTCGTCTGGACCGCCGGCCCGAGCGGCCGGTTCGAGACCCCCCAGCCCGAGTGGGGGACGTACACGGGGCAGGGGCCCGACGCGTACGCGGGGGAAGGGTGGCTGGGCGCCTTCCACGGCGACGACGTGGCGCGCGTGCGCAAGGCGTGGGCGCGGGGGGTGGAGCGCGGGGAGCCGTGGGGCGCGGAGGGGCGGCTCTGGCACGCCGCGTCGCGGGAGTACCGCTGGTTCACGCTGCGCGCGGCGCCGGTCCGGGAGGGCGGCGAGATCCGCGAGTGGGTCGGGAACATCGTGGACGTGGACGACGTGCGGCGGGCGGACGCCGCGCTCCGCGAGAAGACGACGCAGCTCGCGGGCATCCTCGAGAACTCTCCGTCGGCGATCTGGGTCAAGGACCTCGCCGGACGGTACGTGCTCGCCAGCCGCGCGGCGGGGGGGCTCCTCGGCAGCTCCACCGCGGAGCTAGCGGGGCGGTCGGATCACGATCTCCTCCCGCGCGAGCGCGCCGACGCCGCCCGCACGGCGGAGCAGGACGTGGTCTCGACGGGCGCGGCGGTGACGACCGAGGAGGTCCGGCGCGCCGCGGACGGCGAGCGGACGCTCCAGATCGTGCGGTTTCCGCTCCGCGACGGCGCCGGACGGATCGTCGCCGTCGCCGGGATCGGGACCGACGTCACGGACCGCAAGCGCGCGGAGCTCGAGTCGCGCGAGGGCGTCCAGCGGCGCGATCAGCTCCTGGCGATGCTCTCGCACGAGCTGCGCACCCCGCTCGGCGCGGTGCTCCACGCGTCCGAGCTGCTCGAGCGGCAGGGGCCCACGGCGGGCAACCGGCGGGCGCTCCACGTCATCCGCCGGCAGGCCCGGCACATGTCGCGCCTCATCGAGGATCTCCTCGACGTGAGCCGGATCGCGCACCGGCAGCTCGTGCTCGACCGGCGCGCGCTCGATCTCGCCGCGATCGTCCGCGAGGCGGTCGAGGCGGCGCAGGGCGGCGCCGAGAACAAGGGGCTGCGGCTCGGGCTCACGGTCCCCGACGCGCCGGTGGTCGTGATGGGCGATCCGGTCCGGCTCGCGCAGGTGATCTCGAACCTGATCGCCAACGGCGTGAAGTACACGGCCAGCGGCGGCGTCGAGGTCGCCGTCGAGGTCTCGGGGGAGACGGCGCGGGTGCGGGTCAAGGACACCGGGATCGGCCTCTCGCCGGAGGAGCTCGGGCATGTCTTCGACATGTTCTACCAGGCGACGCCCACGCTCGACCGGACCGCGGGCGGGCTCGGCGTCGGCCTCACCCTGGCGCGGACGCTCGCGCAGCTCCACGCGGGCGAGCTGAGCGCCGCGAGCGAGGGGAAGGGGAAGGGCGCCGAGTTCGTGCTCTCGCTCCCGCGCGCGGCCCAGGGCGCCTTCGCGGAGCCGCAGAAGGCGCGCTCCGACCGGCTCCGGATCGCCGTCGTCGAGGACAACGAGGACATCCGGAGCACGATGCGCGACCTGCTCGAGCTGAACGGGCACGAGGTGATCGAGGCGCCCGACGGGCCCCGCGGCCTCGAGCTCATCATGCGGGCGTCGCCCGACGTGGCCTTCGTGGACGTCGGGCTCCCCGGGCTGACGGGCCACCAGGTGGCCCAGAACGTGCGCCGGCAGCTCGGGAACCAGGTGCGGCTCGTGGCCCTCACGGGCTACGGCAGCGCCGAGGATCGCGCGGCCGCGCTCGCCGCCGGCTTCGACGATCACATGGTGAAGCCGGTCGAGTCGGAGCACCTCGAGCAGGCGTTGCTCCGGACGTCCTCGCGCGCGCGCGCCTCGACGCAGTCGTGAGCCGCGCGAGGGTCGGCCCGGCCGAGGGGCCCGAATGGGCCGCGCGCCGGGGTCCACGCCCCGGCAGATCCGCGCCATGACCTTTCATCCCTGCGTTCGAGCCCCGGCTGCAGCCGCCCTGGCGTTCCTGGCGTTCACCCTCCCGATCGCTTGCAAGCAATCCCCGGCGACCCGCGTCGGCCCGTCGGCCCAGCGCTACACCGTCCGCGGCGAGGTCGTGGGCATCCAGGGCTCCGGCGGCGACCGCGCGTTCGTCGTGAAGCACGAGGCGATCCCCGACTTCGTGGACGCGACCGGCGCGAAGGTCGGCATGGCGCCGATGACGATGGCGTACCGGGTCGGCCCGGGCGCCGCCGACGCGGAGGCGAAGCCCGGCGACAAGGTCCGCTTCCGCTTCGCCATGGACTGGAAGACGAACGCGATGGAGCTCGAGTCCCTCGAGCGCCTGCCGCCGGACACGGCGCTCGAGCTCGGGCCGTAGCGGCCGCGGCCGGCGGAGTCCCATCGCCCGCGCGCCCGCCACGGACCGCCGCCTCTCCCTCGGTCGCACCGACGGTCCTGCTCCCCCGATGGAGCGCGCGGGCCCGCCGGAGGTTTTGGTCGAGGTTTCGCGCGGATCGACCGGACGCGGTGCCGCCGCAGGACCGCGGCCGCCGGAACGCGTACCATGAACGCGTCACGCAGCCGGAGGTCCCATGGCCGACCGCAAGCTCGTGGTGCTCTCGCTCCTCACGTCGAGGCAGGAGTTCCAGAAGCAGCAGGAGGTCGAGGCGCGCGCCGCCGCGGGCCGCGCGGGGCTGGACGTCGAGGTGGTCTACGTCGAGAACGATCCCGTCCGGCAGATCGCGCAGCTCGAGGAGTACGCCAGGCGCGCGCCCGGGGAGCGTCCGGCGGCCTTCGTGGTCGAGGCGGTGGCGACGGTCGGGTTCGAGAAGATCGCGCGCACCGCGGTCGCGGCGCGCATCGGGTGGGTGATCGTCTCCGCGCGCGCGCCGTACCTCGAGGCCGTGCGCCGGGACTTCCCGGGCGCGCTCGTCAGCTCCGCCTCGGTGGACGACCTGGAGATCGGCAGGATCCAGGGGCGCCAGCTCAGGGCGCTGCTCCCCCGCGGCGGGAAGGTGCTCCAGGTGGAGGGGCCGAGCGCCTCGGCCGCGACGGTGCTCCGGCGGCGGATGACGGATCAGGAGCTGAAGGACTCCCGCGTCGTCGTCGCCCACGCGATCGCGGGCGACTGGACCACGGAGGGGGCGGAGTGGGCGGTGTCGTCGTGGCTCTCCGAGAACCGGGACGCCCGCTTCGACGCGGTCTGTGCGCAGAACGACGAGATGGCCCTCGGCGCCCGGAACGCGCTGCGCAACCATCGCCCGGAGTGGGTGGGGCCGTTCACCGGGTGTGATGGCCTCCCCGACGGTGGGCAACGGCTGGTACGCGAGGGGCTCCTCGCGGCGACGGTGGTGAAGCCGCCCACCGGCGGCGCCGGCGTGGAGCTGATCGCGGCCGCGCTGCGCGGCGAAGCCGTGCCGACGCACGTCCTGATCCCGCCGCGCTCGGTGCCGGATCTCGAGGCCCTCGGGGCGCGATAGTTGGTGGGGGCCCCAGCGAAGCTGGGGGAGGGGCGGTGTTCGACTCCGGGCGCGCTGCGCGCGCCCTACGCTCAGGCTGAGCGGGAGATGGGATGGGGGCAGCCGCGCGGAGCCGCGGAGCCGTTCCCCGCCTCCTGCGTACGAAACGGTACAGGGGCCTGTGGTGAGCTCATTTGACCCTCGGTCAAGGGGGCGTGGCCGGAACGCGCGCGGCGTAGCATTCACTCATGGCGGACCGCAAGCTCGTCGTGCTCTCGCTGGTGTCGTCGGGGCAGGGCTTCCAGCACCGGCAGGTGGCCCAGGGGCGGGCGGCCGCGCACCGGGCCGGGCTCGACCTCGAGGTCCTGTGCGCGGAGAACGATCCGGCCCGCCAGATCGCACAGCTCGAGGAGTGCCGCAGGCGCGCGCCCGCGGCGCGGCCGGTCGCCTTCGTGGTCGAGACCGCGGCGGCGGTCGGGTTCGAGAAGATCGCGCGGAGCAGCGTCGCGGCCCGGATCGGCTGGGTCGTCATCTCCACGCGGGCGCCGTACCTCGACGGCCTGCGCAGGGACTTCCCCGGCGTGCTCGTCGGCTCGGCGACCGTGGACGAGCTGGAGCTCGGCCGGCTCCAGGCGCGCCAGCTCGAGGCCCTGCTGCCCGCGGGCGGCCAGGTGCTCCTCGTGGAGGGCCCGGGCGTCTCGTCCGCGACCGCCCTGCGTCGGCGCATGACCGAGCAGGCGCTGAAGGGATCGACGGTCCAGCTCGCCCACTCCGTCTCCGGCGACGGGACCAGCCAGGGAGCGGAGTACGCCGTCGGCAGCTGGTTGAGCGAGCACCCCGACGCCCGCGTGGACGCGGTCTGCGCCCACAACGACGAGATGGCCGTCGGCGCGCGCAGCGCCCTCCGCGGCCAGCGCCCGGGCTGGGGGGGGCCGCTCACGGGCTGTGACGGACTCCCGGACGGCGGGCAGCGCTGGGTGCGGGAGGGCCTCCTCGCCGCGACCGTCGTGAAGCCCTCCACCGCCGGTGCGGGGGTGGACCTCGTCGCGGCCGCGCTGGGGGGCGACCCCGTCGCGCCGTACGTCGTCCTCCCCCCGCGATCGGTGCCGACCCTCGAGGAGCTCGCGAAGGCCTAAACGGCAGTTCGCGATTCGCGATCACCTGACGGTGCCGCGAATCGCGACAGCCGTTTAGGAGGATCGCACGGGGCGTGCCGCCCCGCCCCGCCGGCGGAGCCGTCGGGGCCCCACCCCTGCTG
>JAEYZK010000431.1 GCA_023428085.1 Pseudomonadota bacterium
CGGCGGGCGCGGCGCCCGGCGGTCGGCGCCGATGCCGGAGGGCGCCCTCGTGTCCGCGCCGTCGGTGTTCTGCGCGCTCTCGGCGCGCGGCGCCCGCAAGGAGCGCGCGTGGGAGCTGCTGCGCGGGAGCTGCCTCGACCGGGAGGCCCAGCTCGCGGCGTGGGAGCAGACGGGCGCGCTCCCGGCCCTCCGGCAGGCCGCGGGCGATCCGCGCGTCGTGGCGGCGCCCGTGGCCGCCCTCGGCGGGCAGGTCGCCGGGCCGGCGTGGCGCGCCGCGGCCGAGGCGCTCCCGGCGGTGGCCTCGCACCGGCTCGAGGCGGCGGCGGGCGACGCGCTCCTGCGGGAGCTCGATCGCGTCGTCTCCCGGGGCAAGCCGATCGCGCAGGCGCTCGCGGACGCGCGCGCGGAGCTCGCGCGGCGGCTGGAGCGCGGGCGGAGGTGATCGTCCGCGCGCCCTTCGACGGGCCCGGGGCGAGCGGCCGGCCTCCCGCGTGCCCGCCCGAGGGGGCGCCCCGGCATCACACCCCGCGGCCGAGCGCCGTGGCGATCACCCGCACCTGCCGCATGAGCTCCTCGAACTGCGGCGGGGTGAGCGACTGGGCGCCGTCGGAGAGGGCGCGCTCCGGCTGCGGGTGGACCTCGACGATGACGCCGTCGGCGCCGGCGGCGATGCCGGCGCGCGCCATCGCGGCGACGTGCGCCCGCAGGCCGATGCCGTGCGAGGGATCGACCATCACCGGCAGGTGGGTGAGCGCCTTCAGGACGGGGACGGCGTTCAGGTCGAGGGTGTTGCGGGTCATCGTCTCGAAGGTGCGGATGCCCCGCTCGCAGAGGGCGACGTTGTAGTTGCCGCGCGAGACGAGGTACTCGGCGGCCATGAGCCACTCCTTGATCGTCGCGGAGGGGCCGCGCTTCAGGAGCACCGGCCGCTGGAGCGCGCCGAGCTGCTTGAGGAGCGAGAAGTTCTGCATGTTGCGGGCGCCGAGCTGGAGGACGTCGCAGTAGTCGGCGACCATCGGCAGGGTCTCGACGTCCATCACCTCGGTGACGATCCTGAGGCCGGTCTCCTCCCGGGCGAGCGCGAGGAGCTTCAGCCCCTCCTCGGCCAGCCCCTGGAACTCGTAGGGGCTCGTCCGCGGCTTGTAGGCCCCGCCGCGCAGGAACCGCGCGCCGGCCTTCTTCACCGCGTGGGCGCACGCGAGGATCTGCTCCTTGGACTCGACCGAGCACGGGCCGGCCATGATGGCGAGGTCCTTGCCCCCGAGCGGAACGCCGCCCACGTCGATGATCGTGTCCTCCTCCTTCACCTCGCGCGACACGAGCTTGAAGGGCTGGGACACCCGGAGCGCGTCGGCGACGCCGGGGAGGATGGTGAACTGGTCGGGGTCGAGCGGCCCCTTGTTGCCGGTGATGCCGATCGCGATCCGCTGCGCGCCGGGGATGGGGTTGGGCGTGAGCCCGAGCGCCCGGATCTTCTCGACGACCGCCTGGACCTGCTCGGCGGTGGCGTGCTGCTGCATGACGACCAGCATCGATCTCCCTCCTGGCGTGCCCGCCTCCAGGGCACGTGGTTGCCCGCCGCGCGTGCAGCGGGACGCCGTCGCACCGCGCGTGCATTCGCGGCACGCCGTCGCTGCGCGCCTTCGCGCGCGCCGCCGGGCCGGCCGGCGATGGACCCGGCGTTGCAACGTCGGGCGAACGGGAGACAACCATACCATGCACCGAATCCTCGTCGTCCGGACCGGATCGCCCACGCCGCAGGCCCGCGCGCGGTTCGGGGAGTTCACCGAGTGGTTCGAGCGCCTCCTCGCTCCGGAGGTGGTCGTGGTGGACGCGGTCGCGGGGGCGCCGTTCCCGACGCGGGACCGGATCGCCGGGGTGGTGGTGACCGGCTCGCTCGACAGCGTGACCGCGCCGGCGCCCTGGATGGAGCGGACGGGGGCCTGGCTCGTGGAGGCCTCCCAGACGGTGCCGGTGCTGGGCGTCTGCTTCGGCCACCAGCTCCTCGCGCACGCGCTGGGCGGGACGGTCGCGCGCAACCCCAGGGGCCCCGAGGTCGGGACGCGCGAGATCGTCCTGACCGCGGAGGGCCGGCGCGACCCGCTCTTCTCCGGCCTGCCGGACACGCTCTTCGTGCAGGAGAACCACGAGGACCACGTCCCGGCGCCGCCGCCGGGCGCGACGGTGCTCGCGGGCAACGACCACTCGCCCGTGCAGGCCTTCGCGCACGGCGGCATCCGCGCGGTCCAGTTCCACCCGGAGTTCGACGCGGCGCGGAACCGCGTCGTCTGCGCGGAGACCCGGCCGCGGCTCGAGGCGCTGCGCCCGGGGCTGGGCGACGAGGCCCTCGCCTCGATCCGCGAGACCCCCAAGGCGGAGCGGGTCCTCGCGAACTGGGTCCGGTCGTACGTGGGGGCGTGAGCCCGACGCTCAGCGCACGAGGCGGATCACGTGGTTTCCGCCATCCGCGACGAGCAGCTCGCCGGCGGGCGTGATCCCGATCCCGGAAGGTGACGAGAACCGGGCGCGTGCGCGCGCGCCGTCCGCGTGTCCACACCACGCGCCCGCGTACGTGCTCACGAGGCCGTCCGGGGTGACGCTGCGGATCCTGCAGCTCCACTCGTCCGGCACCCACAGGTTGCCGTCTGCGTCCACGGCGAGACGGGACGGGGTCTCGAACCGCGACGCGGACCCGAGCCCATCGGTCGTGCCCGCCGCCCCGGCCAGGCCCGCGAGCGTGGTCACGACGCCCGCCGGGCTCACGCGCCTGATGACCCGATTCCAGGTGTCCGCGACGTAGACGACTCCGCCGGGGCCGACGGCGACGCCTCGTGGTCCGAAGAAGCGGGCGCCGTCGCCCGTCCCGTCCTGGAAGCCGCTCGACGTCGCCATGCCGGCGAGCGTGCGCACCACGCCGTCCGGCGTGATCGCACGGATCGCGGAGTTTCCGGTGTCCGCCACGAAGACGGTCCCGAGCGGGTCCACCGCGACGTCGCTGGGGTTGTTGAACCGCGCGTCCGTTCCCACGCCGTCCACTGCCCCCGTGAGTCCGGGGCTCCCGGCCAGGGTCGTGACCGTGCCGTCGGGCGCGACCCGCCGGATCGTCGCGTTCCCGGAGTCTGCGACGAACACGTTGCCGGCCGTGTCGACGGCGACGCCGGAGGGATGGCTGAAGCGCGCGGCCGATCCCACGCCATCCACGAAGCCGCTGTCGTCCGCTCCCGCGAGCGTGGTCACCTCGCCGGAAGGCGTGATCCTCCGGAGCTTGTGGCCCAGCTCCTCGACGACGAACGCGTTGCCGGCGGCGTCGACGGCGACGTCGGTCGGCCGAACGAACCGGGCGTCCGCGCCGCGTCCGTCGGCAGACCCCAGCATCCCCGCCGTTCCCGCCCACGTGAGCACGTCCGCGGCCTGGATCCGGATCTCGACCGTCGCCTGCGAGGATCCCGCGGAGTTCGACGCGGTGACGGTGTGGGACGCGGTCGACGGGACGGTCGGCCTGCCGTGGATGATGCCGGACTTCCGGACGAGCGTGCGATACGGGCCTGTCGTGTCGAGCACGTGCGCGCGCCCTGCTGCGTCCACCGCGACGGCGTAGGGTCCCGAGAACCGGGCGGAGGCGAGCTCGCCGTTGATTCGGCGGAAGTCGAACATCTGCCCTGCCAGGGTCTTCACCTCGCCGTCGGGCGCGATGGCGCGAACCATGTCGTTTCCGGTATCGGCGACGTACACGGTCCCCGCGGCGTCGACCGCGAGCGCCCGCGGCCGCGCGAACGTCGCCCCGCTCCCCGTCCCGTCGCCGCTCCCCTGGACGCCCGCCGCGCCCGCGAGCGTCCGGACCGCGCCGGACGGAGAGACGACGCGGATCGTGTTGTTCCAGGTGTCCGCGACGTACACGTTCCCGGAGACGTCCGCGGCGATGCCGCCGGGGTTGTAGAACCGCGCCGTGGCACCCTGTCCGTCCGCGCTCCCGGTGGCGTGCGGTGATCCCGCGAGCGTTGAAACGACCCCCTCCGGCGTGACCTTGCGGACGGTCTGGGCGCCGTCCAGGACGTACAGGTTGCCCGCGCCGTCGATCGCGAGGCCCAAGAGGCTGTAGAAGCTCGCCGTCGTGCCGCGCCCGTCCTCCCAGCCGTACCCGCCCCGCCTTCCGGCGACCGTGCTCGTCTGCCCGTCCGGCGCGATCTTCCGGACGAGGTAGTTCCCGGCGTCCGCGACGAACACGTTCCCGGCCGCGTCGAGGGCGATCCCGGCGCAGCCGTCGAAGCGCGCCGCCTCCCCGAGCCCGTCGGCGTAGCCGCGCTCGCTCGCGCCGGCGAGGAGCGTCATCGCGCCGTCGCGCGCGATCCTCACGATCCTCGTGCCGCCGGTGTAGGCGTTCCCGGCCGCATCGAAGGCGAGGCACGGGCCGGCGGCCGACAACCAGGGGGCCTCGAACACGAGTCCCTGGATGCTCAGCGCGAGCCCGTCCGGCAGCGGCGGAGACACGGACCACTGCGCGACGGCGCCGAGCACGTCGGGAACCGCGGGATCGATCTCCTCCTCTTGCACGCCGAGGATGAGCGAGGGCGCGTACGCCAGCTCCTGCGGCGGGGAGCCTGCGGCGCGCACCTCGATCCGGACGGTCGTCTGGGCGAACCCTGCGTCGTTCCCCGCGGTCACGGTGTACGTGCGCGTGGCGGACGCGACGCTCGGCGTCCCCGAGATTGCGCCCGTCGTGGAGCTCAGGCGTAGGCCCGGCGGGAGCGCAGGGTCGACCGCCCAGCTCGTCACCGTTCCGAGCACCGAGGCCCGGTCGGCCTCGAGGGGGATGCCCTCCTCCGCCAGGATCTCCGCGCGCTCGTAGCGGAGGTCGATCGGAGCGGCGAGCGCCGCGTTCACGGTGATGTAGATCGTGGCCTGCGTGGAGCCGGCCTCGTTCGAGGCGGTCACCGTGTACGCCGTCCGCGGGGACTCGACGAACGCGGTCCCGTAGATGTACCCGCTCGTCTCGATGAAGGCGAGCCCGTGCGGCAGGGTGGGGTCGATGGACCAGGAGCTCACGCGACCGTCGACGGAGGCGGCGTTGTGGAACCAGTCGACGTCCTTCGTGACCACGAGCTCCGCGTGCTGGTACCGCAGGTTCGACGGTGGCTGAACGGCCTCCTCGACCGTGATCCGGATCGCGCGCTGGCTCGATCCGCTGACGTTCGACGCCGTCACCGTGTACTCCGCCGCCGCGGCGGCGACGAGCGGCGTCCCCGAGATGACGCCGGTCACCGGGTCGATGGTGAGGCCTGCGGGCAGGGAGGGGGCCACGGTCCAGCTCGTGATCACGGTGTTGACGCGGGGCGTGGCGGGTGCGATCGGGAGCCCGACCGTTCCGACGAGGATCGCCGCGTCGTACGCCAGCCACCCCGGCGCCTCGGGCAGGACCTCGACGTCGATGGTGGTCTGCGCCGCCCCGCTCTCGTTGGAGGCGGTGACGGTGTAGGTCGCGCGCGGCGAGATCGCCTGTGGCGTGCCGTAGAGCTCCCCGGACTGCGGCCAGAGGTACAGCCCGTCCGGCAGCGCCGGCTCCACCGACCAGGTCCTGACGAGCCCTTCGACGGAAGGGAGGCGCTGCGGGATCGCGGTGCCCACGGTCCCGACGAGGAGGTCGATGCCGTACGAGAGGTTCCGCGGTGCGGGCACGAGGGGCTCGACGGTGATGGCGACGAGCGCCTCCGTGGAGCCGGCCGCGTTCGAGGCCGCGATCGTGTAGACCGTCCGCGGGGAGGGATCGACGGGGGTCCCCGCGAGGGCGCCGCTCGCGGGGTCGAGCGTGATGCCCGGCGGAAGCGCCGGCGTCACGGTCCAGCTGCTGACGACGCCGTTGACGCTTGGAGTCCGCGCCGCGAGCGTCGAGAGCTGCGTGATCACGAGCTCCGTCTCCGGGTAGGCGAGGTCGGTGGGCGCGACGAGCGCGGCGGTCACGCCGATCTGGAGGACGAAGCGGTCGCTGCCGCCCCCGTTCGTGGCGGAGACGGCGTAGTTCGCCACCGCGGAGGGCTCCGTCGGAGTTCCCGAGAGGATCCCCGTCGCGGCGTCGAGTGACAGCCCGGCAGGGAGCTGCGGATGCACCGTCCACGCGTCCACGACCCCGGTCACGGTCGGGGTCAACGGAGCGATCGCTTCGCCGACGACCGCCGCGACGGTGGTGGTCGGATAGGTCAAGCCGCTGGGCGGCTCGATGGGGGGAGGTCGGTCGCCGCCGCCACCCCCGCCGCCCCCGCAGGCGACGAAGACCAGGCAAGCCAAGGCTCCGAAGCAGCGAACGAGCAGCTTCGAGTTCACGAGACACCCCCCGCGCGTGATCGACGGATGAGTCTCGCGCACCCCGAACGGGGCGGCAAGCAGGATCAACGCTGGACGGCGGGCGGGCTACAGCGCGGCGCCGGCGCCCTCGCGCGATGCAGACTGCCGCGGGGAGAGCCAGCCGTGCATGATCGCGAGGAGCTGGTCGGGATCGACCGGCTTCGCCACGTAGTCCGAGGCCCCCGCCTCGAGCGCCTTCTCGCGGTCCTCCTTCATGGCCTTGGCCGTGAGGGTGATGATCGGGAGCGAGCGGAAGTGGCTCCGGCCGCGGATCGCCTGGATCGCCGAGAGGCCGTCCATCTCCGGCATCATCGTGTCCATCAGGACGAGGTCCACGTGCGGGTTCGCCTCCAGCAGGCGGATCGCCTCGCGCCCGTTCTCCGCGTGGAGGACCCTCATCCCGCGCGCCTCGAGCACGCTGTTGATGGCGAAGACGTTCCGGACGTCGTCGTCCGCGAGGAGCACGACGCGGCCGTCGAAGTCGGCGCCCGCCGGCAGGGGGCGCTCCGGGTCGATCGGCGCGAACGACGACTCGGCGGCGGCGCGGTCCTCCGGCCCCGCGTACCGCTCCGGGAGGAAGAGCGTGAAGGTGCTGCCCGCGCCGGGCGCGCTGTCCACGTGGATGGTGCCGCCCAGCAGGCGCGCGATCTCGCGGCTGATGGTGAGCCCCAGCCCCGTGCCGCCGTACTTGCGGCTCGTGGTCCCGTCCGCCTGCTGGAACGCCTCGAAGATGAGCTTCTGCTTCTCCCGCGGGATCCCGATGCCCGTGTCCCGGACCGCGACCGCCACCTGGTCGGCGCCCTCGGGGGTGCGGCGCCGGCCGAGGGTGACGGTGACGGCGCCCTCCTCCGTGAACTTGAAGGCGTTCGAGAGCAGGTTCTTCAGGATCTGCTGGACGCGGCTGGCGTCGGTGAAGAGCACCGCCGGCAGGTCCGGCTCGGCCGTCACCTCGAAGGCGAGCTTCTTCTGCGCCGCCACGTGCCGGAAGTTGGTCTCGAGGTACTCCTGG
>JAEYZK010000104.1 GCA_023428085.1 Pseudomonadota bacterium
AAGAAGAACTCGATCCCCTCCTCCTTCGCGTGCCGCAGCTCCTCGATGCGGGCCGGCGCCTCGGCCTCGCTCCGCCGGTAGACGCAGCGGACGCTCGGCGCGCCCAGCCGCTTCGCGACCCGGAGGCAGTCCATGGCGGTGTTGCCCGCCCCGATCACGACCACGCTCTTGCCGAGCGAGATGGGCGTGTCGAGGAACGGGAACCGGTCGCCGCCCATGAGGTTCACGCGGGTGAGGAACTCGTTGGCCGAGTAGACCTGGCCGGCGAACTCGCCCGGGATGCCCAGGAACGCGGGCGCGCCCGCGCCCACCCCGAGGAAGACCGCGTCGAAGCCGCGCTCCTGCATGAGCTGCGGGACCGTGAACGTCTTGCCGATGACCTTGTTGGTCTCGAACCGGACGCCCATGTCGGCGAGCCGCTTCACCTCGCGGTCGATGATGTCGCGCGGCAGCCGGAACGAGGGGATGCCGTAGCGGAGCACGCCGCCGACGACGTGGAGCGCCTCGAACACGGTCACGTCGCAGCCGTAGCGGACGAGGTCGGCCGCGGCCGCGAGGCCCGCCGGGCCGGAGCCACACACCGCCACGTTGCCCAGCTTCCTCGGGAGCCGCGGCAGCTGCACCGGGCGCGGGCGGGCGTGGTCGCCCACGAACCGCTCGAGCCGGCCGATGCCGACCGACTCGACCTTCTTCGCGATGACGCACTGCGCCTCGCACTGGGTCTCCTGCGGGCAGACGCGGCCGCAGATGGACGGGAAGATCGAGGCCTCGTTGATCACCGCGAGCGCGCCGTCGAGGTCGCGGACGAGCACGTGGCGGATGAACCGCGGGATGTCGATCTGGACCGGGCAGCCGGAGATGCAGGTCGGCTTCGCGCACTGGATGCAGCGCTCCGCCTCGCCGAGCGCCTCGGCGAGCGAGTAGCCGAGGTTCACCTCGTCGAAGGTGCGGGATCGGACCCCGGCGTCGCGCTCCGGCATCTTCGTCTGGTGCGGCGCGAGGTCCTTGATCTTCTTGTAGTTGTGCTTCTCCTCCTCGAAGAGCTGCTTCTCGAGGTTGCAGACGTGGTTCCAGTCCTCGGAGGCGCGCGCCTCCTGGCTCTTGAACCGCTTCTGCCGCGCGAGCAGCTCCGGGAAGTCCACCTGGTGGCCGTCGAAGTCCGGGCCGTCGACGCAGGCGAAGCGGACCTCCTTGCCCACCGTGACGCGGCACGAGCCGCACATGCCCGTGCCGTCCACCATGATCGCGTTGAGCGAGACCATGGTCTTCACGCCGAAGGGGCGCGTGGTGTCCACGCACGCCTTCATCATCGGGAGCGGCCCGATCGCGACGGCGAGGTCCGGCTTCTGCTGCTCGCAGAGCTCCTTGAGCGCGCCGGTGACGAAGCCCGGCTTCCCGTAGGAGCCGTCGTCGGTGCAGACCACGAGGTCGTCGCACCACTGGCGGAACCGGTCCTCCCAGAAGACGAGCCCCTTCGAGCGGAATCCGATGACGCCCGTGACCCGGTTCCCGGCCTCCTTGAAGGCCCGGAGCTGGGGATAGACCGGGGCGACGCCCAGGCCGCCGCCGATGAGCACCACGTGGCCGACCTTGGCCACGTGCTGCGGCTGGCCGAGCGGGCCCACGAAGTCCTCGAAGGTGTCGCCCTCGCGGTACGCCGTCATCATCTCGCGCGAGGTCTTCCCGAGCGCCTGGACCACCATGGTGATCGTCCCGCGCTGCCGGTCGAAGTCCGCGACGGTGAGCGGGATGCGCTCCGACCCCTCGTGGAGGCGCACCATCACGAAGTGGCCCGGCTGGGCCGAGGCGGCGACGTCGGGGGCCTCGACCTCCCAGAGGAACGTGGTGTCGGAGAAGGCCTCGCGGCGGACGATTCGATACATCGGATCCTCGGTGAGGGGCGCGATCCCCCCTGCGAGCGCGTGGGGTGTGGGCGGTGGTACCAGGGGGGGGCGGGGGCGTCAAGGCGCCAGCACGCGCAGCGCGCCGCGCCGGCAAGTCCACGCATGAGGCGATGCCGCCGCGGCGACTCGTCGCCACTCGAAGAGCATGAAGTCGCTCGCTCCTCCCGCCGCCCCCGCGCGCGTGAAGCCCCGGTACCGGGGCGTGTCCCACGAGATCGCCGCCGTCGTCGCGCTCCCCGGCGCGATCGGGCTCATCCACCTCGCGCGCGGCACCGCCGCCACCATCGCCGCCGCCGTGTACGGCGGCAGCCTCGTCCTCCTCTTCGCGTGCAGCGCGATCTACCACCGGCCCCAGTGGCAGCCGCGCCCGCGGAACATCCTCGGCCGGATCGATCAGGCCGCGATCTTCGTCCTCATCGCCGGCACGTACACGCCCTTCTGCCTGCTCCTCGGGCCCAGGGGCCACGCCCTCCTGGTCGCCGTCTGGGGGGGCGCCGCGGCGGGGATGGTCCTCGCGCTCGCCTGGCCGACCGCCCCCAAGCAGCTCATGGCCGCCGTCTACGTGCTCCTCGGCTGGTTCATGGCGCCGCTGCTCCCGGTGTTCCGGGCCGTGATCCCGCCCATCGACTTCGCGCTCATCCTCGGCGGCGGCGTCCTGTACACGGTCGGCGCGGTGATCTACGCGCTCCGGCGCCCGGACCCGTACCCCGCGGTGTTCGGGTACCACGAGATCTTCCACCTGCTCGTGATCCTCGCCGCGACCTGCCACTTCGGCGCGGCGGTCACGGTGATCCTGCGGCTCGGGGGGGCGGCCGCGTGAGCCGCGGGCGCGCGCGCCCTGCTACGGCGCGTGCCCGCGCCGCCGCCGGTACGCCTGGCGGTACAGCTCCTCGTACTCCGCCGCGGCGTGCCCCCACCCGAAGTCCTGCGCCATCGCGCGGCGGCGCATCGCCTCGATGTGCGCAGGGCGATCGTACCAGGTGGAGAGCGCCCAGCCGATCGTGTCGGCGAGCGCACCGGGGGTGAGATCGCGGAACGAGAACCCCGTCCCCTCCCCCGTGTCCTCGCGGTAGTTCTGCACGGTGTCCACGAGGCCGCCGGTCGCCCGCACGATGGGCAGCGACCCGTAGCGCAGGCCGTAGAGCTGGGTGAGCCCGCACGGCTCGAAGCGCGACGGGACGAGCACGAAGTCCGACCCGGCGTAGAGCCGGTGCGCGAGCGCGTTGTCGAAGTGCATCCAGGCGCGGAACCTGTGCGGGTGGCGCAGCGCCAGCTGGGCGAAGTGGTGCTCGGCCTCGCGGTCGCCGGAGGCGAGCAGGATGATCTGCAGCCGCCACGCGAGCAGCCGATCCATCGCGTGCGCGAGCACGTCGAAGCCCTTCTGGTCCACGAGCCGGCCCACGGCGCAGAAGAGCGGGACCCCGGCGTCGACGGGGAGGCCCGCCTCGTGCTGGAGGGCGAGCTTGTCGGCCTCCTTGCCGTCGAGGTCGTCGATCGAGAACGGCTGCGGGACGTGGCGGTCCGCGCCCGGGTCCCACTCGTCGCGGTCGATGCCGTTGAGGATGCCGAACAGGTCGCCGCTCCGCGCCCGCAGCTCGCCGTCGAGGCCGCTGCCGAGCGCGGAGGTCTGGATCTCGCGCGCGTACGTGGGGCTCACGGTGGAGATCACGTTCGCGTGCCGGATGGCCGCCTTCATGAGGTTGAGCGCGCCGAAGTGCTCGAACTCGCCGGAGTGGTAGTGCTCCCGGCCGAGCCCGGTCACGAACATCGCGCCGCCGTCGGTGACGCCCTGGTAGGCGAGGTTGTGGATGGTGAAGACGGTCCCCGCCCCATGCAGCGGCTTCCCCCACTCGACCGTGTTCACGTAGACCGGCACGAGCGCGGTCTGCCAGTCGTTCGCGTGCACGACGTCGGGGACGAAGTTCAGGACCTTCGCGAGCTCGAGCGCGCCGCGGGAGAGGAACGTGAACCGCTCGAGGTTGTCGGAGTACCCCTGCTCCGGCGGGCCGTAGAGGTAGGGCCGGTCGAAGTAGCGGTGGTACTCGAGGAAGTAGACCGGGACGTCGCTCCCCGGCAGCCGCCCGAGCCGTACGCCGGCGCGCGCCACGCCCCACCACATGGGCACCGGCACGGACCCCTCGAGCCGCTCGAGCGCGTTCCAGTCGAGCCCCGCATAGAGCGGCAGCACCACGCGCACGTCGTGGCCGCGCCGCCGGAGCGCCTTGGGGAGCGCGCCGGCGACGTCGGCCAGGCCGCCGCTCTTCGCGAACGGCGCGACCTCCGATGAAACGAAGAGAACCTTCATCCGCTCTACGTTGCGTAAACCCGGTAGTCGACGCGCGGGAAGATGTTGTCCTTCGCCTCGAGGTCGGCGAGGTGCGCCTCGTCCACGCGGTCCTCCTTGAGCTCCTCGTAGAGCCGCGTGAACCGGACCGTGTGCTCGTTGAACCGCCGGGTGGCGTACGGCACGGTGCTCCCCGTGGTCATGATGAACGTCCAGTCGGACGACTGGGCGAGCATCAGCTCCCGGGCCGCCTGGTTGAGGGCCCGCCGCCGCACGCCCTCGGCCATGGGCCAGCGCCGGGCGAGCTCGATCATGCGCTCCGCCGCGACGTGCGTGTGGCGGTACGTCCAGGCGTTGGTCTCGTTGCACCAGTAGGCCGCGTACCCCTTCGCGCCCCAGGACGAGAGGCTCGGCGTCGCGACCTGGTTCGTCGGGTGCCGGTCGAGGTAGTCACCAGGGGTGATCGCCTCGACGGCGTCCTGGTCGAAGTGGAGCTGGCGGAAGACGTCGTTCAGGAAGAGCGGGCCCTCGAACCACCAGTGGCCGTAGAGCTCGGCGTCGTACGGCGCGACCACCATCGGCGGCCGATCCATGTTGCCCGCGAGGTGCGCGATCTGCTTCTCGCGGTTGCCGCGGAAGTGGCTCGCGTGCAGGCCCGCGCGGCCGCGCGCGGCGTCCGGGTCGTACGGCCACTTGTCGTGCAGCTTGTCGTGGGTGATCGCGTGGTACTTGATGCCCGTGTACATCCGGATGCCCTCGGGGTGCACGTACGGGCCGATGTAGTCCATCGGCAGGTCGAAGCCGATGTCCCGGTAGAAGTCGCGGTAGACCGGATCGCCCGGGTACCCCTCCTTCGCGCTCCACACCTGCTGCGAGCTCTCCGGATCGCGCGCGAACGCGGCGACGCCCGTCGGGCAGTAGATCGGCGCGTACGGGCCGTAGGCCGGCGGCCGGTCGGCGTGGAGCACGGCGTGGGTGTCCACGAGGAAGTAGCGGATGCCCGCCTCGCGCAGGAGCTCGTCGCAGCCCGGCACGTACGCGCACTCCGCCAGCCACATGCCGCGCGGCCGGCGCCCGAGGTGCTCCTCGGCGAGATCGGCGGCGGTGTGGACCTGCGCCCGCATCGCCGCCCAGTTGCGATCCATGAGCGGGAAGAACGCGTGCGTCGCGGTGGAGGTGATCACCTCCACGCAGCCCGCGTCCTGGAGGCGCCGGAACGCGGCGACGAGGTTCCCCTGGTGGCTCCGCCACGTGTGGCGCAGCGACTGGAACCGATCGAGGTACATCTGCGCGAGCCGATGGTAGTGCGGCTCGGGGCGGGTGCGCTCCAGCTCCCGGCCGGCGAGCTCGATGAGCTCGTCGAGGTGCTTCGCGTACCGCTCCTTGAGCAGGTCGTCCGTCAGCATCGCGATGAGCGGCGCCGAGAGCGAGACGGTGATCCGGAACGGCACGCCGTCGGCGTGCAGCCCCTCGAAGACCTGCACGAGCGGGAGGTAGGTGCCGGTGATGGCCTCGTAGAGCCACCGCTCCTCCATCACCGTGGGATCCTCCGGGTGGCGGACGAACGGCAGGTGCGCGTGCAGGACGAGCGCCAGGTACCCCTTCGCCATCTGTCACTCCCTCCCCGGCGCGGAGGGGCCCGCCGGCGGCCAGTCCCAGTCGTCCTCGCCCTCGGCCGGCGGTCCGCCGCCGAGGCGTCCCTCGCTCCCGCCCAGCCGCCCCTCGCTCGCGCCGAGCCGCCCCTCGCTCGCGCCGAGCCGCGCCTCGCTGGCGCCGCCGAGCACGCGTTCGCTCGCGCCGCCCAGGCGCCGCTCGCTCGCGCCCTGCAGCTGCCACTCGCTGGCGCCGCCCAGCCGCCATTCGCTCGCGCCCTGGAGCTGCCGCTCGCTGGCGCCGCCGAGCCGCCACTCGCTCGCGCCGGCCCAGTGGCGCTCGCTCGCGCCCATCGCCCGCCGCTCGCTCGCGCCCGCGTACAGGAGCTCGCTCGCGCCGCGGAGGCGGACCTCGCTCGCTCCGATCCGCCAGAGCTCGCTCGCGCCGCCGAGCCGCTCCTCGCTCCCCCCGCGCCACAGCCAGGCGCTCGCGGCGGTGCGCTCCGAGGCGCCGCCGGGCGCGCCCATCCGCGTCGCCATCCGCTGGACCTCCTCGAGGCCGCCGCTCGTGGACCACGAGCGGAAGATCTGCCACCGCCCGACCACCGCGTGGGCCGCGCGCCCGCCCAGGTTCCGGATGACCACCTGCCACGGGCCGTACACCACCCGCGTGATCCCGCCCTGCGTGTAGGCGATCGCGCCGCCCTCCCACGACGAACGGGTCGGCGGCTCGACGGCGACCGGGTACGTGAACGGGCCCTCCTCCCAGCTCGACAGGATCGGCCCGACCTGCCACTCGAGCCGGCCCTGGAGCTCGTACCACCCCTCGCTCCCGCCCTCGCGCCACTCGATCCGCTCCCAGTGCTCGCCGAAGAGCTCGCGGAAGCGCCGCTCCCCCTCGCCGGGCTCGAGCAGGATCCAGACCGGCACGTGCTCGTGGCGCTCGACGCCCCCGACCCCGCGGCCCGCCGGCGCGCCGCCCTCGCCGGCCCGGGCGGGCGCGCCGCGGCCCGCGTGCACCGGCTCGCCGCTCGCGAGCACCGTCATCCACTCCGGCTCGCTCCACGCCGCCTGCGCCACCGGCGGGAAGTCCACGCGCGACGAGCGCGCGATCCGGACGAACCCGCCGTCGGGCGCGCGCAGCCCGAGCTCGACCGTCGCGGACGAGGACGGCTTGCCGATGCGGAAGAACCACTGGCGGTCCGAGCGCCCCAGGCCGTGATCGAACCAGGAGTGCGCGTTCCCGCCGTCGAAGATGATGCCGGTCGTGTCGTGGACACGCAGGGCCAGCCACGCGGCCTCGCCGGCGGCGCCGAGGGCGGCCCGGGCCCGCTCGATGGCCGGGTCCGTGACCTCCCAGTAGACGTAGAGCGTCTCCGGATCGACGGCCATCGCCGTGACCCGGTCCTGGCCGTAGCTCCAGGGGATGTGGTCCTCGCGCGGACGCGCGGGGCTCGCGTGACCGAGATCGAGCCGGGCGGCGGCGGCGGGGCTGGGCGGCTCCTCCGGGATCTCCCCGGCGGCGGGCGGCTCCGGGACGGCCGCGTGCGGCGGCGGCTCCGGCGGCGCGGGCGCGTGCACGGTCCGTGCAGGCGCCTCCGGCACCGG
>JAEYZK010000161.1 GCA_023428085.1 Pseudomonadota bacterium
CCCCCGGGGGGCGCGTGCGGCCCGACGCCGTGCCGACCGCGGGGCGCCGCAGCGCCGATGGCGGTGCGCCCAGGTGTGCGCGCATCACGTCGTTGAACTGCCGCACGCTGCGGAAGCCGGCGGCGAAGGCCACGTCCGCGAGGGGCAGGGTGGTCTCCTCGACGAGCATCCGCGCCGCCTGGGCGCGGCGGGTCCGCGCCAGGGCGGCCGGCGAGGCACCCAGCCGGGCCACCAGCACCCGGTGCAGGTGCCGTGGGCTCACCGCGAGCCGCGCCGCGAGCCCCGAGACCCCCTCCTCGTCGACCAGCCCCGCCTCGAGCAGCCGCAGCGCGCGGCCGGCGAGGTCGCCGTCCAGGTCCCACTCCCGCGACCCGGGCTGCGCGTCCGGGCGGCACCGTCGGCAGGCCCGGAACCCCGCCGCGACGCACGCGGCCGCAGAGGCGTGGAACACGCAGCTCGCCGGCCGCGGAGTCCGCGACGGGCACGACGGGCGGCAGTAGACGCCGGTGCTCAGCACACCCACGTAGAGCCGGCCGTCGAAGCGCGGGTCGCGGGAGCTGACGGCCCGGTAGGCCACCGCGCGGTCCAGGAACGTGTCGCGGTCACCGAGCCCGTCGCGCCGTGAGCCGTCACGGACCGCACGGACCGCCCCGATCGCGCGAGGGGACGCCTCCGAGGCCGTCGCGCCCACCGGGGTCCTGCCACGCGACGGCGCAATGCTCGCGACCCCGACGAGGGCCGCGGCGTCGGTCGCCCGGTGGTCCGTCATGCGGCCATTCTCACCGGCGCCGCCGACCGGCGCTGGCGGGCGTCGGACACGGCAGTGCTCACCCGTGAGCCCGGGACGGGCGCAGTCGGGCCTGCGGTCGGGTCCGGCCGTCGACCGGGCGTCAGCCCTCCGAGTCGCGCTGGTCAGGCACTCCGTGGAGGAGCTGACGGACCTCGGTCTCGCGGTAGCGGCGGTGGCCGCCGAGCGTACGGATCGAGGAGATCTTGCCGGACTTGGCCCAGCGGGTGACCGTCTTCGGGTCGACGCGGAACAGCGCGGCAACCTCCGACGGGGTGAGCAGGACCTCCGGGTCGCTCTGACGAGGGTTCACGGGTCGCTCCTTCCGGGTCCGACGGCCAGTCCCAGGTAGCCGCCGATAACGACCATCGTGACAGGCTCACCTAAGTTGCGCACATCGGACAGTTCGGCGTGTCGGGGTGTGGAGCACCGCGAACCCCCGGATTCCGCGCGGATTGGGCACCCGCGCGCGCCGGATCGCCCCGGATCCACGGGCGACCGTGCAGGGGCGCCGCGGAAACCGCCGGATCCGAAGGAATCGTGACGGGTCCGTGCGAGTTTCATCACCTGTGGGCACCCCGCCAGGGGCTCGCTCGCCGTAGGGCCGTTCCACGATGTACCGTTGCGACGACGAAACCAAGCACCCCGGGGCCGCACGTGTGAGCACGGTGCCGCCCCGCTTTCCACGTTAGAGGGGGTCGATGCCATGGGGCGCGGCCGTCAGAAGGCGAAGCAGACCAAGGTCGCCCGTGAGCTGAAGTACTTCACCCCGGCCACGGACTACCGGGCCCTCGAGCAGGAGCTGAAGAACGGTGGGGGCATCGCCACCACGCACTCCGCCGACGTGGACGACGAGGACGCGGACGAGGTCGAGGACTGGGACGACGACGACGAGGACGAGGACGAGTAGCGCCCGCCATCGGGAGCCGCTGAGCGCCTGCGCGTCACGCAGCGCACCTACCGCGTGACGTAGTCGCCCTCAAGGAGCACGGCGCCGCCCTGCACGCCCTTCGTGCCGCGGACGAGCCGGTGCGCCGCGTGCGCGTCGTCGTCGTGCGTGACGCGACCGATCACCCACGCCGGCACGCCCGACGCCGCGAGCCCGGCCAGCGTCGGCGCCACGCCGTCGGGCCCGACGACGGCGACCATCCCCACGCCGAGGTTCAGCGTGGACTCGAGGTCGGGCCACGGCACCGAGCCGAGCGCCTGGAGCAGCGTGAACACGGGCGGGACCGTCCAGGTCGACCTGTCCACCTCGGCGAGCAGCCCCGCCGGGAGCACCCGCGCGAGGTTCGCCGCGAGCCCACCCCCGGTGACGTGGCTGAAGGCGTGCACCTGGGCCGCCGGGTCCGCCGCCAGCTCCAGGCACGGCCTCGCGTACAGCCGCGTCGGGGTGAGCAGCTCCTCCCCGAGCGTGCGGCCCAGCTCGTCGACGTGCCTGTCGAGCGCCCACCCGGCCGCCGCGACGACGGCCCGCACGAGCGAGTACCCGTTGGAGTGCAGGCCCGAGGAGGCCATCGCGACGAGCACGTCGCCGGCCCGCACCCGCTGGCCGGGGTCGACGCGGAGCTCGCTCACGGCGCCGCCCACCTCCGCCCGGAGCGCGGCCGAGCGGCGCGCCTGCAGGGGCCCCGAGACCTGCGGCCCGTCCTCGAGCGCGCGCACCTCGACCACCGCGACGTTCTCGGGGGCGAGGCGCACGGGGGGTGGAGGCGCGTCCGGGCGAGGGCCCGCCTCCCCGGCTCCGCCCCGGCGGCACGCCGCCAGGAGGAGCGCCGCCAGCACCATCGCCGTCCGGGCACGCGCCGCCATCGAGGTGACGGTACGCACGCGCCCGCTGCGCGGACCGCGCCGTCCCGCCGCGGGCGGGCGGAGCTCGGTCCGGGTGGGCTCGCTCCCCCGAGCGCTCCGCGCGCGGGTACGCTACAACGATCGCCGGGCGTCCGCCCGCGCCGGAGGTCGAGCCGTGTGCCAGCTCCTGGGCATGAACTGCAACGTGCCCACCGACATCTGCTTCTCGTTCCGGGGGTTCTCCGCCCGCGGCGGCGGCACCGACGTGCACGCGGACGGGTTCGGCATCGCGTTCTTCGAGGGGCGCGGGTGCCGCGTCTTCCTCGACCCGCACCCGGCGCGGGACTCGCGGGTGGCCGAGCTCGTACGCCGCGTCCCGATGCGGTCCACGAACGTGGTCGCCCACGTCCGCAAGGCGACCCAGGGCGCGGTCGCGGTCGAGAACTGCCACCCCTTCCAGCGGGAGCTGTGGGGCCGCTACTGGGCCTTCGCGCACAACGGCAACCTCGAGCGGCTCCCGCCGCCGCGCGGCCGGTACCATCGCCCGGTCGGGGCGACGGACAGCGAGGCCGCCTTCTGCCACCTGCTCGAGGAGCTGCGGGAGCGGTTCCCCGAGGGGAAGCCGCGCCTGCCCGCGCTCCACGCGGCGCTCGCGGCGCGCACGCGGGAGCTCGCGGCGCTCGGCCCGTTCAACTACCTGCTCTCCGACGGCGAGCACCTGTTCGCGCACGCGGCGACGCGCCTCCACTTCGTCGTGCGCCAGGCGCCCTTCGGACCGGCGCACCTCGTGGACGAGGACCTGACCGTGGACTTCGCCGAGCACACCACGCCCGACGACCGGGTGGCCGTGATCGCGACCGCGCCGCTCACCGACAACGAGCGGTGGTCGGAGCTGCCGACGGGTGCGCTCGCCGTCTTCGGGGGCGGCGCGCTGCTCGAGGTCGAGACGTAGTCCGGGCAACCACGGCGCACGCCCCGCCGGCGCGTCCGGACGGGCTCGAAAATGCCGTGTCCATCCGCCCGCTTGGAAGTACAGGGCGAATCGATTCAGATGGCGATCCCGGTCGGCTTGCCTGCCCCCGTGCCGAGGTGCGAGACTCGGCGAGGAGGCACGTATGCGTCGCACCGCGATCGCCGCCGCCGCGCTGCTGCTCTCGTCCTGCTCCACCACCCCGGCCCGTCCGCCGGCGCCGCCGGTCGCGGACCCCGGGCTCCCGCCCGCGGTCGTCCTCCAGCCGGTGTCGGTCGAGTTCGTGAGCGCCGAGGTCACGAAGGCCGGCGCGGCGATCAACGAGACGAGGTACTCGGAGAAGCCCGACGACGTGTCGATCGACGCCAAGGTCTATGCCCAGGGCGTCATCACGATCCTCGGGAGCGTCGGGGTCGGGAAGGGATCGTCCTACGCCGGGATCGGCCTCAACTTCGCCATCATGGGCGACGGCGCTGCGCTGGACGCCCGAGGCTACAAGGCGGTCACCTTCAAGCTCTCCTCACCCGTGAAGCGCGAGCTCCGCCTCCGGCTCTGGGGCGACGATCGAAGGAAGCGGGAGACGGGCTGCTACCCCGTGTACACGCTGGCCGTCGGCCCGCAGATGAAGGCGTACACCATCCCCCTCTCGAAGTTCGCGGCCGAGAGCTGGTGCGGGAGCAAGGCGGAGCCGGTCCCCGCGACGCTCGGAAACCTGTGGGGGTTCGAGGTCGCCGACATCACCGTCTCGGGCGACCCGACCGCCTTCTCGATCGGGTCCGTCACCCTCGTGCCCTGACCGCCTCGCTGCACGCGGAGGGGTTGCGGTAAGCTCGCGCACCCCGGCCGCGGAGGGACGACTTCCACCTGCTCCGGTGTTGTCGGGTCGAATGGACGCACACATGGCCCCGCAGCCCTCACGGTCCGAGCACGCCGGCGATCGCCCCGCGGCGTGCCCCCCGCCGCGTGCCGCGCAGGCCCTCGTCCGCCTGCCGGCCGGCCACAGGACCGCGCTGCCGGACGTGCGGCGGGCCGACGCCGCGCGGCTGGAGCGCGAGGTCCAGCTCGCGAGCCAGAGCCCGATCGTCAACGCGGTGCTCGAGACCTCCGACTCCATGCTGCTGGTCCTCAACCCCGAGCGGCAGATCGTGGCGTTCAACGGCCGCGTGCCCCGGCCGGACGGGATCGAGCTCCGGGGCCTCCGCCCGGGCGAGGCGCTCCAGTGCGTGAACGCGGCGGAGCCCGGCGGGTGCGGCGCAGCGGCGGCGTGCGAGACGTGCGGCGCGCTCGGGGCCGTCGTCACCTGCCAGCTCCGGCGCGCTCCCGTGGAGGCGGAGTGCACGATCCGGAGCGAGGCGGCCGGCGGCGCCCACCACGAGCTCCACGCGCGGGCGGCCCCCGTCGAGCTCGAGGGGGCCACGTTCACCGTGCTCTCGCTGCGCGACGTCTCCGCCGAGAAGCGCCGGCAGGTGCTCGAGCAGCTCTTCTTCCACGACGTCCTCAACACCGTCGCCGGCCTGCGCAGCTGGGCGGCGCTCCTCGAGCGCGCCAGCGATCCGCGGCGGGCGGCCGGGCGCGTCGAGCTCCTCTCCCGCCAGATCGAGCGGGAGATCCGGGACCAGCGCGCGCTGCTCGAGGCGGAGAACGGGACGCTCGCGGCGCAGTGGGCTCCGCTCGACGCGCGCGCAGTGCAGGAGGACCTCGCCGCGATCTTCGCCGAGCACCGGCTCGCGCGGGACCGGCGGCTGGAGCTCGACCCCGAGCCGCCCGCCGTCACCATCACCAGCGACCGCGCCCTCGTGGTCCGGACCCTGGTGAACGCGGTGTGCAACGCCCTCGAGGCCACGCCGTCCGGCGGCGCGGTCCGGTGCTGGGCGGAGCCGGTCCCCGGCGGCGGGATCCGCTTCCACGTGCAGAACCCCGGCGCCATGGCCGCCGACGTCCAGGCCCGCGTCTTCCAGCGCTCGTTCAGCACCAAGGCGGCCCGCGGCCGCGGCCTCGGGACGTACAGCATGAAGCTGTTCGGGGAGCGCTGCCTGGGCGGCGAGGTCTCGTTCCTCTCCGACGACCAGCGCGGGACGGTGTTCAGGCTCGCGCTGCCCGCGGCGCCGCGGACGTAGCCGACGGCGCCGCCGCCCGACGGAGGCGGGGGCCAGGCGCGATCCCCCATCCGGACCCGTCAGCAATCCCAGCATGCAGCCCTGGTTCCGGCGAGAATCAGCCCGTGAACCGACCTTCGTCCGCGCGCCCGGCCCCCAGGCTCTTCGTCGCCGTCGTCCATCCGGTCCAGGAGTTCTTCCGCCTCGAGGCCGCGAGCGGGATCGTGCTGCTCGCCTGCGCCGTCGCCGCGCTCGTCTGGGCCAACGCGGACGCGGCGAGCTACCACGCCGTCCTGGACTACCCGCTGCGCGTGGGGGCAGGCGCCTTCACCGCCGCGTTCACGGTGCACGCGCTCGTGAACGACGGCCTCATGACGGTCTTCTTCTTCGTCGTGGGCATGGAGATCAAGCACGAGCTCGCCGCCGGCGAGCTCCGCTCTCCGGGCCAGGCGCTGCTCCCGCTCGTCGCCGCGCTCGGCGGGATGGCCCTCCCGGCCCTCATCTACGTCGCCTTCAACGCCGGCGGCCCGGGGAGCGCCGGGTGGGGGATCCCGGTCGCGACGGACATCGCCTTCTGCATCGGCGTCCTCACGCTGCTCCGCAGCCGCGTGCCGCACGCCCTCGTGGTGTTCCTCACCGCGCTCGCGATCTTCGACGACATCGGCGGGATCCTCGTGATCGCCCTCTTCTACGGCTCCGGGCTCCACGCCCCGTGGCTCCTCGGCGCGGCCGGGGTCGTCGGCCTCCTCGCGGCGATGTCCCGCGCGCACGTGCAGCGCGGCCTCGCGTACCTCGCCGCCGGCGCCGCGCTCTGGTTCGCGTTCCACGAGGGCGGCGTCCACGCCACCATCGCCGGCGTGGTGCTCGGGCTCGCCGTGCCGGCCCGCGCGCGGAACCGGCCGGGGGACGTGCTCGCCGCCCTCGGCGCGCACCTCGCGCAGCTCGACCGCGCGCGCGAGAGCCGCGACGAGGGGCTCGCCACGGACGAGCTGCTCTACCTCGACGAGCGGATCTCGGAGCTCCAGGCGCCGCTCGACCGCTTCGTGGACCGCCTCCACCCCTGGGTCGCGTTCGGCGTCATGCCGATCTTCGCCCTCGCCAACGCCGGCGTGACCCTGGGCGGCGGGGCCGCGGCGTGGGCCGGGCCCGTCGCGGTCGGGACCGCGCTGGGCCTCCTCGTCGGGAAGGCGGTCGGGATCTTCGGGTTCACGCTCGTCGCGGTGCGGTTCGGGCTCGCCCGCATCCCGGGCGACGCCGGACGGGCGAAGCTGTTCGGGGTGGCCACCGTCGGCGGCATCGGGTTCACCGTGGCGCTCTTCATCGCCTCGCTCGCCTTCCCGGACGCGCCGGCGCTCCTCGATCAGGCGAAGATCGGCGTGCTCGCGGGCTCGCTGGCCGCCGGCGTCGCCGGCGCGCTGCTGCTCCTGCGCACGCGTCCGGTCCGCGCCCGCGCCGTCCCGGCGCCGGAGCAGCCATGAGGCCTGCGGTTCTGCTACAACCGCGGGCGTAGCCCGACCTCGTGGCACGGCCCACCGCTCCCGCCCGGGTGGGCCCTCCGTGGGAGCCATCCGCGCATGCACATGTCCGACGCCCTCCTCTCGCCCGCCGTGGGCGGCGCGCTCTGGGTCGCGGCCGCCGGAGCGGTGGCCGCGTCCGCGCGGCGCGTCGAGCGCGCGCCCGACGCGCGGCGGGTGCCGCTCATGGGCGTCCTCGGCGCGTTCGTCTTCGCCGCCCAGACCGTCAACTTCTCCATCCCCGGGACGGGGTCCTCCGGGCACCTCATGGGCGGGCTCCTCCTGGCGGCGCTGCTCGGCCCGGCCGCCGGGTTCCTCGTCCTCGCCTCGGTCGTCTGCGTCCAGGCGCTGTTCTTCGCCGACGGCGGCCTGCTCGCGCTCGGCGCGAACGTCCTCAACATGGGCGCCGCGAGCTGCTTCGTCGCCTATCCGCTCGTCTTCCGCCCGCTCGCCGGCGCCCAGCCGGCGGGCGCGCGCCTCCTCGCGGCGTCGGCGCTCGGCGGGGTGACGAGCCTCGTGCTGGGCGCGCTGGGCGTCGTCGCGGAGACGAGCGCGTCCGGCATCTCGACCCTGCCCGCCGGGCCGTTCCTCGCGCTCCTCGTCCCCGTCCACGTCGTCATCGGCGCCGTCGAGGGGCTCGCCACCGCGGCCCTGCTCCGCGTCCTCTGGCGGGCCCGCCCGGAGCTCGCGCCGGCCGCCGCGCCGCCGCGCGCGGCGCGCGCCTTCAC
>JAEYZK010000165.1 GCA_023428085.1 Pseudomonadota bacterium
GCGCGCCAGGCGGCGCCGCTCGCGATGGCGGTCCCCGGGACCCTCGTGCGGATCGCCGTGAAGCGCGGCGAGGCGGTGCGTCAGGGGGCGCTGCTCCTCGCCCTCGACGACCGGCTGGCCCAGGCGACGCGGCGGCAGGCCGAGGCGGGCGTCGCGAAGGCGCGGGCCGAGCTCGCGCTCGCGGAGGACGCGCTGGACCGCGTCGAGCGGATCCGGCGTGAGGAGGGCGCGTCCGAGTCCCAGCTCATCACGGCGCGCGCCCACCGGGACCTCGCCCGCGCGGGCGTCGCCGCCGCCGAGGCGCAGCTCGAGCAGGCGCGCGTGAACGTCTCCTACCAGCACCTGACGGCCCCCTTCCCCGGCGTGGTCACGCGCATCCCCGACGGCGTCGGCCTCACCGTCGGCGCCGGCACCCCGCTGCTCCAGCTCGCCACCACGCGCACGCTCGTGCTCGAGACGTCGCTCACGCAGGAGGACGCGGCCGAGGTCCGGCCCGGCGACCCGGTGATCGTCACGGTGCAGGCGTCGGGCGCCCGGACGGAGGACGCGGCGGTCACGGTGGTGCTCCCGGCCGTCGAGGCCGGGACGAACCGCGTGCCGGTGGAGATCGAGGTGCCGAACCGCGACGGCCGCTTCCTCGTGAACGCGTTCGCGCGCGCCGAGCTCCGGCGCGGCGCGGAGCGGGGCGCCTGGCGCGTCCCGGCCGCGGCGCTCGTGCAGCGGGGCGGCGGCTACGCGGTGTGGGTGGCCGCGGCCGACGCGCGCGCGCGGACCCTGCCGGTGCGCGTGCTCGCCGAGGAGGGCGCCGCCGCGGTCGTCCAGCCCGCGGGCGGTGAGGCCTGGCCCGAGGGCCTCCGCGTCATCGAGCTGCCGCCCGTCGGGCTCGTCGAGGGCGCGGCGCTCGCGGAGGTGCGCGGATGACGCTCTCGGACGTCGCGATCCGGCGGCCCGTCTTCACGACGATGCTCTCCCTCACCCTCCTGGTCCTGGGGGTGCTGGGCTACAGCCGCCTGGGCACCGATCTGTACCCCGACGTCAGCTTCCCGTTCGTGACCATCCGGACCGTCTACGCGGGCGCGAGCCCCGAGGACGTCGAGGAGATGGTGACCCGGCCGATCGAGGACGCGGTCGCCTCGATCGCCGGCGTGGACAAGGTGTTCTCGTCCTCGCGCGAGAACGTCTCGCTCGTCTTCATCCAGTTCAAGCTCTCGGCCGATCTCGGCCAGGCGGTCCAGAACGCGCGCGACAAGGTCGGCATCGTGGTGGGGGACCTCCCCCTCGGCGTGGAGCAGCCGGTCATCGCCCAGTACGACCTCGCCGCGCAACCGGTCCTCGTCTTCTCGGCCGCTGCGGGCGAGGACCCGATCGCGCTCCGCGACCGCTTCGACGACCAGGTGAAGCCCCGCCTCGAGCAGATCGACGGCGTCGCCGCCGTGAACGTGCTCGGCGGCGGCGAGCCGGAGATCTCGGTCGAGCTCTCCCGCGCGAAGCTCGAGGCCCTGCGGCTCTCGCCCGACGCGGTCTTCCAGCGGATCCGCGGCGAGCACCTGAACCTCCCCGGCGGCAAGTACCCCCGGCAGGACGGCGAGGTCGGCGTGCGCGTCCAGGGCGAGTTCGCCGACGTCGATCAGCTGCGCCGGATGCCCATCACCGCGCTCCCCGACGGCTCCGTCATCCGGCTCGCCGACGTCGCCCTCGTCCGGCCCGGGGCCAAGGATCCGGTCACGCTCATCCGCACCAACGGCGTCGAGTCGGTCGCGGTCGAGGTGGTGAAGCAGGCCGGCGCGAACTCCGCCGCCGTGGCCCGGGAGGTCAAGGCGCGGCTCCCGGCGCTCGAGCAGGAGCAGCGGTTCCGCGCGCAGATCCTCGTGGACCAGTCGCTCTACATCGAGTCGAACGCCCACGAGGTCTGGATCGCCATCTACTTCGGCGGGGCGATGGCGATCCTCATCATCCTGCTGTTCCTCCTCGACCTGCGGGGCACCTTCATCTCCGCCCTGGCGCTCCCCACCTCGGTCGTGGGCACGCTCTTCCTGATGTACTGGTTCGGCTTCTCGCTGAACCAGCTCACCCTGCTCGGCCTCTCGCTCGCCATCGGCCTCCTCATCGACGACGCGGTCGTGGTGCGCGAGAGCATCACCCGTCGCCTCGAGCGCGGGGAGCCGCCGGCCGTGGCGGCGAGCCACGGCACGCAGGAGATCGCCCTCGCCGTCATGGCCACGACCTTCACGCTCGTGGCGGTGTTCGTCCCCGTCGCCTTCATGCAGGGCATCGTCGGCCAGTTCTTCCGGCAGTTCGGCCTCACGATCACCGGCGCGGTGCTCATCTCACTCTTCGTCGCGTTCACGCTCGACCCGATGCTCTCGGCGCGCCTGGCCCGCGCCCGGGTGCCGGGGCAGGCCCACCGCGAGCACCCGCTCGTCGCCCGGCTGCGGCGCGCCTTCGAGTGGAACGACGCCCAGTACGCCCGGACGCTGCGCTGGGTCCTCGATCACCGGGCGCTCACGCTGCTCGGCGCGCTCCTGGTCCTCGCGGGCACGGTCCTCCTCGCGGGCACGCTCAAGAGCGAGTTCATGCCGGCCGAGGACCGCGGCCAGCTGATCGTCAACCTCGAGTACCCGCCCGGCACGAGCCTCGCGACGAGCGCGCGCCGGAGCGCCGCGCTGGAGGAGCGGGTCCGCGCCCTCCCCGGCGTCCGCGCGGTCTACTCGACCGTGGGCTACCAGGAGGACGCGCGGCTCGTCCGGTGGCGCGTGAACCTCGTGGACAAGGGGGAGCGCCCCGACGGCGCCGACGTCTACAAGCGGTGGATCCGCGACGCGCTCGCCGCCGACGCCCTCCTGCAGACGCGCGCCGTCTCCGACCCGCCGGTGATGGAGGGGCTCGGCGACTGGCCGCCCATCCTGATGCGGGTGACGGGCCGGGACTTCGGCCGGCTGCGCGAGGAGGCCGACTTCCTCGTGAGGACGATGCGCGAGAACCCGCACCTCGCCGACATCCAGCTCCGGGACTCCCCCGGCAAGCCCGAGCTGCACGCCGTCGTGGACCGGGACGAGGCCGCCCGCCTCGGCGTCCCCGCCGGCGCCGTGGCGCTCCAGGTGCGTCTCGCGACGCAGGGCGAGGTCGCGGCCAAGCTGCGGGAGGGGCGGCGCCAGTCCGACGTCCGCGTACGGCTCGCCGCCGAGGACCGCGAGTCGCGGCGCGCCGTGGACGACCTCTGGATCTCCACGCCGAGGGGCCTCGTGAGCCTCGCGCAGCTCGCCCGGATCGAGGAGTCGACGAGCCCCGCCGTCATCGAGCACAACGGCCGCGAACGCTCGATCTCGGTCTGGGCGCAGATCGCCCCCGGCCACGACATGGGGAGCGCCGTGAAGGAGCTGCACGCGAAGCTCGACGCGCGGCAGCGCCAGCTCCCGCTCGGCTACAACTACCTCTGGGAAGGGATGCAGGAGGACCAGGGCGAGACGTTCGCGAACATGCTCGTCGCGCTGCTCATCGCCGTGGTCTTCATCTACCTCGTGCTCGCGAGCCAGTTCGAGTCGTTCGTGCACCCGATCACGATCATGGTCGCCCTCCCCTTCGCGATGGTCGGGGCGATCGCGGCCCTGTTCCTCACGGACAGCTCGGTGAGCATGGGCTCGCTCATCGGCGTCATCCTGCTCATGGGCCTCGTCACGAAGAACGGCATCCTCCTCGTGGACGGCGCGCTCCAGCACGTCCGCGAGGGCGACAGCCCGGAGGTGGCCGTCCAGAAGGCGGGCCCGCGCCGGCTCCGCCCGATCCTCATGACGAGCGCCGCGATGGTCCTCGGGATGCTGCCCACCGCGCTCGGCCGAGGGTTCGGCAGCGAGTTCCGCGCCCCGATGGCGATGGTGGTGATCGGCGGCGTGATCACCAGCACGATGTTGACGCTGTGGGTCGTGCCCGTAGTGTTCCTGCTCGTCGAGCGGCTCCGCGGGCACGGCCGGAGGCGGTCCGGGGCCGCCGTGGCGCTCGCGCCCGAGGAGGAGCGGCCCACGGGGAGCGGGGCGCCGTAGTCGGCGCAGCCACCGCACCCGGCCCGGCTGCCCCGCGCCGGGTTCCCCATCGCTCAGCGGCGGGGCAGCGACAGGCCGAGCTGCGCCGGCGGGGCAGACCGTCCGGGCTGCGTCCCGCTGGCGCGCGGACGGCGCGGGCTCGGGTCCATCACCGTGCGCCCGCCGAACCCGGGGCTCGCCGCGCGCTCCGCGGCGACGAACGCCTCGAAGCTCGGGCCCCGCCCGGCCGCGGCCGTCTCGAGCGATCGCGCCTGCGCGTCGAGCCGTCGGATCGCGGCGAGCCGCTCCTCCTGCCCGAGCTTCGCGCCGTCCACCGCCCGGCGCAGCACGCGGAGCGTCTCGTCGTACACCCGCAGCGGCACGGGGAACGGGTGACCGTCCTTGCCGCCGTGCGCGAGCGAGAACCGCGCCGGGTCCGTGAAGCGGCTGGGCGTGCCGTGGATCACCTCGGCCGCCAGCGCCAGCGAGAGCACCGTCCGGGCGCCCACGCCCGGGGTCAGCAGGAGCTCGGCGAAGTCGGCGGGGCCGCGATCCGCCGCGGCCGCGAGCGCACCGTGGAGCCGGCGGAGGATCACGTCGTCCGCGCGCACCGCGTGGCGGCCCGGCAGCTGGAGGTGTGGGAGGGCGGCGCCGCGGCGGACCGCCTCCACGATCCGCGCCGGCCCGCCGCGCACGAGCTCCACCTGCGCGGCGCGCGCCGGCGCCGCGCGCCGGTCGGTGAGGTTCACGATGACGCCGCCCGGCCGCCCCTCGATGGCCGCGTGCGGCTCCTCGACGAACGACGTCAACCCATCCGAGCGCCAGTGGTACCGGCGCGCGCGCCGGGCGCCGGCGTCCATGCCCTGTTGCACCACGATCCAGGCTCCGTCGGCGGCGATCACGAACGCGTGCAGGTAGAGCTCGTAGCCGTCCTGCACCGCAGCGCCGTCCACCTTCGCGACGAGCCGGCTGGTCCGGGCGAGCGCCGCGCCGTCGAGGCCGCTCCGCTCCCCGAAGGCGACGAGCTCGTCCGGGGTCCTGCGCGAGTACCGCCCGCGTCCGCCGCAGACCTTGAGGCCCAGCTCGCGCTCGAGCGGCGCGAGCCCGCGCTGCAGCGCGCCGACGACGCTGGTCGTGATGCCGGAGGAGTGCCAGTCCATTCCCATCACGGCGCCGAAGGACTGGAACCAGAACGGATGCGCGAGGCGGCGGAGGAGCTCCTCCCTGCCGTACTCGAGGACGATCGCCTGGGCGATCACGCGCCCGAGCCGCGCCATGCGCTGGAAGAGCCAGGGCGGCACGCGACCGCCGTGCAGCGGCAGGTCGGCGCTGCCGGTCGGCGCGCCGCCGGGGCTGGCCCGGAGGACGGGCGAGGCGCGGCTCACGGGCATGGGCTCCCGGCCGCCCGCTGCGGGCACACGGGAGCGGCGCGCCCAGTTCGCGCCGGACAGCGGATCGGGGACCGGGTGCCCTGGCGACGGTCCATCCGTCGTCCATACACCGCACCGCTGACGTCGCGCCGCGCCGCCTGGACGGGGCCGGCGCCGCCCGGAGCCGCCGCTCAGCCAAGGTACTTGCCGAGCAACAGCTTCAGCTTCTCGCGCGCCGCCTGCGGGATCCTGGCGCGGTCCGTCCAGATGCCGAGCGCGAGCGCCGACTGGCACGCGCACGGCCTGTCGATCTGCGCCACGAGCGGGATGGCGCGGCGGACGAGCTCGACGGCGTTCGCGGTCGCGGCCTTCACGTTCCCGAGGATCTCCTCGAGGAGCTTCGCCTGATCGAGGGTCGCGGGGTGCGGCTTCCAGCAGTCGTAGTCCGTGGGGAGGGCGACCAGCGCGTAGCAGAGCTCGGCCTCGCGCGCGAGCTTCGCCTCGGGCATGGCCGTCATGCCGATGAGGGACGCGCCCCAGCTCCGGTGGAGCTCACTCTCGGCGCGCGTCGAGAACTGCGGCCCCTCCATGCAGACGTAGGTGCCGCCCTGGTGAACACGGGTGGGGAGCCCCGTGCCCGCCTTGACCAGCACGTTCCGGAGCGTGGGACAGAAGGGGCTCGCGAGCTCGACGTGGACGGCGAGCTCCTCGAAGAACGTGCCCGCGCGCCGGAAGGTCTTGTCGATGACCTGGTCCGGGATGACGAGGTTCCGGGGCGCGACCTCCTCCCGCAGGCTGCCGACCGCCCCGCTGGCGAGGACGTGCGTGACCCCGACCGACTTGAGCGCGTGGATGTTGGCGCGGTACGGGACCGTCGAGGGGCTGAACACGTGGCCCTCGCCGTGTCGCGCGAGGAGCGCGACGGGGATCCCGCCCACCTCCGTCAGCGTGATGGGGCCCGACGGATCGCCGAAGGGCGTGGCCACGCGGCGGACCTCGCCCGCGCCGAGACCGCCCAGCGCCTCCCCGAGCCCCGTACCGCCGATGACACCGACCATGAGCTGGGCCATGTGCTCGTCCCTCCCGACGGCAGATCCTACTTCGGATGCGGGGCGCTTCGGGCCGGCTTCGTCCGCGCCGGTGGGGTGCACCAAAAGAAAAAGCCCGCCAGCGCATGCGCTGGCGGGCGTAGAAAGATGCGGCGGCGACCTACTCTCCCACACGGCTTCCCGTGCAGTACCATCGGCTCTGGTGGGCTTAACTTCCGTGTTCGGGATGGGAACGGGTGTGACCCCACCGATATAGCCACCGCAAACCTTGAAAAAGAACGAGGACGACGTCCTCTGCAACCGTCTACGAAGGGTAAGAAGAGCACCTGCACGCGTGATCGCGGGTTTCCGTCAGCAAGAATCTCGATCTCGACCTCGAACAGGTCGCCTACGACCTGAGAAGAGGGAGACCAAGCCGCACGCCCTATTAGTACCGGTCAGCTGAGCGCCTCACGGCGCGTACACCTCCGGCCTATCAACCTCGTAGTCTTCGAGGGGGCTTCAGGGGCTTGCGCCCGGGAGAAGTCGTCTCGAGGTTGGCTTCCCGCTTAGATGCTTTCAGCGGTTATCCTTTCCACACATAGCTACCCAGCGATGCCTCTGGCGAGACAACTGGTACACCAGCGGTGTGTCCATCCCGGTCCTCTCGTACTAAGGACAGATCCTCTCACTTCTCCTACGCCCACGGCAGATAGGGACCAAACTGTCTCACGACGTTTTGAACCCAGCTCGCGTACCGCTTTAATTGGCGAACAGCCAAACCCTTGGGACCTGCTCCAGCCCCAGGATGCGATGAGCCGACATCGAGGTGCCA
>JAEYZK010000449.1 GCA_023428085.1 Pseudomonadota bacterium
GTCCTCCGCGGCCTGCGCCGACGCGAGCGCCGCCCGCGCCGCGTCCTCGCGGACCCGCTGCAGCAGGATGAGCTTCCCCATCGTCCCCTCCCCCCGGCTCACGACGCGAGCTCCTCGAGGCGCGCCACGGTCTCGTCGAACCGCGCCGACTCGCCGGCGTCCTGCTTGAGGAACGCCTCGATCGCGGGCCATCGCGCGAGCGCCGCGTCGGCCGTCGCGTCCGCCCCGGCGCGGTAGGCGCCGAGCGCGACCAGATCGCGCACGCGCTCCTGCGCCGCGAGCAGCGCCCGGAGCCGTTCGGCCGCGCCGGAGTGCGCGGGGGACACGACCTGGCGCATGGACCGCGAGAGGCTCCGCAGGACGTCCACCGCGGGGTACCGCCCCGCCGCCGCGACGGCGCGGTCGAGGACCACGTGCCCGTCGAGCGTCCCCCGGACCTCGTCCGCGATCGGCTCCTCGAGCTCGTCGCCCGCGACGAGGACGGTGTAGATCGCCGTGATGGACCCGCGCGCCCGGCACCCCGCGCGCTCGAGGAGGCGGGGCAGCGCCGAGAACACCGAGGGCGGGTAGCCCTGCCGCGCGGGCGGCTCCCCGGCCGCGAGCCCCACCTCGCGCAGCGCCCGCGCGTACCGCGTGATCGAGTCCACGAGGAGGAGCACGCTGCGGCCCGCCTCGGCGAACCACTCGGCGAGCGCGGTGGCGACGTGGGCCGCGCGGAGCCGGACGAGCGCCGGCGCGTCGCTCGTCGCGACCACCACCACCGCCCGCGCCAGCCCCGCCGGACCGAGCGCCCCCTCCACGAACTCCCGCACCTCGCGCCCGCGCTCGCCGACGAGCGCCACCACGATCCGCTCGGCGCAGGTGCAGCGCGCGATCTGGCCGAGGAGCGTGGACTTGCCCACGCCGGAGCCGGCGAAGAGGCCGAGGCGCTGCCCTTCGCCGATCGTGGTGAGCGCGTCCAGCGCCCGGACGCCGAGCGCGAGGGGCCGGTGCAGGGGCGTCCGCGAGAGCGGCGGCGGCGCCGGCCGATCCACCGCCCACTCCTCGAGGTCGTCCGGGAGCGGCGCGCCGTCGATGGGCCGGCCGAGGCCGTCGAGGATCCGGCCCGTGAGCGCCTCGCCGGCGCGCACGGCGAGCGGCGCGCCCGCCGGCACGACCTCGCTCTCGGGCCCGAGCCCCGCGACGTCGCCGAGCGGCAGGAGGACGAGCCGATCCTCCCGGAGCCCGATCACCTCGGCCGCGAGGGGCGGCGCGCCGGGCGTGCGCAGCTCGACGCGATCGCCGAGGCGGGCGCCCGCGGCGGCGGCCTCGACCGTGAGCCCGGCGACCCGCGTCACCCGTCCGCGCAGCGGGAGGAGCGGGCCGCGCCGGAGCGCCTCCCGGACGGCGGCGAGCCCGTCGCTCACGGTCGCCCCTCCGCGTGTCGGATCGCCCGCTCGAGCAGCGCGAGCTGGGCCTCCACGCGCGCGTCCACCCGGCCCGCTTCGGTCTCGACCACGACGTCGCCGCGGGCGAGGCCGGGATCCGCGCGAACGACGAGCCCGGGCGCGCGCTCCAGCGTCGCCGCGAGCCCGGGCAGCTCCGCCTCGACGAGCTCCGCGTCGGCGGGGTGGACCCGGAGCGCCACCTCGCGGCGCGCGCGGACCGGCGCGATCGCCTCGCGCACGATCGACAGGACGAGCGACGGGTCGAGCGCCAGCGCGCGCCCGACGATCCGCCGCCCGATCTCGAGCGCCACCTCGGCGAGCTCACGCTCGAGCTCCTCCAGCCGCCGGGCCCGCGCGCTCGCGATCTCCGTGAGCGCGGCTGCGGCCGCGGCGAGCCCCTCGGCGCGGCCGGCCTCGGCCGCCGCGCGCCGGAGCTCCTCCCGCTCCGCCTCCGCGTCGGCCCGCATCCGTCGGGCCTCCTCCTCGGCCTCGGCGACGACGGCCCGGGCGCGCGTGCGCGCCTCCAGCTCGAGCCTGTCGAGGAGTGGTCCGGTTCGGGCGGCCTTGAGCACGCTGCGCACGCCCGGCTGCCTTGCAGACCGCGGGCCGGATCGGACTCCGCGCCGCGATGCAGTCCTCCCGAGCGCTTCCGCCGATCGTCCGCCCGTGAAGAGCGGCTGACGCGGCCGCCCGGCGGACCCCCGGCCAGCGCGCGGACCCCGGAAATGGAAAGGGCCCACCCCGCACGCGGGATGGGCCCAGGGTCGTCAGGTCAGCAGGGCGCGCTACGCTGCGTCGCGCTCGACCGGCGTGAGGTACCGGTGGAGGAACTGCTTGGTCTTGAGCTCCACCTGCCGCACCCGCTCGCGCGACACGCCCCAGCGCTTGCCGATCTCCTCGAGCGTCCGCGGCTGATCCTGCTCGAGCCGGTTGTGCACGATGTCCCAGCCGAGCTCGCCGATCCGCTTGCGCACCTTCCCGAGCGCGTCGCGCACCTCGCGGTCGCCCTCGCCCTGGAGGTAGGTGTCCTCGGGGCCCGGACCGTCGTCCTCGATCCGCTCGAGGTGCGTGGCATCCCCCTCCTCGTCGATCGTGCTGTCGAGCGAGAGATCGGGCTGCGCCACCGTCCCGCTCTGGGGGCGGACCGTGGACCGGGCTTCCTTGAGGTACTTGCCGATGTAGGCGCGGATCCACCAGACCGCGTAGGTGGAGAACCGGGTCCCGGCGTGCGGATCGAACTTCTCGACCGCGCGCATCAGGCCGACGTTCCCCTCCTGGATGAGGTCGTCGAGGCGGACGGTGCCCCGCCGCTGCTTGCGGGCGATGGCCACGACGAAGGCGAGGTTGTGCCGGACGAGCTTCTGCTTGGCCGACACCTCTCCCTTGCGCGCCCGGACGGCGAGGTTGTGCTCGTCGTCCCGGCTCAGCGGGGGGTAGTCCCGAACGGCCTTGAGGTACGGGGCCAGTTCCTCGAACTCCTTGCTGCCTCTCTGGGTGCTTGCCGTCCGCATCCTGTGCCTCGTCGCTTGTCCTGAATCAAAGATGCGCTGCTGTCAGGTAACGTTACGTGAGCTTACGATTGTGGACCTATCAAGTCAAGCTTAGCCGGAACAGGTCGAAACCACTGGCTCCCTGGGCTCGAGCGCTCGGCAAACAACCGTTTCGCTCTCCTGCTGCTCCCTTCTCAAACCATCGCGCTTGCGCCAGATCAAGTGCCATTCGCGCGCCTGGTGGGTCGTCCGGAGGAGCCTTCAAGTCCATTCGGGGGAGTGCCACGAAAGCGACTGCTTGCAGTGAGCCTTCAGATGCGACTGGGTCTGAAAAAGGGAAAGGGCCCGGCCCCAAAAGGGACCGGACCCTCAGTTCGACCAAGGCTCCGTGCCGCAGCCCGGGCGCTACTCCTCCGCCCCGACCGCCAGCGCTTCCTCGGCCTCCTCGACCGCGTCCACCGGCGTCTCCACCTCGATGTCGAGGTGCTTGTACGCCGGGAGGCCGGTGCCGGCGGGGATGAGCCGGCCCATGATCACGTTCTCCTTGAGGCCGCGCAGGTAGTCGACCTTGCCGCTGATCGCGGCCTCGGTGAGCACCTTCGTCGTCTCCTGGAACGAGGAGGCCGAGATGAAGGACTCGGTCGAGAGCGAGGCCTTGGTGATGCCGAGGAGCAGCGGCTCGCCCTGCGCCGGCCGCCCGCCCGTGGTCTTCACCCGCTCGTTCTCCTCCTCGAACACGAACTTCTCGACCTGCTCGTCCACGAGGAAGGTCGTGTCGCCCACGTCGACGATCCGCACGCGGCGCAGCATCTGCCGGACGATCGTCTCGATGTGCTTGTCGTTGATCTTCACGCCCTGGAGCCGGTAGACCTCCTGGACCTCGTCCACCATCCAGCGCGCCAGCTCCTGCTCGCCGAGCACGCGGAGGATGTCGTGCGGGTTCGCGGCGCCGTCCATCAGCGCCTCGCCCGCGCGCACGCGGTCGCCGGTGTGGACCGAGATGTGCTTGCCCTTGCCGATCAGGTACTCCTTCGCGAGATCGGGCCGGAGCTTGCCGTCCACCTCGGGCGTGATGACCACCTTGCGCTTGCCCTTCGTGTCCTTCCCGAAGGCGACCACGCCGTCGATCTCGGAGATGACCGCGTGCTCCTTCGGCTTGCGGGCCTCGAAGAGCTCGGCGACGCGCGGGAGACCGCCGGTGATGTCCTTGGTCTTGGTCGTCTCGCGGGGCATCTTGGCGATGACGTCGCCGGCGTCGAGCTCGTCGCCGTCGTTCACCACCAGGTTGGCGCCCTCGGGCAGCATGTAGCGGGCGTCGGCCTCGGAGTTGGCGAGCTTCCGGGTCTTGTTCTCCTCGTCCTTGATCGAGATGCGGGGCCGGGCGTCCGGATCCTTCGAGGCGATGACCACCTTGCGGGCGAGGCCGGTGATCTCGTCCACCTGCTCGCTGATGGTGACGCCGTCGATGAGGTCGCCGTACTTCACGCGGCCGGCGACCTCGGTGATGATCGGCATCGAGTACGGATCCCACTCGGCGAGGAGGGTGTTGGGGTCGATCCGCTGCCCCTCGCGGACGAGGAGCTTCGCGCCGTACACGACGCCGTACCGCTCGCGCTCGCGCCCCTGCTCGTCGGTGACGATGATCTCGCCGTTCCGGTTCATCACGATGAGCGTGCCGTCCTTCTTCTTGGCGACGCTCACCTGGTGGAACTTCACGAGGCCGGGGTTGCGGTTCTCGATGGTGGACTGCTCCGCCCGCCGGGACGCCGCGCCGCCGATGTGGAAGGTCCGCATCGTGAGCTGCGTGCCCGGCTCGCCGATCGACTGGGCGGCGATGACGCCGACCGCCTCGCCGATGTTCACCTTGCGCCCGCGGGCGAGATCGCGCCCGTAGCACTCGACGCAGATGCCGCGCCGCGCCTGGCAGGTGAGCACCGACCGGATCTTCACCTTGTCGATGCCGGCGTTCTCGATGAGCTTGACCTTGCCCTCGTCGATCTCCTCGTTGGCGTGCGCCAGCATGTTGCCGGAGAACGGATCCGGGATGTCGTCGAGGGCCACGCGGCCGAGGATGCGCTCGCCCATCGGCTCGATGATCTCGCCGCCCTCGACGAGCGCGCCGAGCGTGATGCCGTCCATCGCGCCGCAGTCGTACTCGGTGATGATCGCGTCCTGCGCGACGTCCACGAGCCGGCGGGTGAGGTAGCCGGAGTTGGCCGTCTTGAGGGCGGTGTCGGCGAGGCCCTTCCGCGCGCCGTGGGTCGAGATGAAGTACTGGAGGACGTTCAGGCCCTCGCGGAAGTTGGCGGTGATCGGCGTCGCGATGATCTCGCCCGACGGCTTGGCCATGAGGCCGCGCATGCCGGCGAGCTGCCGGATCTGCTGGGCGGAGCCGCGGGCGCCTGAGTCGGCCATGATGTAGATCGGGTTGAAGGACGGCTGCTTGCGCTCCTCGCGCTTCCCGTCCACCGCGCCCGTCGCCGTCTCGGTGCCGATCTCGGCCATCATCTCCTGGGCCACCTCCTCGGTGACCTGCGCCCAGATGTCGATGACCTTGTTGTACCGCTCGCCGTCGGTGATGAGACCCTCGGTGTACTGGGTCTGGATGTCGTCCACCTCGCGGGTGGCGCGGTCGAGCAGCTCCTGCTTGCGCCGCGGGATCACCATGTTCGAGAGGGCGATCGAGATGCCGGCGCGGGTGGCGTTGCCGTAGCCCATGGACCGGACGCGGTCCGCGAGGAGCACGGTCTCCTTCTCGCCGCAGAGCCGGTAGGTGAGGTCGATGAGGCCCTGGAGCTGCTTCTTGTCCATGACCTTGTTGACCGCCTCGAACGGCAGCCGCTTCGGGACGATGTCGTAGAGGAGGACGCGGCCGACCGTGGTCTCGACCCGGCGCCCGTCCATGCGGACCCAGACCTTGGCCTGGAGCTCGACCTCTCCCTGGTCGTACGCCGCGCGGACCTCGTCCGGGCTGGCGAAGCGCTTCCCCTCCCCGCGCGCGAACGCCCGCTCGCGGGTCATGTAGTAGATGCCGAGGACGATGTCCTGCGACGGCACGATGATCGGCTTGCCGTGCGCCGGCGAGAGGATGTTGTTCGT
>JAEYZK010000089.1 GCA_023428085.1 Pseudomonadota bacterium
CGAGACCAACCTCGAGAACTCCTCCGACTGCCTGCAGGCCGCCGAAGATGCGGGTGGCGACGGCATTCCTGCCGAGCTGGTCCTGGCGCTTGTCCGCCTCCGTGTAATCGAAGCCCAGCGTCGGGAACCCGCCGAGCTCCGGATAGGTCACGTAGCCTGACCTGTCGAAGGCTGCGAACTGTCGCTCGTACTCGGCCATGTAGGCCGTCTTCGCGGCTTCGTGCTGGTTGCGGGCGTACCACTGGAGGACCTCCTTCTCCTCCTTCAGCGTGTTGCCCCACGCCTGATACTGGAGCGCGCTCGACCGGCCGTCGGGATCCGCCTCGGAGATCCCTTCGCCGCACTTCACAAGGGCGCATGCGGCTGCCGATAGATAGCCCAGGGCCGCCTTCTCGTCCGGGTAGCCCCACTCCTCCCAGTGCTCCTTCGCGAGCCGTGCGATCAGCTCCCGTTCGGACGGGTGCAGCTCCCGGTTGTACCGGAACCCGTAGTCCGCGGTCGCTCCGCCCGTCAGTGCGCCCAGCCCGTTCGCCCCCGTCACCTTCGCCGCGACGGCGCCGATCACGGCGCTCGCGTAGGGCCTCACCGAGCTCGGCAGGTTCGCCGTCACCTCGGAGAGCCGCTCGGACGTCCCCGCGCCGACGCCGCCGGCGACGATGCTCCCGCCGCCGAGGCCGGCCTGCAGCGCGCCCACGGCGGCGTGGAGCGCGGTCTTGAGCGGGCTCCCGTCCTTCCAGCGATCGTACTGCTCCTGGTACCGCTGCTTCTCCTGCTGGGCGTGCGCGAGGGTCTGCTGCACGTTGTCGGGGCGGAAGCCGCCGTCCTCGTACGCCTTCAGCTCCTCCCGCTCCTGCTTGGTGAGGCCGTCTCCCTTGGCGAGCAGCTCCTCGTAGCGCGCCGCCTGCCGCTCGAGCAGCTCGGCGTCGGTGTACGGCTTCGTGTACCGCTGCGCGAGGTCGCCGACGGCCTTGAACCCCTCCTCGCCGAAGACCTGGACGAGCTCCTTCTGCTCCTCGATCCTGGCGCGGTCGAAGGTGTTGCCGATCGCGTTCGTCGCCTGCGCGGTGTCCTGCGAGAGGCGGGAGAGGTCGGCCGCGCCGTCGCGGACCACGATGGTCCCGGGGCTCACCGCGGCGTGGGTCCTGCTGCTCTTCTCCCCCTGGATGGGCACGCCGGGCGTGACGCCGCCGCCGCCCGTGCCGACGGTCACCGAGATGCTGACCGCGCTGAACTTGCTCTCGTTGTCGAGGTCCGACCAGGTGAGGCTCCCGGTGTCGAGCAGGTTCTTCGAGGCGTCGGCCTCGGACGCGATCACCGCGCCCTGGAGGTGCGTGTTGCCGGCGACCTTGACGGTGTAGCCGCCCTGCCCGGCGAAGAGGCCGGTCTGCTCCTGCACCGAGCGGTACTTCGACTCCATCCCCGCGTAGCTCGCGGTGAGGCTGGCGCTGTAGCCGTAACCGATCGTGCCCTGGCCCGCGAGCGAGAGGTCGGTGGAGTGGTAGGTGGACGAGTCCTGATCGCTCCGGAGGCTCAGGTCGCGCCCGACGGCCACCGCGATGGAGTCCCCGCTCACGATCGCGCCGCGGAGCGCCGTGTCGCGGCCGCTGCGGAGCGAGATGGTGCCGCCGGAGCGGATCGCCGTCTCGGTGTAGGTCCGGTCGTGGGCGTCCTCCTCCGAGGTGCCGATGTTTCCGGTCGCCTGGAACCCCGCCGCGGCGCCCTTGCCCTGGCCGACCGTGACGCCGACGCCGGCGGTGATCGACCAGCTCAGCGAGTCGCTCGACGTGTCGAGCCGGTTCTCGGCGGACCGGAGGTGGAGGTCGCGCGCGGCGTCGAGCGAGACGCTCCCGCCCTCCACGGTGCTCCCGACGACGGTCAGGTCGCCGCCTCCGCCGGAGGCCGCGCCGCGGGCGGTGATGCGCACGTCGCCGCCGGCGGCCACGCTCGACCCCAGGGCTGTGCTGGAGAGCGTGGTGGACTCCGTCCGGCTCTCCGAGTGGCTCACGCCGACGGTGATGGTGAGGCTCCGGGAGTCCTTCCGGGCGAGCGCCTTGGCTGCATCCACGGCGGCCTGGGCCTGGCGCAGGGCCCGGAGCGCGTACAGCGCCCGGAGCCGGTCGTCCTTCACCTCGGTCGCGCGCCGCGCGGTCTGGTACGCGGCGACCGCGGCGTCGATGGCGCCGTTCGAGAGGGCCACCGTGAACCCGCTCTGCGTGACGACCGTCTCCTGGCGCGTCCGCGTGACGTCGTAGACGGAGTCGAGGAGCACGTCCTCGCCGGAGAGCGTGAGCGCGCGGGCTGCCGTGACGTCGCTGCCGCGCAGGTCGAGGCGGCGGCCGGCGTCGAGCACCAGGCTGCCCTCGACCGAGCCGATCGTGCTGCCGGTGGTCACGGTGCTCCCGTCGGCCCCGGACCGGAGATGGGAGACCCCGTCGACGTCCGTGATGATCCGCTTGGTCTGCGTGCCGATGGTGAAGCCGAGCCCTCCGCTCGATCCCAGGAGCCCGCTCCGCGTCTCGAGCCGCTCGTGCTTCTCGGTGAACCGGTCCTCGCCGGCCGCGACGAGGAGGTCGCCGGCGGCGCGGAGGGTGACGTCCCCCTGGCCCACCACCTGGCTCCCCTGGACGAGGAGGTTGCCTGCGCTCTGGACGGTCACCGTGCCGCCGGAGAGGAGGCTTCCGACCGAGAGGTCCTCGTCGACCTCGTCGCGCGTGGTGACCTTCTTCGTGCTGAGGAAGCCCTTCTTGCTCCAGCTGTCCGTCGTGACCGACGAGTGCGCCTCGCGCGCGTCGGCGATCCGCACGTCCGCGCCCTTCACGGTGAGCACGCCGCCGGCCTGCACGGTGGCAGCCTCGAGCGCGACGCGACCCGCGTCCCCCGTCCCGCGCGCCTCGAGCGTGATGGCGCCGCCGCTCTGGACGACCGTCCCCCGCGCCGTCTCGTCGTAGGTGGTGACAATCCGCGCGCCGTGCTGCTGTCCGGTCTCCAGGCTGTCGTGGGCGGCCGCGAGCGTGAGGTCGCCGCCCGCCTCGAGGCGGACGTCGCCGCCCGCAATGAGCTGCGCCCCCGCGAGTCGGACGTCGTTGCCGGCGGCGACCCGCAGCGCGCCTGCCGCGACCGCACTGGCGCCGACCTGCTGGCGCGTGACCGCGCCGTCGGTACGAGTCACCTGCTCCGCCGCGGACGTAGAGAGGTCCCGCCCGGCGGAGAGCTCGACGTCCCTCGCCGCCTGGAGGGTCGCCGCCGTGAGCGCCACGTCCTGCGCCGCGCGGAGGGTGACGTCCTTGCCGGCAGCGATCACCGTCCCGACCACGCCCGTGACGTTCGCGCCGTCCGTCTGCTCCTGGTGGGTCGAAACGCCGAGGCGGACGGACCCGGACGCCGACTCGACCGTCGCGTTCCCACCGGCGGCGATCGTCGCCGCGTCCAGCTGCACGCCGTCCTTGCCCTCGATCCCCGCGTCCCTGCCGGCCTCGATCCTCCCGGCCTGCGAGGTGACGGTTCCCGCCGAGACCGTGAGGTCCTTACCCGCCGCCGCCCTCCCGCCGAGGGAGTGCTCCCCCGCGAGCTGCCACGTGATCCCGCCGCCGGCCACGATCGAGCCGCCCGCGGTGACCGCGGCGTGCTTGCCCGAGGGCATGTACAGCTTCGGCG
>JAEYZK010000168.1 GCA_023428085.1 Pseudomonadota bacterium
GCCCAGGGCGCCGCGCGCGCAGCGTGCTGCCGCGCCGGCCGGCGCCGCCCAGGCGGACCTCACGCTGCCGCACCGGGTCGAGCAGCTCGCGGCCGGCCCGGCGCGCGTGGCGATCGATCTCCCGGACGCGCCGGTCGCGATCACCCGCCCGTCGAAGACGATCATCGGCATCGACCTCGGCACGACGAACTCCTGCGCCGCGCTGGTGAAGGACGGGAAGCCCTTCGTCATCCCCTCGCGCGAGGGCTACAACACCGTCCCGTCGATCGTCGCCCTGAACGCCCGCAACCGGCTCGTCGTGGGCCACCTCGCGCGGGCCCAGCTCCTCACCAACCCGCGCCAGACGGTCTGGGGCGCGAAGCGGCTCGTGGGGCGCCCGTACGAGTCCCAGGTCGTCCAGGACATCAAGAGCAAGTTCGCCTACGAGATCGTGGCGGGCCCGGAGGGGCTCGCCGCCGTGAAGCTCGGCCCCGAGGTGCTCACGCTCGAGCAGGTCTCGGCGCTCGTGCTCCGCGAGGTGAAGGAGGTCGCGCAGAACCACCTCGGCGAGGAGGTGAACCGGGCCGTCATCACCGTGCCCGCCTACTACAACGAGCGGCAGCGCGCGGCCGTCCGCGAGGCCGGCGCGCTCGCCGGGCTCCAGGTCGAGCGGATCCTGAACGAGCCCACCGCGGCGGCCCTGGCCTACGCCTTCGGGCGGCGCGTCAACCAGCGGGTGCTCGTGTACGACCTGGGGGGCGGCACGTTCGACGCGTCGGTGCTCGAGCTCAACGACAACGTCTTCGAGGTCATCTCCACCGGCGGTGACACGTTCCTCGGCGGCGTGGACTTCGACGCCCGCATCGTCGAGCGCCTCCTGGAGGCCTGGAAGGAGAACGAGGGCGAGGCGTTCTCGGGCGATCGCGTGGCGCTCTCGCGCCTCGTGGACGCGGCCGAGCGCGCCAAGTGCGCCCTCTCCGAGCGGACCGAGTTCCCCGTCCAGCTCCCCTTCCTCGCCATGAAGGAGGGGCGGCCGCTCTCGCTCGAGGCCACCCTCTCGCGCGCCGAGATCGTGGCCATGGTCGCGCCGCTCGTGGACCGGACCATCGAGGTCTGCCGGGAGGTGCTGGCCGCCAAGAACCTCTCGCCCTCCGACATCGACGAGGTGCTGCTCGTCGGCGGGCAGTCGCGCATGCCGCTCGTGCACGAGCGGGTCGCGGCGTTCTTCGGGAAGCCGCCGTCCCGCGCCGTCCACCCCGACGAGGCGGTGGCGATCGGCGCGGCCCTGCTCGCCCACTCGCTCGGCAGCGCGGAGGGCGTGGTGCTCATCGACGTGCTCCCGATGTCCATCGGCATCGGCCTGCCCGGCGACCGGGTGAAGACGATCATCGAGCGGAACACCTCGCTGCCCGCCCGCAAGCAGTACGGGCTCACGACCACGCGCGACGGACAGACGGAGTTCGAGCTCGTCGTGCTCCAGGGCGAGAGCCCGCGGGCGTCGGAGTGCGAGTACCTCGGCACCGTGCGCCTGTCGGATCTCCCCTCCGGCCCGCGCGGGATGGTCAAGATCGCCGTCTCGTTCGAGCTCGGCGCGGAGTGCCTGCTCACCGTGACGGCGCGCGAGCTCAACACCGGCCGCCAGGTCCAGGCGCCGTTCTCCGCGAAGGGCGGCCCGCGCGCGGCCCGGCAGAAGCTCGACGACGGGCTCTCCAAGGGCGCCACCGGCACGTTCCCCGTGGCGACCACGCCGCCGAACGGGGTGCCCGCGCCGAGGCGCTCCGCCCCGGGTCCGCTGCGCCGCTTCCTGAACAAGCTGCTGGGCCGCGCCGAGGCGCGGTAGCCCGCGCGCGCCGGATCAGGGCTCGGCAGCGCCGCCGCTGGCGCGCGGCCGGACCCCGCGCTCCGCGGGGAGCTCGTTCGCGGGGGCCGCCTCCGCCGCCTGCGCGACCGCCGCCGCGCGCGCCCGGGTCCGCCGCACGTGGAGCCACCGCGCGGCCAGCGCCAGCAGGAAGACGGCGACGCCGGCCATGATGTAGTGGCCGAACTCGGTCGCCTTGCGGGCGGCGGCCTCGATGTCGGAGCCGAAGTAGAACCCGAGGCAGACCCAGACCGGCGCCGACACGAGCGCCGCGAGCGCGTCGAGGACGAGGAACTCCCAGGCCGGCATCCGGGCATGACCCGCCGTGAAGTACGTCGGCGCGCGCAGGCCGGGCAGGAACCGCGCGATCACCACGACGAGGTTGCCGCGCCGGCGCATCAGCTTCTCGACCTGCTCGAGCTTCGCCGGCGGGACGATCCGCCGGAGGGGGCGGAAGTCCGCGACCCGCGACCCGAAGCGGCGCCCGGCGAGGAAGATGACGAGGTCGCCGGCGAGGATGCCGGCCAGACCGGCGGCCGCCATCGCGAGCAGCCCCGGGTCGCCGAGCATGGCGCGGAGCGAGGGGTGCTCGGCGAGCTCGCGCATCGGCGAGACCTTCCAGGCGATGATCCCGCCCGACACGAGGATGATGTCCTCGGGCATGGGGAGGCCGAAGCCGCACAGGAGCAGGGCCAGGAAGACGAAGGCACAGCCGAACTGGAGGGTCTGGCCACCCATCTCCACGAGCTGCTCGAGCATCCGCGGCGATCTCCTCGTCCGGTCCGGCCGCCATCCGTGCGGGGGGCCGGCGCGCCGCCCCTCCCCGGAGGCGGCGTCGCATGGCTACTACCGGACTCCGGCCGCGGCGTCCATACCGGCCGAGCGCTCCCCCGCCCCCGCGTCCAGCGGGACCGGCGGGGCGCGGCTCAGGGACCGTGAAGGTATCGCCTTGGCCGAACCGACAAGTCTCTTTTCGATGACTTTCGGTCTTCTCGCGCCCAGTGGGCGTCCGTCCCGCGGCGCCCGCTTGGTCACTCGTCTTCAGGCCATT
>JAEYZK010000170.1 GCA_023428085.1 Pseudomonadota bacterium
GGCTCCCGCCCCACCCTGGCGGGCGTCGCGGCCACGACCCTCAGGATGCCGGCTGCCCCGCCCGCGCCGCCCCGGCCCGCCGACGCCGGCGCGTCCGAGCGGCTCCAGCGCGAGCTCTCCGAGGCCAGGGCCACCCTCGCCGCGCGCGAGGCCGAGCTGCAGCAGCTGCGCGATCGCGCCGAGGACGCCGCGCAGCGCGCCGACGCGTCGGAGTCTACGGCGGCGGAGCACGAGGCGGAGCTGGCCTCCGTCAAGGCGCGGGTCGAGGCCGTGACCGCGCAGGCACGCAAGGCCGAGGGTGAGCTCAAGACCGCGCGCGAGGAGGCGCGGCGCGCGACGGGCGAGCTGGAGGCGCTCCGCGCGCGCCTGGCGGACGCCGAGCGCCGCCTGTCCGAGAGCGCCGCGGCCGCGGAGCGGGTCGAGGAGCTCGAGCGGGAGCTCGAGTCCGCCCGCACCGAGATCATCGTCGCGCGGGGCGAGGCCGAGGGGGCCCGCAGCGAGGTGGACGCCCGCACCGCGGAGCTCGCGAAGCGCGTGGCCGAGCTCGAGGCGCAGAGCGCCAAGAACGAGGAGCGCGTCTTCAAGGCCTACCAGAAGATCAAGGGCGACGAGAAGGTGCGGGACAAGGTCCGCAAGGCGATCGCCATCGCCGCCCAGCTCCTCGACGAGGGGCTGCCGGCGGAGCCTGCCGCCGCGCCCGAGAAGTCCTCGAAGGTGTCGTGATCGGAGCGGGCGTGCCGCCCCGCCCCGCCGGCTACGCTTCGCGATCGGCGTAGTCCTGCCGCCCGCCCGGGACCTCGACGCCGCAGTACCGCAGCAGGCGCAGGTGGTGGCGCCCGAGCCCGCGGAGCGCGACGCCCGAGTGGGCGACGAGCTGCTGCGCGACGGCCGCGACGCCGACGTCCTGCAGGTCGGAGACCCGCGAGAAGTCGATCACGAGCGGCGTCGCCCGCGGCAGCTCCGACAGCCAGAGGGACAGGCGGTTGGCAGCGTTGCGGTCGAAGGTCCCAGCGACCTGGATGAGCACCTCGCCCGCCTCGCCCCGCGTCACGTCCATCATGGTTTTTTCACCTCGAGCGGAGGCGAGATTGCCTTCGCTCCGAGTTCAAGTCAATGCGGCGCCCCATCACGAGTCCCGGATCGAATGACGCGCGCAAACGGGCGGGGGTGCGGGCGCCTCCCCGCTCGCGCGGGCGCGCGCACGGGCGCAGCGCGCGCCTCGGCGGGGCGCGCCGCGCCAGGTTCTCCCAAGGTGGACGATGACGTTCAGTGCGTCGCGGCGCCCGCCCCGGAGGGATCGGGTTGGTTCGCACCCGCCGCGCGCATCGCGCCCAGGGCCGCGCCGATCGCGAGCAGGTTGCCGGGCGAGATCGCGGTCCGCAGCGCGGACTTCAGGAACGGCCGGAGCAGGGGCCAGAGCCCGCCGCCGAGGACGAACCCCGCGGCGGCCGCGACGCCCAGGACCGCCATGGGCGTCTCCTCCATGCGGCGCTCGAGCTCGACCGCCTCCGCGAACCGCGACGCCGCCTCCCGGGCCTCGGCGCTCAGCTCGCGGACCGCGACGCGCAGATCCGCCACCCCGCCCTCCAACCGACCGCCCACCTCGTTCGTGTCCATTGCGACCCCGCGTGCGTGATCGAGATTGGCCGCCCCGGTCAGGTCCGGGACAGCAAGCGCCCCAGGAGGAACCCGATGCCCGCGGCGATGCCGACGGCGGCCCAGGGGTGCTCGCGCGCGTACTCGCGGACCATGCTCCCGGCGTCCTCCGCGTAGCCGCGGAGATCGTCGATGCGCTGCTCCACGCCCGAGGCCATGGCGCTCGCCTGGCTCCGCACCCCCTCGGCCATGCGCTCGCCCCTGCCGCCGTTCTCCATCGAGTTCTCCGCCATGCCGTTCCTCCAGCCTGTGTTGGCTTGCGAGAACGTAGGGAGTCGATCGCAGAGAACCAAATACCCTCGGCGGGCAGCCGAGGGAGCAAAACGACGGCCTCGCTCCCGTGAACGAGCCCGCGCCCGAGCCCGGTGCGGCCGCGCTCGCAGGAGTTCGCGTTGGCCGGAGGGGGGCCCCAGCGAAGCTGGGGGGAGGGGCGCAGCCCCTCCGACGCGGGGCAGCCGCGCGCAGCCGCGAAGCGGCGAGCACGGCGCAGGGCCCCGCGCAGCATCCGGGGGACGCGCACGCGTCCCCCGGCAGAAGGCTGCCGCCCCGCTGCACAGCCGGCGGGGCGGGGCGGCACGCCCCGCCTCGGAGGACCCGTCATGAACCTCACCCCCCGCGAGCTCGACAAGCTCACCCTCCACCAGGCCGGCTTCCTGGCCCAGAAGCGCCTCGCGCGCGGGGTGCGCCTCAACCACCCCGAGGCGATCGCGCTCATCGCGACGCAGCTCCTCGAGCTCATCCGCGACGGGCGGCGCGTCTCGGAGCTCATGGACCTCGGCCGGAGGCTCCTCGGCCGCCGCCAGGTGCTCCCCGGGATCCCGGAGCTCGTCTCCGAGGTGCAGGTCGAGGGCACCTTCCCGGACGGCACGAAGCTCGTCACCGTGCACCACCCGATCGCCGCGCTCGACGGCGACCTCTCGCTCGCCCTGTACGGCTCCTTCCTGCCCGTGCCCGACCTCGCCGTCTTCGGCGACGCCGCGCCGGGGCCGGACGAGGAGGAGCGTCCGGGCGCGGTGGCTCCGGCGCCGGGCGCGATCGTGCTCAACGAGGGGCGCGCGGCGATCTCGCTCCGCGTGACGAACCTCGCCGACCGGCCGATCCAGGTCGGCAGCCACTACCACTTCGTCGAGGCCAACCCCCACCTCCGGTTCGACCGCGCGCGCGCGTACGGCCGGCGGCTCGACATCCCCGCCGGCATGGCCGTCCGCTTCGAGCCGGGCGAGACGCGGACCGTGCAGCTCGTGGAGATCGCCGGGGCGCGGGTCATCCGGGGCGGCAACGCGCTCGCCACCGGGCCGGTCTCGGAGGAGGGGCGCCGCGCGGCGCTCGAGGCGGTCCGCGCCCGCGGGTTCGCGCACCAGGAAGAGGAGGGCTGAGATGAGCCGCACGATGGAGCGGAGCCAGTACGCGCAGGTCTACGGCCCGACCAGGGGCGACCGGATCCGGCTCGGGGACACCGCGCTCGTCGCCGAGGTGGAGCACGACTTCACGACCTACGGCGACGAGTGCGTGTTCGGCGGCGGCAAGGTGCTCCGCGACGGCATGGGCCAGGCGGCCGGCGTCCGCGACGAGGAGGTGCTCGATCTCGTCATCACCAACGCGCTGGTGATCGATCACGTCGGCATCTTCAAGGCCGACGTGGGGGTGAAGGGCGGCCGCATCGCCGCCCTCGGCAAGGCGGGCAACCCCGACGTCATGGCCGGGGTGACGCCGGGGATGGTGGTGGGCCCGGGCACCGAGTGCATCGCGGGGGAGGGGCTGATCCTCACCGCGGGCGGCATCGACAGCCACATCCACTTCATCAGCCCGCAGCAGGCGTTCGAGGCCGTCGCGAGCGGCGTCACCACGATGCTCGGCGGCGGCACCGGGCCGGCGACCGGCACCAACGCGACCACCTGCACGCCGGGCGCGCGCCACGCCCAGCTCATGCTCCAGGCGCTCGATCCGCTGCCGGTGAACGTGGGCCTCCTCGGGAAGGGCAACGCGGCCCGCCCCGAGGGGCTGCGGGAGCAGCTCCGCGCCGGGTGCATGGGGATGAAGCTCCACGAGGACTGGGGCACCACCCCCGCGGCCATCGACACCTGCCTCTCGGTCGCGGAGCGCGAGGACGTCCAGGTCGCGATCCACACCGACACGCTCAACGAGGCGGGCAACGCCGAGCACTCGATCGCGGCGTTCGCGGGCCGGACGATCCACTCCTTCCACACCGAGGGCGCCGGCGGCGGGCACGCCCCCGACATCATCCGCGTGTGCGGCGAGCCCAACGTGCTCCCGTCCTCGACCAACCCCACCCGGCCGTTCACGGTCAACACGCTCGACGAGCACCTCGACATGCTCGTCGTCTGCCACCACCTCGATCCCTCGCTCCCCGAGGACCTCGCCTTCGCCGAGAGCCGCATCCGGGGCGAGACCATCGCCGCCGAGGATCTCCTGCACGACCTCGGCGCGATCTCGATGATGAGCTCCGACTCGCAGGCGATGGGGCGGGTGGGCGAGGTGATCACGCGCACCTGGCAGACCGCCGACAAGCTGCGCCGCCAGCGCGGGCGCCTCCCCGAGGAGAAGGGCGAGAACGACAACCTCCGGATCCGGCGCTACGTGGCCAAGTACACCGTCAACCCGGCCATCGCGCACGGCCTGTCCCACCTCGTCGGCTCGGTCGAGGCCGGGAAGCTCGCGGACCTCGTCCTCTGGCGCCCCGCCTTCTTCGGCGCGAAGCCGGAGCTGGTGCTCAAGGGCGGGTTCATCGCCTGGGCGCAGATGGGCGATCCCAACGCCTCGATCCCCACGCCCCAGCCCGTGGTCATGCGCCCGATGTTCGGCGCGTTCGGCCGGGCCACCGGCGCGACCAGCGTCGCGTTCGTCTCGCGCCTCGCGGCCGAGACCGGCACGGTCCACGCGTACGGCCTCGCCAAGCAGATCGAGGCGGTGCGCGGCTGCCGCGGGATCGGCAAGCGCCACATGAAGCTCAACGACGCGCTGCCGCGGATGGAGGTCGATCCCGAGACGTACGAGGTGCGGGCCGACGGCGTGCTCCTCCGGTGCGAGCCGGCCGAGCGGGTGGCGCTGGCGCAGCGGTACTTCTTGTTCTAGGGCGGATGACGGAGAGTTCACGGTTCACGGTTCACGGTTCACAGTTCGAGAACCGACAACTGACAACTGACAACCGACAACTGACAACCGACAACTGACAACTGAAATGTCCTCCTGGCTGCTCCACCAGCTCGCCGACTCCGCCCTCCCCACCGGCGGCTTCGCCCACTCCGGCGGGCTCGAGGCCGCCGTGCAGCTCGGCCGCGCGGCCGATCCGGACGCGCTCGCCGACGTCCTCGAGGAGGCGGCCTGGTCCCTCGCCACCTCCGCGCTCCCGTTCGTGAGCGCCGCGTTCCGCGACCCCGCCTCGCTGGCCGCGCTCGACCTCCACTGCGACGCGAGCCTGCCCGGCCACGTGGCGAACCGCGCGAGCCGCGCCCAGGGCCAGGCCTACCTCCGCGCCGCGGGCGCCGCGTTCGGCGCGCCGATCGAGGCCCTCGCCGACGAGGTCCGCGCCCGGCGCCTCCCCGGCCACCTCGCGCCCGCGTTCGGCGCGGTGCTCCGCGCGCTGGGCGCCGCCGAGGAGGACGCGCGGCGGCTGTTCCTCTTCCAGGGTGCGCGCGCGCTCGTCTCCGCCGCCGTCCGGCTCGGCGTCGTGGGGCCGCTCGAGGCGCAGGCCCTGCTCGCGCGCGCCGGGGAGGCGGCGGAGCGCGCCCTCGCGGCCACCGCCGACCTCCCTCCCGAGGAGGCCGCCTCGTCGGCGCCGCTGCTCGACCTCCTGCAGGGCCACCAGGATCGCCTCTACTCGAGGCTGTTCCAGAGCTGAAGGAGCCGACATGGAATCCACGTTCGACCTCGCCGCCTGCTCGCGCACCCGTGAACGAGCCCGCGCCCGAGCCCGAGGAGCCCTCGGGCTCGAGAGCGTTCACGGCCTCCTCCTCCACGCCGGCCACGACCCCGCGGAGGGCCCCGGCACCTTCGCCGCCCGCGACCGCCCAAGGCGCCGCGACCTCGCCCGGCGCGCCTTCACCGTCGGCGTCGGCGGCCCGGTCGGCAGCGGCAAGACCGCGCTCGTCCTCGCGCTCTGCCGCATGCTCCGCGACACGCTCTCGCTCGCCGTCGTGACCAACGACATCTTCACGAAGGAGGACGCCGAGTTCCTCACGCGGAACGAGGCCCTCCCACCCGACCGGATCCGCGCCGTCGAGACCGGCGGCTGCCCGCACGCCGCCATCCGCGAGGACGTGACCGCGAACCTCCTCGCCCTCGAGGCCCTCACCGAGCTCCACCGGCCCGAGCTCCTCTTCTGCGAGTCCGGCGGCGACAACCTCGCGGCCCACTTCAGCCGGGAGCTGGCCGACTTCACGATCTACGTCATCGACGTCGCCGGCGGCGACAAGGTCCCGCGCAAGGGCGGCCCCGGCATCACGCAGTCGGATCTCCTGGTTGTGAACAAGACCGACCTCGCGCCCGCGGTCGGCGCCGACCTCGGCGTCATGGCGCGCGACGCCGCGAAGATGCGCGGCGCCGGGCCCGTCGTGTTCGCGCAGGTCACCCGCGGGGTGGCCGTGGACGAGATCGCCGCGCACGTCGTCCACGCCCTGCAGCACGCGACGGGGCGTCCGCACTGACCTGCGCCCCGCCGGAAGCCCCCAACTTGTCCTCCCCCCGCCCGCGGGCTAGCATCGGCGCGGGATGCCTGCCGTCGGGCCGTACAAGGGGACCGCCCCGCGCCTCCACCCGTCCGTCCTCGTGATGGACGGGGCGACCGTGATCGGCGACGTCGAGATCGGCGAGGGCTCGTCCGTCTGGCCGGGCGTGGTCGTCCGCGGCGACGTCTGGCACGTCCGGATCGGCGCCCGCACGAACCTCCAGGACGGGACCGTGGTGCACGTCACCACCGGCACGCACCCGACGATCGTCGGGGACGACGTGACCGTCGGGCACAGGGCCGTGCTGCACGGGTGCACGATCCGCGATCGCTGCCTCGTCGGGATCGGGGCGATCGTGCTCGACGGCGCGGTGGTCGGGCCGGACGCCTTCGTCGGCGCGGGCGCGCTGGTCACGCCCGGCACCGTCGTCCCGCCCGGCACGATGTTCCTCGGCGCGCCCGGGCGCGTGAAGCGCGCGCTGACGCCGGAGGAGCTGGCAGGACTGCGCGCGTCGGCGGCGCACTACGTCGAGCTGGCGGCGCAGTACCGCGCGGAAGGCTGGGGGGAGCGGTGACGACGCAGGAGCTGCTCGAGCGCAACGCGCTCTTCAAGGGCTTCACCGAGATCGGGCTCCGCCTGTTCGCCGGCATCGCCGAGGCGAAGGCGTTCCCGGCCGGCGCGCCCCTGTTCGTCGAGGCCATGGTCGGCGAGTCGCTCTTCATCGTGAAGTCGGGCGCGGTCCGGATCAGCCAGCGCGTCGACGGCGTCGAGAAGGAGCTCGGGATCGTGGGGCCGGGCGAGCACCTGGGCGCCCTCGCGCTCCTCGCGAAGACCGTCCGCCTCGTCTCGGCGGTGGCGGCCGCGCCGACCGAGGTGGTCGAGCTCTCGCACCGCGAGTTCGTGAAGCTCCAGCCCGAGAAGCCGCAGGCGTGCCTGAAGCTCGCGCTCGCGATCGCCGCCGACGTCGCCGCGCGCATGGCCGAGAACCGCGACGCGCTCCAGCGGCTGGCCCGCTGAGAGAGTGTGAAGGAATCGGCCTCCTGGTTCCCTGAGGCGAGGTGGAGCGCATCTCGAGCAGCCGCTCATCCTGAGCTTGTCGAAGGACGAGCGGGCGCGGATCCGAGCGTGGGCCGTACGCCGCCTCCG
>JAEYZK010000193.1 GCA_023428085.1 Pseudomonadota bacterium
GACCACTGACCACTGACCACTGACCACTGACTACCGATCACCGATCCCCACCAGCCCCCGGTACTCCGGCTCGCTCATCCCGCGGAGGAGCGCGAGCCGATCGCGGAACTCGCGCCAGTCCTTGCCCGCGGGCGTCGGCCCGTGCGCGCCGGGGGGCCGGTAGCCGCGCAGCCGCGCCACCGTGAACCGCAGCGCCGCGAAGCGCGACCACTCGTAGAGCGCCTCGGCCGTCTCCGGCTCCAGCCTGCGCCGCGCCCGGTAGCCCGCGAGGAGCGCGCGGGCCCGCTCTGCCTGGAACGTCCCGGCGAAGCACCACGCGTTCACGGCGACGCCGAGGTCGTACGCGAACGGGTCGATCCCGCTCATCTCCCAGTCGAGGATCGCGCTCACCCGATCGCCGATCCAGAGCACGTTGTCCGGGAACGCGTCCCCGTGCACGAGCCCCCGCGGCGCGCCCGGGAGCGCCTGGGCGCACGCGAGCTCGTCCCGGAGCATCGGGACCACCGCCGCCGCCTCGGGGTCGGTCGGAGCGAGCGCGCGCAGGACCTCCGCGACCCAGGCGGCGCCGTAGGGGTTCGGGCGCGCGGCCGGGAACCCGGCGGCGAGCTCGTGGAGCCGCCCGAGCTGCTCGCCGATCCGGCGGCACCGCTCCGGCGTGATCGCCGCGGGCGCGAGCTCCTCGCCGGGCGCGTAGGCGAAGAGCGTCGCCCGCCTCCCCGCGACCTCGACCCACGGCCGTCCGTCGAGCGCCACCCGGAGCTCCGGCACCGGGAACCGGGCCTGGTGGAGGTACGCGTGCACCTCCGCCTCGAACCGCAGACCGGACTCGGCGTCCGCCTCGCCCCGGGGCTCGTTCAGGCGCAGGAAGAAGCGGTGGCCCCCCGCCCACACGTGATGGCCGGAGTTCATGGCGCCCCGCGGCTCGGCCCGGGAGCTGGCGGGAACGGGCAGGCCGTAGCGGGCCAGCGCGCCAGCCAGCTGCGCGGGCTCGATCACCGTGTACTCGGCCATGCCTCGAGGATACGCCGGGCTCCCCGGCTCACCAATCCGGCGCGTCGGGCCCGGACAGGGCCTCCTCGGGCCCGATGGGGCGCCACTTCCCACGCACGACGCGCCACGCGCCGTCCTCGATCGCGAGCTCCAGGTCGAAGCGGTGGAGGGAGTACTCGCCCGGCAGGAGGTCGGAGAGGCGCCCGCGCGCGCCGGCCGCGCGCGAGAGCACCGCGTCCACCACCGCGCGCGCGCGGTCCTCGCGCACCTCGATCCGCGGGTCGAGGAGCTCGACGGACACCCAGCGCCCGCGCAGGAGCTCGAGGGCGACGAGCCGCTTCACGTCGTCGCGGGTGGCGCTCCCGAGCTCGCCGCCGCCTCCCTCGAAGCGCGGGGAGAGGACCTCGATCACCTCGTCCGCCTTGCGCTCCGCGGCCGCCTCCGCCGCGCCGTCGAGGAGCGCGCGGATCCGCTCCTCCTCGGTCCGAGGCTCCTCCGGCCGGGCGAGCCAGACCGCCGCGCCCAGGCCGAGCGCCGCGGCCGCCCCGATCACGATCCAGGTCCCGCGCCCCATGCGCGCGGGATTCTACCTGGAATGTTCCTCCCACCCCAGCTAGATAGCTCCCCGAAAAACCGTGAGCCGGGACAAACGCGATCACCCCGTCCGCTCGTCGGACGACCACAACGCCCGCGGGATCGAGCTCGCGGATCGCGGCTGGCTCGACGAGGCCATCCGCGAGTTCCGGCGGGCGATCGAGCTCGACCCTGGGTCCGCCCACGCGCACGACAACCTCGCCACCGTGCTCGCGGAGAAGAAGGACTTCCGCGAGGCGCTCGCCGAGTACCTCGCCGCCATCCGCCTCGAGCCCGAGAGCGCGACGGCGCACTACAACCTGGCCTGCTTCCTCGCCTCGTACGGGCAGGACATGGCCGCCGCCCAGTACCGCGAGGCCATCCGCCTCGACCCCGAGCACCCGGACGCCCACCTGAACCTGGGGCTCACGCTCGCCGATCAGGGGGAGGCCGCGGAGGCGGCGAAGGAGATGGAGAGCGCGATCGCGCTCGACCCGGCGGACCCCTTCCCCCGCCACGAGCTCGCCTCGCTCCAGATGGAGGAGGGCGACTTCCGCGCGGCGATCTCCCAGCTCAAGGAGGTCACGCGGCTCGACCCGAAGTGCTTCGAGGCCCACCTCGACCTCGGCATCTGCTACGCGCAGAAGGGCTTCTTCGCCGAGGCCGAGCGCGCCTACGAGCGCGCGGGGGCGCTGTCGCCGGAGGACCTCCTGCTCCACTACAACCGCGCGGCGCTGTACGCGCTCTGGAAGAAGCCCGAGCGCGCGATCGACGCGCTGCGCCGGGCGGTGGCGCTCGACGCGGACAAGGTCCGCGAGTGGCTGCGGGCCGACGCGATGTTCGAGGGGCTCCGCGGCACCCCCGCGTTCGAGGAGCTCTGCGGGCGGGGGTGACCCCCCGCGCTCTCCCGCGCCCGCGCCCGGGAAGGCGCCGGGCACAGCCGGATGGAAACAAGCCTGTTGCCGCGGACCCGCGCGTTCGACTAGCCTCGCGCGTCATGCCGGAGCTGGCGTTCTTTCGCCACGGGGAGGAGCTCCTCCGCGTCGCCCTCGGGGACGCGACGCGGATCGGGCGCTCGCCGGAGTGCGACGTCTCCTTGCCGGACCCGACGCTGTCGCGCGTGCAGGTGGTCGTCGAGCGGCGCGGCGCGGCGTTCCTGCTTCGCGACCAGTCGGGCCGCGGCACGCCGGTGAACGGCGCCGAGGTCGCCGAGGCGGAGCTCGCCGACGGCGCCGAGATCGCCCTCGGCACCTGGCGCGCGCTCTTCCGCGCCGCGAGCGGCCCGGACGAGGACCTGACGCGCGTCGGGCGCGCCGCCGCGGCCCACGCCCAGGGCGGGGAGCCCACCGCGCTCCGCCCCCACGGCGCCGCGGACGAGGCCCCGCCGGCTCGCCTCCGGCTGCGCCAGGCGGGGCGCGAGCGCACCTATCCCCTCCCCGCGGCCGGGATCACGCTCGGCAAGGACGCGGGGTGCGAGGTGCTGGTGGACGACCCCTTCGTCAGCGCGCGCCACCTGCGGCTCGAGGCGCGCGAGGGGCGGTGGCTGGCCCGCGACCTGGGCTCGACGAACGGCACGTGGGTGGGCGGCGCCCGCGTCGATCGCGCGTGGCTCGAGCTCGGCGCCGTGCTGCGGCTGGGCGACGCCGAGGTCGTGCTCGAGGCGCGGGAGCGCGCCGAGCCGGACCGGCCCGCGCCCTTCGAGGGCATGCTCTCGAACGACCCCGCCATGCGCGAGGTGTTCGACCTGCTCGGGCGCGTCGGCCCGTCCGACGCGGCGGTGACGATCCTCGGCGACACGGGCACCGGGAAGGAGCTCGTCGCCCGCGCGCTCCACGCCCGCTCCGATCGCGCGAACGGGCCGTTCATCCCCGTCAACTGCTCGGCCATCGCCGAGAGCCTCATCGAGTCCGAGCTGTTCGGCCACGAGAAGGGCGCGTTCTCGGGGGCGGAGAAGCTGCGGAAGGGCGCCTTCGAGGAGGCGGACGGCGGGACCATCTTCCTCGACGAGATCGGCGAGCTGCCCCTCGATCTCCAGCCGAAGCTCCTGCGCGTCCTCGAGCTCGGCGAGGTGAAGCGGGTCGGCGCGTCGCGCCCCATCACGGTGAACGTCCGGATCGTCGCCGCGACGCACCGGGACCTGCGGGCCCAGGTCCGCGCCGGCAAGTTCCGCGAGGACCTCTTCTACCGGCTCTGCGTCGTCCCGATCACCGTCCCGCCGCTCCGGCAGCGCAAGGGGGACGTCCGCCTCCTCGCCGAGGCGTTCCTCGCGCGCGCCGCGCCGCGCGGGCTGGGGCTGTCCTGGTCGGAGGAGGCGCTCGCCCGGCTCGAGGCGTACGACTGGCCCGGCAACGTCCGCCAGCTCCGGAACGTGGTGCAGCGCGCCCTGCTCTTCCGCGGGGAGGGGCGCGCGATCCCCGCCGCCGCGATCACGTTCGAGGACACGCGCGCCGTCCCCGCCGACGCCGGGGACGATAGCGTGCTGTGGGTGAAGGGCCTCACGATGGAGGAGATCGAGCGCGAGGCCATCCGTCTCTCGCTCCGGCGCAACGGCGGCCGGCGCTCCGCGGTCGTCAAGGAGCTGCAGATCGCGAAGAGCACCGTCCTGAAGCGGATCGGGCAGTGGGGGCTGCAGGCCGAGGGGCGCGCCGGCGGGGCGCCGCCCCAGGGCGACGAGGACGCGGACGACTGAGAGAGTGTGAAGGAATCGGCCTCCTGGGTTCCCTGAGGCGAGGTGGAGCGCATCTCGAGCAGCCGCTCATCCTGAGCTTGTCGAAGGATGAGCGGGCGCGGATCCGAGCGTGGGCCGTACGCC
>JAEYZK010000194.1 GCA_023428085.1 Pseudomonadota bacterium
GGCCTCGAGCGTGCTTCCGGGCGCCGGCTCGGGCTCGGGCGCGGGCTCGTTCACCGGGGGGGCGCGCGGGGCGGGCCGAGCGGGCTGGGGCGCGGCCCCGCGCGCGACCGGGACCGGCTGCACCTCCTTCAGCCGCCGGGGCATGCGGGCGGTGAAGTAGGAGAGGGCGACGTTGCGGAGCGTCGCGAGCTGCAGGCCGCAGGCGCCGAGGAGCTGGTGCGCCGCCGCCGACCGGACGCGGCTCATGGCGATGAGGAGGTGCAGGCAGTCCACCTCGGGGGCGCCCACGCCGGCCGCGACCTCGCGCGCCCGGTCGCGCAGATCCCGGGCGACGCCCTCGGGCTCCTTCGGCGCGTGCGTCATCACCTCGAGGATCCGGTCCTCGTCGATGCCGCGCTCGCGCAGCAGGATCTCCGCGCGGTTCGGGACGGTGAAGAAGGCGAGGAGCTGGTGGGCGCTGGTCGGCTTCTGGTTGACGCTGCGTGCGATGTCCTCCGCCTCGGTGAGGACCTGCATGAGCTCGATCGACTCGATGACGTGGGACATGCCGCCCGACGATGCGATATCGAGTCCAAGGGGTCAATTTTCCGGCTGATCCAGTCGAATCCAGGCTAGCCTCCCGGCCATGGGACAGGTCGGCGACGGCGGCGGGAGGGGGGCGGGCCGGTGGGTGCGCCGGCACCTCGTGGTCGATCGGGTCCTGAGCCGCCTCGTGCCGGACGAGCTCCAGCTCCGCTGGCGCCACGAGCTCGTCCTGGGCCGGACGCCCGACCTGCGCCGCCCGCGCACCTTCAACGAGAAGATCAACTGGCTGAAGCTCCACTGGCGTGATCCCCGTGCGCCGGGCTGCTGCGACAAGCTGGCGGTGCGCGGGTTCGTCGAGGCGCGGTGCGGCCCCGAGGTGCTGAACGAGCTGCTCGGGGTGCACGGGGCGTTCGACGAGCTGGACCTCGCGGCGCTGCCGGACGCGTTCGTCCTCAAGGCGACCCACGGGAGCGGGTTCAACGTGCTCTGCCCCGACAAGGCGTCCTTCGACGCGGCGGCGGCGCGCGCGCGCTTCCGGGGGTGGATGCGCCAGGAGTTCGGCCGGCAGGACCGGGAGTGGCCGTACTACGGGCTCCCGCGGCGCATCGTGTGCGAGCGCTGGCTGGGGACGGCCGGCGCGCCGCCCGAGGACTACAAGCTGTTCTGCTTCGACGGGGAGCCGCGGTTCGTCGAGGTGCACTCCGGCCGCGGCGACGACCACCGCCAGGCGATGTACGACCTCGACTGGAAGCAGCTCCCGCTCGGGCTGGAGCGCCCTCCGCCCGACCGGCCGGCGCCGCGGCCCGCCGCGCTCCCCGCGCTCGTGCACCGGGCGCGCGCGCTCGCGGCCGGGTTCCCGTTCGTCCGGGTGGACCTGTACGCGGTGGAGGGCGCGGTCGTCTTCGGCGAGCTGACCTTCTTCCCGCGCGCCGGGCTGAAGCGCTTCGCCGACCCCGCGGACGACCTCTGGCTCGGCGGCTTCCTGCGGCTGCCGCCCGGGCCGGGGGGCGCGGGGGACTGCGGCGGCCCCTTGGGCTAGAATCGGGCGCGCCCTCGAACGATCGGAAGGGAATCATGCGCCTCCCCGCCTCGCTCGCCGCCCTGCTCGTCCTCGGCTCCGCGGCCGCCGCCTGCGCCACCGCCGGCACCGCCCCGCCGCCCGCGACCGCGCCTGCCGCCGCGGCCCCGCCGCCCGCGCAGGCCGCGCCCGCGCCGGAGCCGGTGAAGATCCCCGAGCCCAAGGTCGCGCTCGTGCTCGGCGGCGGCGCCGCGCGCGGGTTCGCGCACATCGGCGTCATCCGCGTGCTCGAGCAGGAGCGGATCCCGATCGACCTGGTCGTCGGCACCAGCGTCGGCAGCCTCATCGGCGCCGTCTACGCGAGCGACCGCGACTCGTTCGACCTCGAGTGGACCGCGTTCCAGCTCACCCAGGACGACATCTTCGACTTCCGCCTGCTCAACACGGTGATGGGCATGGGGTACGCGAAGGGCGAGAAGCTCGAGGCGTGGGTGACGGAGAAGGTGAAGGCGAGGAACATCGAGCAGCTCAAGCTGCCGTTCTACGCCGTCGCGACCGACCTGAACTGGGGGAGCAAGGTCGTCATGGACCGGGGCTCGGTCGCGAAGGCCGTGCACGCGTCGTCCGCCATCCCCGGCGTCTTCGAGCCGGTCCATCACTACGGCAAGATCCTCGTGGACGGCGGCGTGGTGAACAACCTCGCCGGCGACGTCGCCCGCGAGAAGGGCGCCGACCTCGTCGTCGCGGTGGACATCTCGGAGGAGGTCGGGAACACCAACATCCGGAACGTGATGGACGTGCTCCTCCAGACCACGAACATCATGTGCGCCGAGAGCATGAAGCACCTGCGCGGGAACGCCGACGTGGTGATCGCCCCCAAGGTCGGCGGCGTGGGCATGCTCGACTTCTCGAAGAAGAAGCAGACGATGCAGGCCGGCATCGAGGCCGCGCGCGCGGCCATGCCGAGGATCCGGGCCGCCATCGACGCCTGGAAGGCGAAGAAGGCGGCGGCGCTGGAGCCGCGGAGCTGAGAGAGTGTGAAGGAATCGGCCTCCTGGGTTCCCTGAGGCGAGGTGGAGCGCATCTCGAGCAGCCGCTCATCCTGAGCTTGTCGAAGGATGAGCGGGCGCGGATCCGAGCGTGGGCCGTACGCC
>JAEYZK010000330.1 GCA_023428085.1 Pseudomonadota bacterium
GCGTAGCGCGCGGGGCGAGCGGGACCGCGCAGCGCGCGGGGCGGCCGCCCCGCGATCGCAGCGTGGGCGCGCGCATGCGCGCAGGCCCCACATCCGTCCCCATCTGGATCGAATCAGACGCCGTTCCCCTCGAGCCCGTGAGCGGGTAGGCTCGGGCCCGTCACCCCCACAGGAAGGACGCCAGATGTCGGGTTCTGCTCTTCGTGCACTTGCAGTGACGCTCTCGGTCGCGATGCTGCCCGCGTGCAACTCCGGCGGTCGGGACGACGATGACGGGTGCCCCTCGCCCGCGCCCAGCACGCTCGCCGGGGCCGCGGCCCTGTCGGGCCGGTACTTCGGCGCGGCGATCGCGGCGGGCAGGATCGGCGACGACGCGTACGCGACCATCGCGAACCGCGAGTTCGACATGGTGACGGCCGAGAACGAGATGAAGATCGACGCCACCGAGCCGGAGCAGGGCGACTTCAGCTTCACCGGCGCGGACGCCGTCTTCAACTGGGCGAAGACCCGCGGCAAGCGCGTCCGCGGCCACACCCTCGCCTGGCACTCGCAGCAGCCGGCCTGGATGCAGGCCCTGAGCGGCACCGCGCTGCGCGAGGCGATGATCGCGCACATCCAGGGCGTACTGGCCCACTACGAGGGCGAGATCGTCCACTGGGACGTGGTGAACGAGGCCTTCGTGGACGGCGACAGCGGCGCCCGGCGCGACTCCAACCTCCAGCAGACCGGAAACGACTGGATCGAGGTGGCGTTCCAGACGGCCCGCGCGGCCGACCCGGCGGCCAAGCTCTACTACAACGACTACAACATCGAGGACTGGACCCACGCCAAGACGCAGGCCGTCTACGCCATGGTCGCCGACTTCAAGGAGCGCGACATCCCCATCGACGGCGTCGGGTTCCAGGGGCACTTCAACACCCAGAGCCCCTACCCGGCCAACTTCCGCCAGACCCTCCAGTCGTTCGCCGACCTCGGCGTGGACGTGGCGATCACCGAGCTCGACGTCGAGAACGCGGACGCGCGGACCGACTGGTGGACGGGCATCATCGAGGACTGCCGCGCCGTGCCGCGCTGCGTGGGCCTCACGACGTGGGGCGTGCGCGACAGCGACTCGTGGCGCAGCTCGCAGAACCCGCTCCTCTTCGACGCGAACGGAGCCCCCAAGGCGGCGCACGCCGCGGTCCTCGCGGCCCTCCTCGCGCCGTGCAAGGCGCCTCCCGCGCCGCCCCGCCTCACGGTGGTGAAGGCCGGCTTCGGCAGCGGGAGGGTCACGTCCACGCCCGCGGGGATCGACTGCGGGACGCTCTGCAGCGTGGTCTACGACAGGGACACCACGGTCACGCTCAGCGCCGCCGCGAGCGGGCGCGGGAGCTTCACCGGGTGGAGCGGCGCCTGCAGCGGCACCGACGCGACCTGCGTCGTGACGATGACCGGGCCGCAGGCGGTCACCGCCACGTTCGAGGACGGGGAGGGGCCCATCTTCATCAACGCAGGCGGCGGCGACACCGGGGACTACGTCGCCGACGTCTACGCCACGGGCGGCGCCACGTACGCGATCGCCGGGGCGATCGACACCTCGCTCCTGACCGGGACCGTGCCTCCCCAGGCGGTGCTCCAGTCCGAGCGGTACGGCGAGTTCACGTACACGATCCCGGGCTTCCCGGCGGGCAGCGCCCAGTCGGTCACGCTCTACTTCGCCGAGAACTTCCTCTCGGCCGCGGGGCTGCGGAGCTTCGGCGTGACCATCAACGGCGCGACGGCGCTGAGCGACTTCGACATCTTCGCGGAGGCGGGCGCGGCGCGACGGGCGGTGGCGCGGACGTTCAGCACCACGGCCGACACCGAGGGGCGCGTGGTGATCCAGTTCCTCAGGACGGGCGCCGACAACCCGAAGGTCGACGCCATCTCGATCGTCCCGGAGGAGTGACCCGGGGCCGCGCGCGGGCCGGGGCGTCCCCCCGGCTCGCCGCGCGGCAGCGCCGAAGCGTTGCAGGTGCCTCGCCGCGCGCGGTCACCGGCCGGCGCGCGCGAGCCGCCGCGCCGCCTCGGCGAGGACGTCGTCGGTCTTGCAGAAGGCGAACCGGACGAGCCGGCGCGCGGGGTCGGGGCGCGCGAAGAAGCTCGACCCGGGCACCGCGGCGACGCCGCGCTCCGTGACGAGCGCGCGGGCGAACGCGGCGTCCTCGTCGTCGGAGAGCGCAGAGTAGTCGGCGAGGACGTAGTACGCCCCCTCCGGCGGGACGCAGCGGAAGCCGGCCGTCCGCAGGGCGCCGACGAGCAGGTCCCGCCGCCGCCGGTACGCCTCCGCCATGCCGGCGTAGTAGTCGGGGCCGAGCGCCTCCATCGCCGCCGCCACGGCCTCCTGGAGCGGGGCGGGCGCGCCGACGGTGAGGAAGTCGTGGACCTTCCGGATGGCGGCCGTGAGCGGCGGCGGCGCGACGATCGTGCCGATGCGCCAGCCCGTGACGGCGAACGTCTTCGAGCAGCCGGAGATCGTGACCGTCCGCTCGCGCATGCCGGGGAGCGTGGCCAGGGGCACGTGCGCGCCCTCGTACACGATGTGCTCGTAGATCTCGTCCGTGACCGCGTACGCCCCGAACCGCTGGCAGAGCGCGGCGATGCCCGCGCGCTCGCGCGGCGAGAGGACCCGGCCCGAGGGGTTGCCCGGCGTGTTGACGACGATCGCCCGGGTCCGCGGGGTGAACGCCGCCGCGAGGCGATCCAGATCCAGCGGCCCGTCGGGCGCGAGCGGGACGTGGACCGGCGCCGCGCCGCACAGGATCGCGTCCGGGCCGTAGTTCTCGTAGAACGGCTCGAAGACGATCACCTCGTCGCCGGGATCGACGAGGGCGAGCAGGGTCGCGGCCATCGCCTCGGTGGCGCCGCAGGTGACGGTGACCTCCTCCTCGGGATCGGCGGCGAGCCCGTACCAGGCGGCGTACTTGCGGGCGATCGCCTCGCGCAGGCGCCGCGCGCCCCAGGTGATCGCGTACTGGTTCACGTCCTCGCGGATCGCCCGGGCCGCGGCCTCCTTGAGGACGTCCGGGCACGGGAAGTTGGGGAAGCCCTGGGCGAGGTTGATCGCGCCGTGCGCGTTGGCGAGCCGGGTCATCCCGCGGATGACCGACTCGCCGAAGCCGTGGGTGCGGCGGGCGGTGTGCATGCGCGCGAGCCTGGCATGGCGCCCCCGCGCGCGTCCACTACTCGAGGCCGACGACGTTCTCCGCGTCGCCCTCCCACTCGGCGATCCGCGAGACCTGCCGGGCGACGTCCGGCCAGGTCCGGCCGGAGCAGGCCTCCACGCGCCGGGCGAGGAACCGCCGCACGCGGGCGTGGTCCCAGCGGAACACGACCAGGAGCCCGCGCCCGAGCACCGCGCCGTCCTCGCCGTGGCGCTCGAGCAGCCATCGCGGCGTCACCGCCAGGAGCTCGAACCGCTCGCGCCCGCGCTGGCCCAGGACGCCGACCTCGAGGACGAGCGGCACGGCGAAGACCTCGGGGTCCGGGGGCGCCCAGGCCGCGAGGTCGGGGATGTCGTCGCTCCGGAGGCTCTTGAGGCGGGCGCGCACCGGCCAGAGGTAACGCGGGGCGGGTCAGCGCGCGCGGCGCCGGAGGGCCGTCCGCGCGAGCAGCGCGAGCGCGCCGAGCAGCGCCCCCG
>JAEYZK010000465.1 GCA_023428085.1 Pseudomonadota bacterium
GCGCGCACGAGCGCGGCGGCGACCGCGGCGTGGCGCTCGATCCCGGCGGGCAGGCGCGCGGCACGCCGCAGCGCGCGCGCCACGTCGTCCGCCACCGCGCGCGGGTCCTCGTCGTGGGCATGATCGCCGAAGAACCTCATCCCGAGCCCGTGCGCGAGCCGGGGCCCCGAGCCCGTGCCGCGGCGCTCCCGAAGGCGCGCCGCCTCGCCCACGCTCTGCCCGCTCCGCCCTCAGCCCACACGCTGCGCACGCCCGGGTCCGGACGGCCTCTTGCCCGTCCGCCCACCGCGGGTTTATCACCGCGGGACCTCATGACGCGCTCCCTCCGCTCGACCCAGTACCTCGCGTTCGTCGCCCTCGGCTACGCCCAGTGCGTGGTCGGCCCGATCCTCCCGTCGATCCAGCACGAGATCCCGATGTCCGACTGGCGGGCCGGGCTGCTCGGCGCCGGGCAGTTCATCGGGCTCCTGATCGTCGGCCTGCTCGGCGGGCCGCTGGCGGATCGGTTCGGCAAGAAGCGCTTCGTGCTCGTGGCGAGCGCGCTCCTGGCCGTGGGCCTGATCGGCTACACGCTGGCGCCCTCGTTCTGGCCGCTCCTCCTCACCGCCGTCGTGACGGGCCTCGGCGGGGGCGGGTACGAGGTCGGCGTCAACGCGCTCCAGGCCGATCACGCGGGCGACAGCGACTCGGGCCACGGCATGAGCCTGCTGCACGCCTTCTACGGGATCGGGGCGGTGATCGCCCCGTTCGTCGTGCAGCTCGCGCTCGGGCAGGGGCTCGGCTGGCGCCCCGCCCTCGTCGCGGCGGCGCTCCTCCCGGTCGCCGTCGCCGCGGCGCTCGGGCGTCAGCAGGTCGGCGCCGGGCGCGCCACGCCCGAGGCGCCCGCCGGCGATCTGTTCCTCCGCCGCGCGCTCTGGCTGTGCGGGCTCCTCTTCCTGCTCTACGTCGCGATCGAGATGTCGATCGGGACCTGGATCTCCACCTACTGGACGCGCCGGGCCGCGGGGAGCGCCGTGCCCGCCGCGATCATGAGCTCGATCTTCTGGGGGACGCTCACCGCGGTCCGGCTCGTGGTCGGCAAGCTCGCCGACCGGATCGGCCACCTCCGGTTCCTCGCCGTGTCCGCGGCGCTCGTGCTCCTCTTCGGCGGCCTGTGGGCGGTCGCGCCGACGCCCGGGGTGACGCTCGCCGCGGTCGTGGCGCTCGGCGCCGCCCTGGCGGGCGTCTATCCCACGGCGATGGCGCTCGCCACCGACGCCTTCCCCGGCCACTCCGGGAAGGTGGTGGCCTTCCTCTCCGCGTTCGTCGCGACCGGGGGGCTGCTCCTCTCCGGCGTGGGCCGCCTCTCGGATCTCTCCGAGGCGCGCGACATGGGCGTCCTCCCGCCGGCCGTGGTCGGCGGCGGCGTGCTCCTCCTCGCGACCATCCTGGCGATCCGCCTGCCGCGGCCGGCGGCGCGGGTCACCCCAGCAGCGCCGTGAGACTGCCGGCGATCTGCGGCCCCGGAGCGCGGCGGAGGCCGGCGCGCTCCGCGGCGCCGAGGGTGGCCTCGAACGCCTCCGGCGCGACGTGACCGCGCGGCTCGGCCACCAGCACCTTCCCGCCAGGCGCGAGCACCGGCTGGAGCTCGGCGAAGAACCGGCCTGCGTCCGGCAGCTCGTGGACGACGGCGAACGCGAGCACCAGGTCCACCCGGCCGGCGAGATCGTGGATCCCCATCCCCTCGTCCGAGGCCCGGCGCGCCTCGATCCGGTCCTGGAGGCCGGCGCGCTCCGCCCTGCGGCGGAGCCCGGCGAGCATCCGCTCCTGCAGATCCACCGCGACCACCCTGCCCGCGGGCCCCACGAGCCGCGCGAGTTCGAGCGTGAAGAAGCCCATGCCCGGCCCCGGCTCGAGGACGGTCATGCCCTCGCGCACGTGCGGAGCGAGGATGCGCCGCGGGTCCTGCCAGAGCTTCCGGAGCGGGCTCGCCAGGACCGGACCGAGCCACCAGGGGCAGACGTGGTTCATGGACCTCCTCCTCGGACCCGGGGCCCGGGAACGAGCGCGGTCGGGCAGGCGCCGCGCTCGGTCCGATCGCCAGCGCGCCGCTTCGTGACGAACCGTCACTTCGCCGCCGCCGGCTCCGTCGCCAGGCCGAGCGCCTCGCGGACGGCGCGCGCCTTGGCCTGGATCCGCCGCTCGTTGTCGGGGCCCATGCGCAGCAGGTGCTTCTCGACCTGCCCCAGGCCCTCGAGCTTCGGATCGGCGTACAGGAACACGCCGCCGTCCGGGACCACCTCCACCTCTCCCTCCGCGATCGGCGCCCCCTCCAGCCGCCGCAGCGCCCGGGACGTCGCCGCGTCGAGCGAGCCGCCGGGATACCCGAGGGCGCGGTACGCGGCCTCGAGCGCCGGGTGGAGGGTGCGGTACACGCCGGCGAGCGCGCCGACGTCGATCGCGTCCACCGCCCCGGCGAACTCGTCGTACCGCGCGTACGAGGAGGGCGCGACGTAGCTCCTGGCGCCGCGCTGCACGACCTGGAAGGAACCCTTCGGCGCGAGCAGCTCGAGCGCCTTGCGCGGGCTCTCGCCGTGGTCGAGGTTGTCGGTGACGACGGCCCACCGGCGGACGAGATCGTCCGCCTGGGCGAGCCACCGACGGTAGGCCGGGTCCGAGCCGAGCTTCTCGAGCTCCGCGCGCACGTCCGGGTCGCTCACCGGCGCCACGGGCGCGTCGGCCTGGTCCGCAGGCGCGACGACGGCCGCGGTCTGCTGCGGCTGCGCCGGCGGCTCGGGCTTGCGGAGCAGCACCCACGCGGCGACGGCCACGACCACCACGGCAAGGATCACCGCGGCCCATTCACCGCGGGACAGGGAACGCCTCTCGCTCTCGTTGTCGGCCATGCCTTGCCGTAGTCACGAATGCGCGCCCGTTCGAAGGCCCTCGTCGGGGGCCCATGTGGGGGCGTGCAGGCGGCGTCCGCGCGCCCGACCGGAGGGCCGCGCACGGCTCGGTTGTCCCACCGCGCCCGCGTCGCAACTTGGTCTTGAGCGCACGCGCGCGAGAGGAGGCGGACCATGGCGGAGACCGAGCAGCCGAGGAGCGAGCCGGAGAACGAGGGCGAGGGGTCGCGGAGCGGCGACGCGCAGTACCGCGCCGGCGTCGAGGAGCACCTGCGCAAGGCGGACGTCGCGCAGGAGGCCGAGGCGGCTCGGCGCGACGTCGAGCAGAACCCGGAGGAGTTCCGGAAGGCGGAGGAGGAAGGGAAGAGCCGCAGCGCCGGGGATCTCGCCTCCGACGCCGAGGGGATCTGAGACGGATCGCCCCGGCGTGGGCGAGCCGCGCCGGGGCCATCACGTTCTCCGCTCGCCCTTCGACAAGCTCAGGGCGAGCGGTGTTCGCTCGTCCGCTCGTGGTGAGCCTGTCGAACCACGAGCGGGGACGCCTGCCTCACGAGATCGTCTGCAGCATCTTCTGGAACCGGCCCGCGTGAGACTTCTCGGCCTTCGCCAGGGTCTCGAACCAGTCGGCGACCTCGGCGAAGCCCTCGTCGCGCGCGGTCTTCGCCATGCCCGGGTACATGTCCGTGTACTCGTGCGTCTCGCCCGCGATGGCAGCCTTCAGGTTGAGCGTGCTGTCGCCCATCGGCAGGCCGGTCGCCGGATCGCCGGCGACCTTGAGGAAGTCGAGGTGGCCGTGCGCGTGGCCGGTCTCACCCTCGGCCGTCTCGCGGAAGTTGGCCGCGACCTCCGGGTAGCCCTCCACGTCCGCCACCTTCGCGAAGTACAGGTACCGGCGGTTCGCCTGGGACTCGCCGGCAAACGCCGCCTTCAGGTTCTCGTGGGTCTTCGACCCCTTCAGATTCGGCATGATCGTTCCTCGCTTGGTTGCCCCCTGGGGGGCGGTCCGGGTCTAGACTCCGTCTAACCGGAGCCTCGGCCGGCGCGAGGTCCCACTTGGGCGCCGGCTCATGCGGACGTCGAGCCCGCGCCGCCGCCCTTGGCGCGCGCGCGGCGGCCGCGCAGGACGACCTGGTACTCGCGCACCTCCAGGCCGCGGAGCGCCTCCACGCGGCGCACCTCGAGCGCGTCCCAGGGCACGTCGTGCACGTGGCCCGTCACCTCGTCGATGAAGTGGTGGTGCGGCGCCAGGTTCGGGTCGAAGCCGATCCGGCCCTCCGCGAGCTGCACCTGGCGGAGCAATCCCTTGTGCACGAGCAGATTGAGCGTGTTGTAGACCGTGGCGCGCGAGATCTCCGGGAAGCGCGCGCGCACGGTGGACCAGATCTGCTCGGCGGTGGGGTGGGCGTCCGTCGCGAGCACGTACTCCGCCACGGCCACGCGCTGGGCCGAGGGCTGGATGCCGCTCCCGCGGAGGCGTTCCTGGATCGTCGTGCCCACATCGATCGACCTAAGAAGCGCCCGGAACGGTGTCAAACGAAGGGCGGTTGCCCCTCGACATGGGGCCCCCCGGCGTGCTCTCCTGTCCCAGGATCACGGTCCAGCGCGACTGTCGCGGACCGGCAGGGGGGATGGTCGGAGCGAACTCGCAATGGGTACCGAGTACCTTCAGCGATTCGACTGGGGCCTGGCGGCCCGGATCCGGGCGATGAGCGTGGTCGAGCTCGCCGTGCTGCTCGGCGAGCGCTACCCGGCCTGGAGCGCAACGGGCCGGCGGCCGTTCTCGGAGGCGTTCCGGATCGCGGCGCGCTCGCGGCGCCCGTTCCTCGCGATCCTGGGCGAGCTCCTCGCCGAGGGCGCCACGCTCACCGAGCTCCACAACGACGCCGTCTACGATCTGTGCCTCCAAGGTGAGGACGTGCGGCTCGGGTGGGACGCGCTCTCCGAGGTCCTGCACGAGGATCCGGAGGACGCCGTGTCCAGCCTCGATGTGCTCCCGGGTACGGACGAGGAGGTGTTCCTCCTCCTGCGCCCGCAGGCGCTCGACGCGATCCTCCGCGGCCTCGCGGCGCGACCCTCGAGCGCGCCTGCGCCCCTGCCGATCGAGGCGCTCGCGCGGCTCCGCGACGCGTGCACCGCCGCGCCCGGCCAGCTCGTGGCGTACTGCTTCGACGCGTGACTCCACGCACCCGCGGTCAGCCGTCCCGCCGGTGAAGCCGCTGGCGTCACGGTTCGTGAACGATCCGCCGCGAGGAGTGTGGCTGCACCCTCCTCGTACGGCGGGTGCGCGGCCGGGCGCGCGCCCGCTCGCACCCCCGCCGCAGCGCAGCGCGCGTCGTTCACCCGCAGGCCGCGCCGCCGCCGCGCCTGCGCGCCTCCGCACGTCGCGGGCTCCCCCGTGCCGCGTTGCGTCGAGTGCGGCGCGACAGGACGGCGCGGCGGCCCCACTCTCCCTTGCGCCAGGCCGTTCCATCTGATTTGAGGAGCCCCACGTTTGCGCGCGTGAGCCGCCCGTCTCCGCCATACGGAGACGGTGTCCTCCGCACGGCGCCGCCAACACAATCGACAAGGGGTCCTCGTGATGCGGGAAGCGAACGGGCTGGGCCGCGTGGTGGTGGTGGACATGGGCGAGGGCGGGCGGCGCGTGCTCCGCGCGATCCGCGAGCTGACCCGGCTCGGCAAGGCGACCGCGGCCGTGGCGGTCCACGGCCCCACCGAGCGCCACGCGGCCTTCCTGCGCGACGCGGACGAGTCCCACGAGGCGGCGGATCGGCGCGACGCCCTCGCGGCCGCCCGCCCCGACACCGTCTGGATCGGCAAGCTCCCGGCGGCGGCGCGGATCGAGGTCGCCGCCTGGTGCGCCGACAACGGCGTCCGCCTCGTCGGCCCCGCGGCCGAGGCGCTCCGCAAGACCTCCGGCGCCGGCCTGGGCGCCCTCTCGCGCGAGCTCGGCGTGGCGCTCGCCGGCGCGACGCTCCCCCCCGGCGCGCGGCGCGTCGAGGTGATCGTCGCGCGCGACGCCGAGGGGCGGACCCGCGCCATCGGCCTGGGCGTGCCCGAGCTCGAGGTCCACACCCTCGTGGCCGTCGCGGCGAGCTGCGCCGCGGAGGCGTGGTCCGAGCGCGAGAAGTCCGCGGTCTCGCTCGCGCTCCGCGCGTGCCAGGCGGCGGGCTGGGTGGGCGTCGCGGCCGTGCAGGTGGTGCTCCAGGAGGACGGGCGCGAGCTGCTCGCCGGCGTCGAGCCGAGCGGGTCCACGGCGCCGGCCGTCGAGGCGGTGTCGGCCGTCGATCTCGTGCGCCTCTCCCTCGCGATCGCCGCAGGCGCGCCGGTCGGCGGCGCCGCCGCCCCGCTCGCCGCGGGCGCGGCCCACGCCGTCTGCGCCCGGATCGTCCCCCGCGATCCCGACGGCGATCTCCGCGCGGCGCCGGGGCGCGTCGAGCGCCTGCGCTTCCCCGCGGATCCCTCCCTGCGCGTCGAGGCCGAGCTCGACGAGGGCGACGTCTGCGCGCCGGGCGAGGGCGTCGCGACCCTGGTCGCCCTGGCCGACGGCCGGCGCCAGGCGCTCACGCGCCTCGCGCAGGGGCTCGAGGACGCGGACGTGCTGGTCGGCGGCCGCGGCACGACGAAGGCGTGGATCGCCGCCCTCTGCACCCACCCCGAGGTCCTCGCCGGCGCGGCGGGCGACGGCGCCATCGCGCGCCTCGCCGCCCGGGGCGAGCGGCTCGTGGGGGCGCGGCCCGAGGTGGCGCTCGTGGCGGCCGCGCTCGAGGTGTACGACCGGCAGCTCGCGCTGGAGCGCGCGACGTTCCTCGCCGAGGCCCGCCGCGGGCGGCCGCGCGTCGGCCCGTCGTCGGGGCGCGTGGCGGAGCTGCGCTACGAGGGGCAGCGGTTCCGGATCGAGGTCCGCCAGACCGGCCCGGCGACCTACCGCGTCGTCCCCGCGGGCAGCGCCGCGGTGGACGTGAAGGTCGAGCGGCTCGCCGACCGCGAGCGCCGCCTCGTCATCGGCGACCAGCGCACGCGCGTGCTCTCCAGCGTGGACGGGCTCCGGCACCTCGTCGAGATCGACGGCGTCCCGCACGCCATCCAGCGCGAGCCGGCGGGCCTGGTGGTCTCGCCGGTGCCGGCGGTGGTCGTGGCCATCCCGGTCCACCCCGGCCAGCGCGTCGCCGCGGGCGAGCCCGTCGCCCGCGTCGAGTCGATGAAGGTCGAGATCGCCGTCACCGCGCCGTCGGCCGGCGTGGTGCGCGAGATCGTCGCCGTGGCGAACGGCCAGGTGGACGCGGGCGCCCCGCTGCTCCGGCTCGATCCCGACGACGCCGAGCCCGCCGCCGAGCCGCGCGCGCCGCTCGATCTGCGCGCGCCCGCGCCGCCGCCCCCGGCCACCCCGCGCGAGCGGTACCTGGCCGCGCTCGACGAGCTGCGCCGGGTCCTGCTCGGGTTCGACGTCAGCCCCCCCGAGGCGAAGAAGCTCGCCGCCGCGTGGCCGGAGCTCACCGCCGCCGTGGTGAGCGACGACCCGCAGGTGCTCGCCGCCGAGGAGGCGGCGTTCTCCGCCTTCGTGGACGTGCAGTCGCTCTTCAGCCGGACCCCGCACCGCGACGGCGTCGCCCTCCCGAAGCCGCCGCTCGAGGAGCTCTGGCGGTACCTGCACGAGCCCGGCGAGCGGGGCGCCGGCCTGTCCGCCGGCTTCGTCGAGGGGCTCCGCCGCGCGCTCTCGCACTACGGCGTGGCGCTCGAGGCGCCCGGCGCCGAGCTCGAGAACGCGCTGCTCCGGATCCAGAAGGCCCACGAGCGTGCCGCGGAGCCCATGGCCCCGATCCTGGGGATCCTGGAGCGCCGGCTCGCGTCGCAGACGCCGGCGCTCGACGAGCGGGGGCCCGAGACCCGGCGCCTGCTCGACCGGCTCACGGAGCTCGGCCGCGAGCTGCACGCGCCGCTCGCCGATCTGGCGAGCGAGCTGCGCTACCAGCGGTTCGACCAGCCGCTGTTCGAGGCCGCCCGCGCCGCGGCCTACGTGCAGGCCGAGAAGGACCTCGCCGCGCTCGCCACGGCGAAGAACGCCGAGCGCGAGGCGGTGATCTCGCGCCTCGTCGCCTGCGCGCAGCCGCTCGCGACCCTCCTCGTCGAGCGCATGGCCGGCGCCGCCCCGCAGCTCCGCTCGCGGCTCGTGGAGACGCTGCTCCGCCGCTACTACCGGATCGCGCCCGTGGGCCCCGTCACCACGCGCGTCGAGGACGGCGTGAGCTGCGCGATCGCGGAGTACGCGAGCGAGGGCCGCCGCATCCGCCTCCACGCGTGCTTCGCGCTCGTCACCGAGCTCGAGGCCGCGGCGCGCATCCTCGCCCGGCTCGCCGCCGAGGCGCCGTCCGAGGTGGAGCTCGCCCTCGAGCTGTACCTCTGGAGCCCCGTCCCGGCCGGCTCGCACGACGAGCACGCCGCCCGGCTCCGCGCCGCCCTCGGCGGCGCCGGCTTCGCGCGCCCGGTCCGCCGCGCCGCGGTGGTGGCGGCGTTCCCGGGCCACGGCCTCGGCCGGAACTCGAGCCAGGAGCACTTCACCTTCCGCGGCGGCCCGGGCGACTTCGCCGAGGACCCCCGGTACCGCGGCGTGCACCCGATGCTGTTCCGGCGGATGCAGCTCGGGCGCCTCTCCAAGTTCGACCTCGAGCGGCTCCCCTCGGTCGAGGACGTGTTCCTCTACAAGGGCGTGGCCCGCGACAACCCCAAGGACGAGCGGCTCTTCGCCGTCGCCGAGGTCCGCGACCTCACGCCGGTCCGCGACGCGGCCGGCAAGGTGGTGCAGCTCCCCCACCTGGAGCGGATGCTCCAGGAGGCCCTCGCAGGCATGCGCCGCTTCCAGGCCCACCGCGCGCCCGACAAGCGGCTCGAGTGGAACCGGGTGCTGCTCACCGTCGAGCCGCCGCTGCTCCTCTCCCGCGAGGAGATCCGCAGCCTGGCCGAGCGGCTCGCCCCGCAGACCGAGGGGCTCGGGCTCGAGGTGGTGCTCATCGACGTGCGCGTGCCGGACCCCTTCACCGGCGCCCTGCGGAGCACGCTGCTGCGCGTCCACACCACCGGCAGCGGCGTGTCCATCCGGTTCGACGTGCCCACCGATCGGCCGCTCGAGCCGCTCGGCGAGTACCAGCAGCGCGTCATCCAGCTCAAGCGCCGCGGGCTCACGCACCCCTTCGAGCTCGCGCGCATGCTGGCCCCGACCGCCGACGCCGAGACCGGCGTCCCGCCGGGCGAGTTCGTCGAGCACGACCTCGACGCCTCCGGCGACGCGCTCGTGCCGGTGGACCGCCCGCCCGGGAAGAACGCCGCCAACATCGTGGTCGGGCTCGTGAAGAGCTTCACGAAGCGCTACCCCGAGGGCGTGCAGCGGGTCGCGCTCCTCAGCGATCCGAGCCGCGCGATGGGCTCGCTCGCCGAGCCCGAGTGCCGGCGCATCCTCGCCGGGCTCGATCTCGCCGAGAAGCTGAAGATCCCGGTCGAGTGGTTCGCGGTCTCGGCCGGCGCCAAGATCTCGATGGAGAGCGGCACCGAGAACATGGACTGGATCTCGAAGGTCCTGCGCCGGATCATCGAGTTCACCCAGGGGGGCGGCGAGATCAACGTCGTCGTCTGCGGCATCAACGTCGGCGGCCAGCCGTACTGGAACGCCGAGGCCACGATGCTCATGCACACCAAGGGCATCCTGGTGATGTGCGCGGGCTCGGCGATGGTGCTCACCGGCAAGGACGCGCTCGACTACTCCGGCAGCGTGTCGGCCGAGGACAACCAGGGCATCGGCGGCTACGACCGGATCATGGGCCCGAACGGCCAGGCGCAGTACCGCGCCGACTCCCTGGCCGACGGCGTGCAGATCCTGCTCCGGCACTACGACCACACCTACGTCGCGCCCGGCGAGCGGTTCCCGCGCCGCGCCCCGACCCGCGACCCGTTCGAGCGCGACGTGCGGACGTCCCCGCACGGCCCCGAGGGCGGCGCCGGCTTCGAGACGGTGGGAGACATCTTCAGCGCCGAGAAGAACCCGGACCGCAAGAAGCCGTTCGACATCCGCCGCGTGATGGCGGCGGTCATCGACCAGGACCACCCGTCGATGGAGCGCTGGCGCGACCTGCGCGGCGGCGACACGTCGGTGGTCTGGGACGCGCACCTCGGCGGCTGGCCGGTCTGCCTCCTCGGCATCGAGGCCCGGCCGCTCCCGCGCCTCGAGTTCGTCCCGGCCGACGGGCCGGAGCTCTGGAGCTCCGGGACCCTCTTCCCGATGTCCTCGAAGAAGCTCGCCCGCGCGATCAACGGGGCGTCGGGGGTCCGGCCGGTGGTCGTGCTCGCGAACCTCTCCGGCTTCGACGGCTCCCCCGAGTCGATGCGCCGGATCCAGCTCGAGTACGGCGCCGAGATCGGCCGCGCGGTGGTCAACTTCCAGGGGCCGTTCGTCTTCTGCGTGGTGTCGCGCTACCACGGCGGCGCCTTCGTGGTCTTCTCGAAGGCGCTCCGCGAGGACATCGAGGTGGTGGCGGTCGAGGGGGCCCGCGCCTCGGTGATCGGCGGCGCGCCGGCCGCGGCGACGGTGTTCGCCCGCGAGGTCGAGACCCGGACCCGCAAGGATCCCCGCGTCGTCGCCGCCGAGGAGGCGGCCCGCGCGAGCGGCTCGCGCCTGCGCCTGGCGGAGATCGCGACCGCCGTCCGCTCCGAGAAGGTCGGGGAGGTGGCGGAGGAGTTCGACGCCGTCCACACCGTGGAGCGGGCGCTCCGGGTCGGGTCGCTGGATCGGATCATCAGCGCCAAGGACCTCCGCCCGTACCTCGTCGACGCCGTCGAGCGCGGCATCGCGAAGTTCCAGGGGCGGTAGCCAGGGCGCCTGCGACGGGGCCGCGGTCCGGTTGCGCCGGCGCCGCGGCCCGGCCATCATGCGGGCCGGTGAACCCCTCCGACCCGCGCGTCTACCTCCGCTACGCCGTCCGGATCCCCGTCGAGCTCGGGGCCGGCGGGCGCGTCGAGACCCTCGAGACCGAGGACCTGTCGCAGGGCGGGTGCCGGGTCGTGGCGGCGTCCCCGCTCCGCAAGGGCGAGCTCGTCCGCGTGCGCCTGCGCCCGCCGCAGCTGGGAGTGGAGCCGAGCGGCGCCGCGACGGTGGCGTGGGCGACCCGCGGTCCGCCGGCCCGCGCCGGCCTCCAGTTCTCCGAGGAGCTCGCCGCGCAGATGCCCTCGTTCCTCCGGACCCTGCTCGGGCCGGTCCCCCTCCGCACCCGGGAGCGCTGATCGTGACCAAGGACTTCCTCTTCGGCGGCGCCGTCGGCCTCGCGATCGGCCTGGTGATCGCGCTCTTCACGTTCCAGATCGGCCGCGCCGGCGGGCTCCTCCGCCCGCCCGAGCCGGTCGTGGCCGCGCCGATCGGCGGCGTGGGCGCGCCCCCGCCGGCGGCTGCGCCCCCGGCCGGCGCGCCCGATCTCGACGCGCACATCGCGGCCACGAAGCGGCTCGTGGAGGCGAACCCGAAGGACCGCCGCGCCTGGGTCACGCTCGGCAACGCCTACTTCGACGGGGACCGGCCGCAGGAGTCGATCGAGGCCTACGAGCGCGCCCTCCAGCTCGGCCCGGACGATCCCGACGTGATCACCGACCAGGGCGTCATGTACGTGGCCCTGCGCCAGTTCGACAAGGCGCTCGCGAACTTCCAGAAGGCGAACCGCCTCGACCCGGATCACCGGCAGAGCCTGTTCAACATCGGGGTGGCCTACGCCGGCCTCGAGGACCTCGACAGGGCGGAGGAGGCGTGGAGCCGCGTCATCCAGGCGGCGCCCGGGACCCCCGACGCGGAGCGGGCGCGGGCGGCGATCGCGCAGCTCCGCGCGCGGCGCGGCCGCTGAGGGGCAGGAGCGCTTCAGCCGTCCATGCCGATCAAGGTCGCCAGCTCGCGGTCGAGGAGGGCCTCCTCGGCGAGGTTCAGCTCCACGACGCGGCGGAGGTGCCCGACGCTCTCGAGGTCGATCGACGTGCAGCGGACGCCGAGCTTCATCCCGCGGTGGTGGGCCACCTCCCCGTCGAGCTGGATCACCGCCTGTCCGGCGTCGAGGTGGATGGTGACCGAGCAGCGGACGCCGGGCTCGGCCGCCAGGCCGCCCGGGACCTCGAGCAGCGCCCCCTTGAGCGAGACGTCCAGCACGCCCACCGTGGTGGCGGTCGCGCCCGCGCGGAAGGTGGCCGGCCGGTGAAACGTGATCCGCGAGAACCGGCGGCGCTCGTCGTGCGGTCGTGCCGTCGCCATGAGCGGTCCCTCCGGCTCGCATCGTCGTACTTCCCCGCGCGGCCGCGCAAGCTGGCGGACGCGGGACGGGCGGGGCCGCTGCGAGGATCGCCTACATGACCGCCCCTGGGCCTGCTCCGCAGGACCTGCCCTCCTCGGCGGGCGCGCCGGGGGACGCGGAGCGGCTGCGCGCGTTCGTGCTCGCCCGGACGCGGCCCGCGCCCGTGCCGCTCGCGCCCGAGCTCGTCCTCCTCCAGGCGAGCGAGATGCACGAGCTCTGGCGCGCGGCCCTGGAGGAGCCGCCGGCGTGGGAGGACTCGCCGTACTGGGCATTCCCGTGGGCGGGGGGCCAGGCCCTGGCGCGCCACGTGCTCGACCACCCCGCCCTCGTGCGCGGCCGCCGCGTGGCGGACTTCGCGACCGGGAGCGGCCTCGTCGCCATCGCCGCGGCGCGCGCGGGCGCGGCGGAGGTGCTGGCGCTCGATCGCGACCCGTTCGCCGAGGTCGCGGTGGCGCTCAACGCCGAGCGGAACGGCGTCGCCGTCGGCTTCCGCGGGGGCGACGCCCTCGGCCAGGCGCTGCCCGGCGTCGAGGTGGTGCTCGCCGGAGACGTCTTCTACGAGCGCGGCCTCGCCGCGGGCGCGCTGCGCTGGTTCGCGGCCCTCGCCGGGCGCGGGGTCCGGGTGCTGGCGGGCGACGCCTGCCGGACCTACGCTCCGCGGGAGGGCGTCACGGAGCTCGCCTGGTACGACGTGCCGACCACCACCGCCATCGAGGCCGCGGGCGTCCGGCGGGCGCGCGTGCTGGAGCTCCGGCCGTGAGGCCCCCGCGCGGCCCCGCGGTCCTGGTCTGCGGGAACGTGGCGCTCGACCGGGCGCCGGGCGGGTTCACGCCGGGTGGCCCCGCCTTCTACGCGGCGCGCGCGTGGTCCGCGCTCGGCGGCGCGGCGCGGGTCCTCACCGCCGCGGCCGCGGACTTCCCCGCCGGCGCGCTCGCAGGGATCGAGGCGCGCACCGTCCCCTCCGCGGCGACGACCCGCTTCCACAACCAGTACAACCCCGACGGGACCCGCGTGCAGCGGGTCGAGGCGGCGGCGGCGGCCCTCGACGTGGCCGCGCTGCCCGAGGCCTGGCGCACCCCCGACGTGCTCCACCTCGTCCCCGTGCTCGACGAGGTCGATCCCGCCGCGTTCCGCGCGGCGGTGCGGGCCCGCCTCACCGGGCTCTGCGCCCAGGGGCTCCTCCGCCGGGTCCGCCCCGACGGCGCGGTGGTCCAGCCGCCGTGGGACCCCGCCCCCGCCCTGCTCGCGGCGGTGGACGTCGTGATCGTCGGCGAGGACGACCTCCGCGGGCAGGGCGATCTGCTGGCGCGGCTCGCGCGGGCGGTGCCGATCGTCGCGTTCACCCGCGGTGCGCGGGGCTGCGAGGTCCACGAGCGCGGGCGGGTCCACGCCGTGGGCGTCTACCCGACGCGCGAGGTGGACCCCACGGGCGCGGGCGACGTCTTCGCCGCCGGCTTCCTGTTCGCCCTCGCGCAGGGCGCGCCGGCCGCCGAGGCGGCGCGGCTCGGGGCCGCCGCGGCGTCGTTCGTGGTGGAGGCGCCGGGCGGCGAGGCGCTGCCGCGCGTCGCGGGCGCGTTCGCGCGGGTCGACGGCGTCGGGCGCCCCTGAGCGGGCGCGCTCACCGGGGCGGGCCGCGCAGCGCGGTGAGCGGGCGCGGCCGCCAGACCTCCAGCAGCCCGCGCGGCTCCGAGAGGAACACCGGCTCGTACCGCGCCGCGAGGTGCGCGGCGAGCGCGGCGCCGCACGGCGTCCGGAGGTTCTCGCGGGTGGCGCCCCAGACCAGGACGAAGTCGGGCCCGCCGATCGGCGGCGCGAGCCGGAGATCGACGCACGGGGGGACGCCCTCCATGCGGCCCAGCGAGGCGGCGATCGTGGTGAAGGGGTTGCGATCGGGCCGGAACTTCACCGGACAGTGATCGGTCTGGGCCTGGCTGTTCTTGAGATCGACGCCGCCGTTCGCGGCGACGATCCAGCCGGTGGCGTGGAGGAACGGCTTGATCCGGTACCCGAGCCGCCGCCCGTGCTCGTCCCTGGGCCCCCCGGGCGCGAGCGCGAGCGGCAGGAGCACCCGGTCCTGGCCCACCGCCTGCGCGGCCGAGACGTACTCGTCCACGTGCGCCGAGAGGACCCGCTGCTTGTCGAACCGGACGCCGAGCGCAGCCACGGCCAGCGTCGCGAGCGCGACGCTCGTCCCGCGCACGAGGCGCAGCGGCGCGGCGCGCGCCGCCAGCCACGCGACCAGGCACAGGAACGCGATGAGCGCGTTCCGGTCCGAGATGTGCGCGCCCGCGGCCGCGACGTCGGGGATGGCGAAGTAGAGGACGGCGAAGGTGGCCGCCGCGACGAGCCAGCCGTCCGCGGGGACGACCCGGCGCTCGCCCCGGTCGCGGCGGAGCCGGTGGCGGACGAGGAGCACGAGCGCGAGGCCGAGCACCGCCGAGACGCCGGCGGCGAGGAAGAGCTCCCGCCGGTCGATCGCGACGAGGGCGTAGCCGGCGGCGAGCTTGAGGAGGAGCTCGACGAACGGGATCCGCGCCTCCGCGCGATCGGTGTGGGCGAGCGTCCACGAGGCGAGGAGCGCGAGCCCGGGCGCCATCGCCAGGGCGAACCCGGTGCCGCGCAGGAGGTACCCGCGGACCACGGCGCGGCGCCGCGCCGGCGCGCGGCGGGCGCGGGACCACGCGAGCCCGGCCCGCACGGCCCAGAGCACGCCGACGATCGCGACCACGGCGCCGAACGCCACCGCGTGCGCGAGGTAGAGGCACGCCCCGAGCACGGCCATCCCGGCGATCTGGAGCGGCCCGAGCCGGCCGCGCGCGCGGACCCACCAACCGACAGTGAGGAACGCCAGCGCGAGCCCCCAGCAGAAGTTCCAGAACCCCATGTGGAACGGGTACGAGTGCACGAACGGGAAGACCGCGAGCGCGGCCCACCAGCCCCGCCGTCCACGCGGGAGCACGGTCCGGAACGCGAGCGGCAGGAGGAGCGTGTAGCCCGTGAGCACCACCTTCTCGGCGACCTGCGGCGAGAAGATCGCGAGCAGCGGGGCGAGGAGGGCCTGGGTGAGCCAGTTCGGCTGGGGCCCCCAGTTCGCGAGGTAATGCTCGCGGAGGAGGGGCGTTCCGGCCTTCAGCAGCGCGAGGACGTTCTCGACGTGGAGCGGGCCGTCCTGCGTCGGGATCCACCGGACGAGCCAGAGCGGCGCCACGTGGAGGGCGAGCAGGGCCGCGAAGAGCGCCGCCGGCAGCCGGACCCCTGCGCCGCGTGCCCCGCGCGGCGCGGCGCGCGCGTGGTCGTGCGCGTGCGTCCACGCCCAGCGGCTGCTCGCGACGAAGTTCCAGGCGAAGCCGAGCGCGATCCCGGCCGCCTGGACCGGATAGCGCGCGACGCCGAGCCCGTCGCGGCCGACCTGCGCCGCGGCGAGGACCGCGGCGCCGAAGATCCCGAGCTGCAGCGAGACGCCGATCGCGCTCACCACGTGATAGCGCGCGGCCCGCGCGGGCCAGGTGCCGCTCCGCCGGTCGTGGAACGTGACGCGATCGTGCAGGATGAAGTTCCACAGGACGCTGAGCTCGATGGCGAGCGCGGACGCGGCGAGCTCCGGAACCCGCAGCACGCCGGCGAAGAGGTGGAGCGCGCCCAGGTTCACGAGCGCGCCCGACGCGCCCACCGCGCCGAAGCGCAGGAGCCGCTTCAATCCCATTCGTCCCCCCCTCCTCCGGAACCAAGGTGGGCCGAGGTGCCGCGCGGGGCATCCCGCGGAGGCGCCGCGCCCCATCGGGAATCCTCCTCCCGTGAACGAGCCCAGCCCGAGGGGCAGCCGGACTGGGCCTCGGGCCTCTGGCCCGGGCGCGTTCACGAAGGCCGCCGGCCCCCTCAATTCAGGTACTGCGGCCGCCGGACCTCCCGCTCCGCGATCCCCATGAGCTCGAGGCCCTGGCGCGTGAGGAGGTACCGGACGGTCCCGCTGCCGCGCTCGGTCTCGAGCTTGGCCTCGAACGCCGGGCCGCTGATCCCGCCGAGCTGCAGCGTCTTCCTGAGGTTCACGACCCTGCCGGTGACGAGATCGCCCGCCACCGCGCTCGTCGCGTCGTCCCGCCGGTACAGGTCGAGCGCGGCCTCGTGGAGCGTCGCCGCGAGCGCGGGCGTGAGCGGCACGGAGGAGAAGAGCACCGAGATGAGGGTCCAGCGCGAGGCGGCGGAGTCCGGCATCCGCCCCAGTGTACCAGCCCGCCGCACGGCCCGCCGGAGACCTCTTCGCGCCCCGTTTTCTCCCGATCAACCGCTCGCCCGGATGCTTACCTGGCAGAGGGTGACCGACGGCCCTCGCGATCACGGCGAGCCTGCGCTCCCGCCCCTCCGGCGACTCCGCTCGTGGCTCGGGCTCGCCCCCGATCCGCGCCTCCGCCGCCCGGACGTCCCGCGCCTCCGGCCCATCCGCCGCGCGTGGGCCCGCGCCGCGCTCGACGCGCGCAGCGCCGTCGTCGCGCACGTCCCGCTCGCCGACTACCTGCGGGCGCGGCTCGCGCGGTACGAGACGGCGCTCCCGCTCCCACGCTCCCGGCTCCCCCTCCTCGTCGAGCTCGCGGGGACCGACGTGCGCGCGACGCTGCTCCCCGCCACGCCGCCCGCGCACGACGGCGCCGCAGGCGCGGCCGCGCTCGAGCGCCTCGACGGGCCGTCCGCCGTGCGCGAGTGGGCGCAGGTCCACGCGCGGATCGCCGGACTCGAGGAGGAGGCCGCCGCGGCCCGCAAGCGGGTCGAAGCGCTCGCCGACCGGCTCTCGGCCGATGTCGCGCGCGGCGCGATCGTCCCCGCGCCCGAGGACCAGATCCCGGCCGAGGCGCTGGGCCGCCCGGCGGTCCGCCCTCCCGACGCCCTCTACCTGCTCACGGCCGTCGCCCTCGCCATGGTGGCGGCCGAGGCGTGGGCCATCGCCGTCCCGGTCCTCGTCCTCGCGGGCGCCTACCCTCCCGCGCTGTCCGGGCCGGACGCGCTCGAGTCGGCGCTCCTCCTCGTCTTCGCGGCCGGCGCCGCCGTCGGGCTGCTCGCGCTCGCCCTCGTCCTCCTGGCTGCGCTCGAGGGCCTCGCCCGCGACGCGACCCGGCTCGACCGCAGGCGCCTCCTCGGCTTCGCCACCGTGTCCGGCCTCGGCGCCGCGCTGGCGGCCGCCTGGGCCGCCTCGCTCGCGGCCCCGCGCTCCGGGATCCCGCCCGCGAGCCACGCGCTCCTCCTCCTCGCGATCCCGGTCGGCGCCGCGTTCGCGGTCCGGCGGGCGCAGCGCGCGCACGCCGCG
>JAEYZK010000467.1 GCA_023428085.1 Pseudomonadota bacterium
CCCTCTGGCCGGCCCACGCGCGACCGATCCGGCTCGCGCTCGCGGCGATCGCGATCCTGCCGGGGCTCGTGGCCTCGCTCCACGCCTGGCCGGACCTCGGCGCGAGCTGGGGCGAGCTCGCGGGCGGGGCGCCGGGGGCCGCCTCGCGCGGCCTCCCCCGCAGCCAGGGCGAGCTCTCGCCGCGCCTCCTCGAGGAGATCTCCGCGCGCGCCCGGACCGGCGCCCGCATCCGCTGGGCCGCGACGCCACCCGCGGCGCTCGCCGTCCACGCGGCCGATCGCCGGGTCCGCCCGGACCTCACGGTGGCGGCCTCGCTCGACGACTGCGACCTCGCGGTCGTCCCCATCTCCGGGGGGCCGCGGCAGGACGAGTTCGAGATCTGGGCCGCCCTCGGCACCCGCAGCCCGGTCGCCGGCGCCTTCCTCGACGAGGTCCCGCTGGCCTGGGTCTACGCCCGGCCAGGCGCCTGGCGCTGAGACCGCGGCGCACGCTGAGTCGATCCTCCGCAGCCGCAGATCCTGCGCCTCGGCAGGAGACGTGCACCCGGAGCGCAACGCGCGTGACGCGGCCCCACCGGCGGTGGAGAATGCTCGCATGAGCGCCGAACAGGCCGTCACCACTCCCAAGGGCGGCGACAAGCGGCTCAAGATGCTCGACGCCGCCATGCGCCGGCAGCAGTTCCAGCCGGACGCGCTGCTCGAGGTGCTGCACGCGGCGCAGGAGCTGTACGGGTTCCTCGCGCCGGAGGTGCTCCTGCACATCGGGCGGAGCCTGAAGGTGCCCCCCGCGCGCGTCTACGGCGTCGCGACCTTCTACAACCACTTCACGCTCAAGCCGAAGGGCGAGCACACCTGCACGGTGTGCATGGGCACCGCCTGCTACGTGAAGGGCGCCGGCGAGATCCACGAGGCGCTCCGCACGGAGTTCCAGCTCGCGAAGGGCCAGACGACCACCGAGGACGGGAAGGTCTCCGTCGTGGTGGCCCGCTGCGTCGGCGCCTGCGGCATCGCCCCGGCCCTCGTCTACGACCAGGAGATGGTCGGGGGCCTCACGCCCGCGGGCGCGGTCGCCCGCGCGAAGAGGTGGCGGCCATGACCGGGGATTCGCTCGAGCAGATCGCCGCCCGGCGCCAGGCGGCCCGCGAGACGCAGCGCTGCCGCATCTCCGTCTGCAGCGGCCTCGGCTGCGAGTCGGTGGGGGGCGACGCGGTCCTGGCGACGCTCCGGGAGCGCATGAAGGCGGAGGGGCTCGCCGAGGCGACCGAGGTGTACCCGACCGGCTGCCGCGGCCTGTGCCAGCGCGGGCCCATCGTCGAGGTCGCGTGGAACCAGGGCGGCGTCGCCCGGAGCCACCTGTACCTCGACGTGGACGCGGAGAAGGCCGACCGGATCGCCCGCGCGCACGCGCGCGAGGGCGGGCCGCCGGCGGACCTCCCCTCGCACGCCGGCGATCCGTTCTTCACCCGCCAGACGCGGATCGTCCTCGCCAACGCCGGCGCGATCGACCCCGAGGACATCGAGAGCTGCATCGCCGCGGGCGCCTACTCCGCGCTCGAGAAGGCGCTCACCGACCTGAAGCCCGCCGACGTGATCCAGGAGATCACGCGGAGCGGCCTGCGCGGGCGCGGGGGCGGCGGCTACCCCACGGGCCTCAAGTGGAGCACCGTGGCGAAGGAGCAGGGCGCGAGGAAGTTCGTGGTCTGCAACGGCGACGAGGGCGATCCGGGCGCGTTCATGGACCGCTCCGTGCTCGAGGGCGATCCGCACGAGGTGCTCGAGGGCATGGCGATCGCCGCCTACGCCGTCGGCGCCGAGCAGGGCTACGTCTACGTCCGCGCCGAGTACCCGCTCGCCATCAAGCGCCTCCGCGCCGCCATCAAGCAGGCCGAGCGCCAGAACCTCCTCGGCGCGCACATCCTCGACACGGCCTTCAACTTCCGCGTCGACGTGCGCACCGGCGCCGGCGCGTTCGTGTGCGGCGAGGAGACGGCGCTCATCGCCTCGATCGAGGGGAGCCGCGGGACGCCGCGCCCGCGCCCGCCCTATCCGGCCACCTCGGGCCTCTGGGGCCACCCGACCCTCATCAACAACGTCGAGACGCTGGCGAACGTGCCCGCCATCGTCCGGAACGGGAGCGCGTGGTTCGCCGGGATCGGCACCGAGAAGTCGAAGGGCACGAAGGTGTTCGCCCTCGCCGGGCAGATCGAGAACACCGGCCTCATCGAGGTGCCGATGGGGATCACCCTCCGCGAGATCATCTACGAGATCGGCGGCGGCATCCCCGAGGGCCGGCGGTTCAAGGCTGCCCAGACCGGCGGTCCCTCCGGCGGCTGCATCCCGGCCCGGTTCCTCGACCTGCCGGTGGACTACGAGTCGCTGCAGCAGGTCGGCACGATCATGGGCTCGGGCGGGCTCATCGTCATGGACGAGAGCTCCTGCATGGTGGACGTCGCCAGGTTCTTCGTCGAGTTCTGCCGGGAGGAGTCGTGCGGGAAGTGCATCCCGTGCCGCTCCGGCACGGTGCAGATCCACGCCATCCTGGAGCGGATCACGCGCGGCCACGGGCAGCTCGAGGACCTCGATCGGCTCGCCGAGCTCGCCGAGCTGCTCCGGAGCACGAGCCTGTGCGGCCTCGGCCAGACGGCGCCCAACCCGGTCGTCTCGACGATCCGGTACTTCCGCGAGGAGTACCTCGCGCACGTGGTCGAGCGCCGCTGCCCCGCGGGCGTGTGCGCGATGTCCGCCCCGGCCGAGGCGGCGCCGCCGGGGCGCCCCGCCGCGGCGCACGAGCGAGCGACCCCATGACCGTCAAGACCCTCCAGATCGACGGCAAGCCGGTCTCGGCCGGCGTGGACCAGAGCCTGCTCGACGTCGCGCGCGAGAACGGCGTGGAGCTGCCGACCCTCTGCCACCTGGACGGCCTCGGGGACGTGGGCGCCTGCCGCCTGTGCCTCGTGGAGGTGAAGGGCTCGAGCAAGCTCCTCCCCGCGTGCACCACCGAGGCGGTCGAGGGCATGGAGGTCACGACCGACTCCGAGCGCCTCCGGCGCTACCGGCGGCAGATCGTCGAGCTGCTCTTCGCCGAGCGGAACCACGTGTGCGCCGTCTGCGTGGCGAACGGGAGCTGCGAGCTGCAGGACGTGGCGCGCAAGGTCGGGCTGGACCACGTCCGGTTCGAGTACCAGCACCCGCGGACGGAGCTCGACGCGAGCCACCCGCGCTACGTGCTCGATCACGCGCGGTGCATCCTCTGCACCCGCTGCGTCCGCGTGTGCGACGAGATCGAGGGCGCGCACACCTGGGACGTCGCCGGCCGCGGGATCCTCTCCCGCGTGATCACCGACCTCGCCCAGCCCTGGGGCAAGAGCGACACGTGCACGAGCTGCGGGAAGTGCGTGAACGTCTGCCCGACCGGCGCCCTGTTCGAGAAGGAGAAGGCGGCGACCGGCGTCCGGAAGAACAAGGACTTCCTCACCTACATCAGGAACGCGCGGGAGAAGAAGCAATGGAGCAGGTGACGCGTCCCCGCATCTTTCGACTCCGCCGCGGCTTCGCCGCGGCTCCGCTCAGGATGACCGGTCCATGATACGTCCTCGACTCGCGACCGTCTGGCTCGGCGGCTGCTCCGGCTGCCACATGTCCTTCCTGGACCTGGACGAGCGGCTGCTCGACCTCGCGAAGCAGATCGACCTCGTCTTCAGCCCCATCGCCGATCGCAAGGTGTTCCCCGAGGACGTGGACGTGGCGCTCGTCGAGGGGGCGGTGGCGAACGAGGAGAACCTGCACGTCCTCCGGACGGTGCGGAGGAACACCCGGATGCTCGTCGCCTTCGGCGACTGCGCCGTGACGGGCAACGTCACCGCCATCCGCAACGCGCTCGGGACCGCGCTCCCGGTCCTCGATCGCGCCTACCGCGACCCCCGCGACCTCCACCCGCAGCTCCCTGAGGAGCCCGGCATCCTGCCGAGGCTGCTCGATCGCGTCCTGCCGCTGCACCACGTCGTGAAGGTGGACGCGTTCCTCCCCGGCTGCCCGCCGGCCCCCGACCTCATCCACACCCTCCTCCTCGAGGCGCTGGCCGGCCGCGTCCCGTCGTTCGCGGGGAAGGCCATCTTCGGATAAGCCATGAGCGAGCGCATCGTCATCGATCCGGTCACCCGCATCGAGGGGCACGCCAAGATCACCATCCACCTCGACGAGGCGGGCGCCGTGCAGGACGCCCGGTTCCACGTCGTCGAGTTCCGCGGCTTCGAGAAGTTCTGCGAGGGGCGGTCCTTCCGCGAGATGCCCGTGATCACCGCCCGCGTCTGCGGGATCTGCCCGGTCTCGCACCTCCTCGCCTCGGCCAAGGCGACGGACGCCCTCCTCGCGGTGGACATCCCGGAGCCCGCCCGCAAGCTGCGCAAGCTCGTGAACCTCGGGCAGCTCGTCCAGTCCCACGCGCTCTCGTTCTTCCACCTCTCGTCGCCCGACTTCCTGCTCGGCTACGACGCCGAGCCCGCGCGCCGGAACGTGCTCGCGCTCGCCGAGACGCACCCGGACATCGCCCGCGACGGCATCCGGCTGCGCAAGTGGGGCCAGCAGGTCATCGAGATCGTCGCCGGCAAGCGCATCCACCCCGCCTGGGCGACCCCCGGCGGCGTCGCCCGGCCGCTCACGGAGGACGGGCGCGATCGGATCCGGGCCGGCCTCCAGGACGCGCTCGAGATCGCGCAGCGGACCCTCGCCTGGTGGAAGCGCGTCCTCGCCGAGCACCAGGAGGAGGCGCGGACCTTCGGGAACTTCCCGACCCTGTTCATGGGGATGGTGGACCAGGACGGCCTGCTCGATCACACCGACGGGAGGCTGCGCTTCGTCTCCGAGACCGGCGAGATCCTCCAGGACCAGCTCGACCCCGCCGACTACGAGCGGTGGATCGGCGAGGCGGTCGAGCCCGACTCGTACCTCAAGTCGCCCTACTACAAGCCGCTCGGCCACCCGGGCGGCGTCTACCGCGTGGGCCCGCTCGCGCGCCTCAACGTCGCCACGCGCTGCGGCACCCCCCGCGCCGACGAGGAGCTGGCCGAGTTCCGGCAGCTCGGCCGCGGCGCCGTGCTCGCCTCCTTCCACTACCACTACGCCCGGCTCATCGAGATCCTGTACGCGCTCGAGAAGATCGAGCAGCTCCTCGGCGCGCCCGACCTCCTCTCGCCGGACGTGCAGGCGGTCGCGATGCGCAACCGCACCCGCGGCGTCGGCGCCTGCGAGGCGCCGCGCGGGACGCTCTTCCACGACTACGAGGTGAAGCCCGGCGGCACGCTCACGCGCGTGAACCTCCTCATCGCCACCGGCCAGAACAACCTGGCGATGAACCGCACCGTGGCGCAGATCGCCCGCCACTTCGTGGACGGCCGCAAGCTGCGCGAGGGGATGCTGAACCGCGTCGAGGCCGGCATCCGCGCGTTCGACCCCTGCCTCTCCTGCTCGACGCACGCCGCGGGGAAGATGCCGCTGCGCGTCGAGCTCGTGGACGCGGGTGGGGACGTGGTGGACGTCGCCGAGCGCTGACGCGGCCCGGGGGCCTCCGCCGCGGATCCCCGGAGGGTCCAGGGCGTCACGCGCCGGCGCCGCGGCCGATCACGGGGGCATCGACCCGCGGTGGTCGGGCCCGTCCAGCGGCGGCGCCCGCCCCACCCGGGCTGCGAGGCGCCCATGGCCGAGCCAGCACACGGGGGATCCGCGTTGACGCGGATCGAGAAGCTCGTCGGGATCCTCATCGCCGCCCTGGGCGCCTGGAGCGCGTACCAGGCGTCCGCGGTGAAGGCCCAGGTGGATCGGCAGTCTGCCCGCATCGCCGAGCTGCAGGCGGAGATCGCCCGCAGCGCGGAGGTGCGGGAGGACCGCAAGCTCAACCACGAGATCACGATCCGCATCTTCGACGAGGTGAAGGAGATCTACGCGGCGACGCTCCCGCCGGAGCAGATGGTCAACCGGCTCACCTCCGTCGCCGCGCTCCTCGAGGCCATCCCCGACCCCGCGGTGCGGACCCAGCTCGCGGCGGCGGTGAAGGCGGCGATCGACAGCGTCTCCAGCCCCGCGCGCGCCACGACGTCCTACATGAAGGAGCAGGTCGCCGCCCTCAAGAGCCAGGTGGACGAGACCGTCTTCCGGGCCGAGGAGCGGGAGGCCGCGCCGGCGAGCCAGCGCGCGCAGGCGGCCGCGCCGCCGCGCCCCGCGGCCGCCGCGGGCGCCTGGTCGGACTACGACGTCGATCTCTTCTGGTGCGAGGAAGCCACGAACCCGGACTCCGCCCGCCGGGAGGCGGAGGCGGCCGCGAAGCTCCGCGCCCTCCACCCGGACGCGACCGGGCGGTGGCGCGTCCGCAAGCTCCCCGCGTCCGTGAACGCGCGGACCGGGTACCGGATCGGCGGGTACGTGATGCACGTGACGGGGGACGACGAGCAGCGCGCCGCGGAGCAGCTCCAGGCGGCGCTGCGGAAGGACGGGGCCGCCGGCCCCCCGTTCGTCATCCGCCGGAGCGCCTATCCGTCCCCGCGGTACATCTCGCTCTTCTTCTGCCCCGGCGCGCGCGGGTCGTGAAGGCGGGCCGCTGACGCCGGGCCCGCCGCGTGGTCTAATCGCCACCGGCGATGGACCCACGCGACGGCGGCACCAGCGCGTACTCGATCTACGGCCTCGGCCGCTGGACCGGCGGCCGGCCGATCATCTGGATCCGGACCGGGGCCGCCCTCGCCGCGCTCGGCTACGCGGTGGTCGCCGCGTGCACCGTCGCGCTCGGCGTCGGCCCGCCCCACGCGCGCGTCCTGGAGGCGTCCGTGGCGGCGCTGTCCGCGGTCGCCTGGCTGCTCGCGCCGCGGCGGCCCACGGTCGCGGCGAGCCTCGTGCTGGGCCCCATCGCCCTCGACGTCCTGGTGTCGCTCGGGTCCGCCACCGACGTGAGCGCGCTCAGCTCGCTGCTCGCCGTGCTCCTGCTGGTCATGGCGAGCGGGCTGTTCCTCGGCGCGCGCGCCGTCGCCCTGGCCACGATCGCCGCCGCGGTGCTCGTGCCGGTGGCGCTCGGCGTCTCGCGGCACTACGGCGCCTGGCTCGAGCGGCTCCCGCCGTACGACGCGGCCCGCCTCCTCGTCTTCGAGGTCTGCGTCGCCGGCGCCGGCCTCATGACCTGGCTCACGCTCCGGACGTTCAACCGCGTCGTCGCCGCCGCCGAGGAGCGGCGCCGCGTGGAGCTGCACCTCCAGCACCTGCAGCGGCTGGAGGTGATCGGGGGCCTGGCGAGCGGCTTCGCCCACGACCTCAAGAACGTGCTCTCGGTGGCGGGCGGCGTCGCCGGCGTGCTGGAGCGCCATCCGGACCGCGCCGTGCGCGACGCAGCCGCCGATCTCGATCGCGCCTGCGCGAACGGCGCCGCCGCCGTGCGGCACCTGCTCGACGTGGCGCGCCGGGAGGAGCCGGAGCGCGCCGTCCTCGACGTCGCCGAGCGCGTGGAGCGCCTCCGGCGGATGGCGACCCGCCTCGTCGGGCCGAACCACGCCCTGGAGCTGCACGCGGCGGGCCCCGCGCACGCGCTGCTCGACCCGCTCGAGCTCGAGCAGCTCGTGCTCAACCTCGTCGCCAACGCCCGCGACGCCACGCCGGACGGCGGGACCGTGTCCATCGCCGTCCGGCCGCTCGAGCGCAAGGAGGCCGCGCAGCTCGGCTCGACGCTCGCCGCCGCGCGCCAGGTCGTCGTCGAGGTTCGCGACGACGGGCCGGGGGTGCCCGCCGAGCTCCAGGCGCGGATCTTCGAGCCGTGGTTCACGAGCAAACCGCGAGGCCACGGGACCGGGCTCGGGCTCTCGAGCGTCCGGGGGATCGCGACCGGGTCGGGCGGGGCCGTGGCCCTGTCGAGCGCCGCGGGCGCCGGCGCGGCCTTCCGGGTGTTCCTGCCCGCGGCGGTGGCGGAGCCGGCCCCGGCGCCGGCCGTCCAGTCGCGCTGAGTCGCCTCGGAGCCATCAGAGAAGCCATGCCTCCCTTCGCCCGCAGCGCCGTCATCGCCGTCTTCACCGTCGTCGCCGCCGCGTAGCCGAGGAGGAGACGCCCATGCTGGAACGATCGGGATCCGAGCTCACGTGGCGGTTCGAGGGCGGGGGCCTCGTGCGGTTCGCGGTGGCGGAGTGGCTCCGCCTCGGCGATCGACCGGCCGCCCTGACCGACCTCGCGCTCGCCGGCGCGGACGCGACCGCCCATTACGAGGGCGGGCGGCTGGCGCTCGGCCTCACGCACCGGTTCGACCGTGAGGCCGGCGCGCTCGTGCAGTCGCTCACGCTCACCGTGAACGCGCCCACGCCCGACCTCCTCCTCGACGTGCGCGCGGTCCCCGTCCTCCCCGATCCGATCGCGTGGCTCACCGTCCCCGGCATCTTCTACGGCGACAACGACCTCACGAGCGACCACGCCGGGTACCCGCGCGGAATGGCGCGCGACTGGTCCTCGCGCGCCGACGCCGCCGTCTGCCCCGGCGTCCACCTCGCGGGCGCGACGCGCGGCCACGCCGCCTTCCTCGAGCGCGACCGCCCCGGGATCGCGGGGTTCTCGCCGGGCGTCGAGGGGCACGACGATCTCCTCGGCGTCGGGTGGGTCCACGGGGCGGCCGGGGTGCGCGCCGTCCGGTTCACGTTCCCCTGCCAGGAGGAGCCGCTGGCCTACCGGCGCCCGGAGGTGCTCCCGGCCGCCGTCACCCCACGCCTCACCGCGCCCGCCGGGGCGGTGATCCGGTTCTCGATCCTCCACTTCGAGACGCCCGGCGGCCGGGGCGGCTACCACCGGGCGGCGCGGGCCATGGCGCGCCGCGGGCGGCCCGCCGCGCTGGACGGCGGTCGCGCGCGGATCCCCGACACGGCGCGCCTCTTCGCGACCTGCCTCCGGGAGTCGCACTTCTGGCCCGGCGTCGGCTTCCAGCACCGCGCCGACCTCCGCGAGGTCCACACCGGGTGGTGCGGCGGGTTCGCCGCCGTGGAGGCGGGGCTCGCGTACGGCGCCGCCGCGCCGGATCCGGTGCTCTTCCGGCAGGCGGAGGAGATGGGCGACTTCGTCTGCGCCACCGGCCGCTCGCCCCTCGGCTACTTCATGGCCGAGTACCGCGCGGCCGAGGACGGCGCCCGGTGGCGGCCCTGCGTGTACTGGGGCAAGGCGCACGGCGGGCTCCACGTCCGCCACGCCGCCGAGGGTTCGTTCTTCCTCGCGCGCCTCCTCCGGCGCGAGGCCGCGGCCGGCCGCCCGCGCCCGGCCTGGCGCGAGGCGCTCGCGGCGAACCTCGAGGCCGCCGTGCGCGATCAGCGCGCGGACGGCGCGTTCCCCATCGAGCTCGACCCCGCGACCGGCGCGGTGCTCGACTGGGAGGGCGCGACGCCGGGCGCCTGGGT
>JAEYZK010000043.1 GCA_023428085.1 Pseudomonadota bacterium
CCGCCCTCGCGAAGGCCGAGAGCGACGACGCCCAGACCGCGGCCAAGGGCGGCGAGATCGGCTGGCTGACGGAGGCCCAGATGGTGCCCGGCATCCGCAGCACCGCCACCGCGCTCGCCAAGGAAGCCGTCTCCGAGCCGGTCCGGCTCGACGATGGCTGGCACGTCCTCAAGCTTCTCGACGTCCGCCCCGCCGGGCCTCGCCCGCTCGCCGAGGTGCGCGACGCGCTCGCCTCCCAGCTCCGCGCCGCCAAGGCGCGCGATCTGCGCCAGGCGTACGTCGCGAAGCTCCTCGAGCAGAACCCGCCGGCGATCAACGAGCTGGCGCTGCCGAAGGTGCTCGACAGGGCGAAGTAGCTCATCTGCACCGCGCACTCCGACACCTCGACTCAATCCATCTTGGGAGAGCACATGAACACCCGAGTCCTCCTCGCCGCCACGATCCTCGCCTCCATCGCCGCAACCTCCTGCGGAGGCGGCGGCGAAGGCGGAGGCGCCGTCAGGCCAACGAACCCAGCCGTCACGATCCGCTTCATCGGTCCGGACGGGGCCGCGTACGCCCCCAAGGAACTCGTGCTCTTCCACTACGGGGTCGGGGACGAGTTCCCGATGAAGACCTGGGAGGACGGCGTCACCACGGACCTCGGGGTCCAACTGGTTCCCGGCGACCTCTATGACGTGATGGCCTACTCGCGGGGACGACAGGGCGTGTTTGGCTCGACCACCATCAGGTTCACCGCGCCGGAAGGGCCCATCGACCTGGGCACGTTCGACCTGCGCCCGCTCGGGATCACGCTGATCTCACCGGCTGCCGGGGCGGTCGTGACCTCGTATCCGGTCGAGTTCACGTGGACTGCCTACGAGAACCCGGATGCGGACCAGGTTCTGAGGATTTGCGCTGAGCTGATCGGCAACGGAAACGGATGCGTCCGCCACACCATCTTCGAAGGGACCAGCTACAGCCTCACGGCCGCCGAGAAGGCCGACGCATTCTCAGGCCGGTCCGCGGACTGGAGCATCAGTGTGTCGTTCACGACGCCGGAGGGCCACGAAGTCTGGCACTACGGTCAAGCGGCCCGCATCACGCTCCCGGAGTGAACGTGAGCGGGCGGTGGTCCTGGAGCTCGGAACCGCTCCGGAAGTCCCCAGCTCCGCGCCACCAAGGCCTGCGACCTCCGTCAGGCGTACGTCGCGAAACTCCTCGATAACCCGGCGGTGATCAACGAGCTGGCACTGCCGAAGGAGCTCGACAAGGCGAAGTAGCTGACCTGCCCTGCGCGCTCCAACCACCTCGACTCACTCCACCACGGGAGAGCACATGAACACCCGAGTCCTCGTCGCCGCCACGCTCCTCGCCTCCATCGCCGCGACCTCCTGCGGCGGGGGCGAAGGCGCAAGCGCCTCCAGACCAACCAAGCCGGCCGTCACGATCCGTTTCATCGGGCCGGATGGGAACCTGTACGCCCCGAAGCGCGTGGTGCTCTTCCACCTGGGATCGGGCGGGGAGACCCACCCGATGAAGACCTGGGAGGACGGCGTCACGACCGACCTCGGAGTCGAGCTCGTCCAGGCGACATCTACGACGTGATGACGGACTCCTGGGGCGAACGAGACGTGTTCGAAGACGGCACCCTCCGCTTCACCGCACCGGAGGGCTCCATCGACCTCGGGACGCTCGACCTTCGCGCGCTCGGACTCACGATGATCTCCCCGGCGCGCGGCGCGGTGTTGACGTCGTATCCGGTCGAGTTTTCGTGGACCTCCTACACGAACACCGCCGCGGATCAGGAGCTGAATATCTGCGCCGAGAGGCTCGGGAATGGTTGCGCGAGCGCTAGGCACCTCAGCGGCACCACCTATAGCCTCACGGAAGCCGAGAAGACCGAATCCATCCAGGGCCGCGCAGCGAGTTGGTGGCTGTACTACACGTTCACCACAACGGAGGGCTACGAGGTTCGGATGTCCACGGTGGAGATCCCGTTCACGCTCCCGGAGTGAATGTGAAGGGCAGCGAGGCCGCGAGTTGCGAGAACCATGACGAGCCACTCTCCGCGCACCCCATGCGTTGATTGCCAGAAGGGCTACTTCGATCTCCTCGACCGATTCGAGCGTCTCGCGGCGCGCGAGGATGGCCCTAGCTTCCTTAGGCGGTGCCGTGTGTGTGGGACCTTGTGGAACGAGACACTCCGGTTCGCGGAGCCCATCACGTCCTCGGAGGCGTCGAGGCTCTACCCTGGGGTGAGACTGTAGTGCAGGGTCAGTGTCGCGTTCGTTTCAGTAAGGACCGACGGCAGCCGTTGATTGACCAGCTCACGAGGAGGTCATCCACGTCGTGGCGATGAATCCATACGCTGACATGACGCGAGTCTACGTACGACTCCTTGGCGATGGGACCGCGGTGTAGCTCCAAGCGCCTGAAGGCTACGACGCTGAGGACGAGGCGTGGGAGTTCACACCCGGAACGGTCGTTCGTGTCGAGCGAAGAACGCAGGCGGATGGCGACGTGCTCGTGGCTGTCTCCGCAGCCCCGGGAGCAGCTGGAGCTCTCTGATGCTCGCGCCGCAACGGCGGGATCGCTTCAGGTGCGCCTCTCGGTGGGCGCCATGACCGCGACTCACGACAGCCTGCGGGCCGCACTGCGCCGCTTCATGGCCGGCGAGTCCAGCCGTGAGTTGGCTGCGGAGCTCGAAGTCGCGCTCGACGATCTCTTCCCGGAGGATCCGCGCTTCGAGGAGCTGGCTCATGCGCTTGCGTCCTATCGGCCAGGAGGAGGGGAGTTCCTCTATGGCTACTCGCGGGTTCGGCCACTGTGCGAGGTGGCGCTCGAGTACTTGGAGCATGTCTAGCCTCGTTGGTCCCGGTGATGGGTGCCTCGATGTCGTGTGATGCATGCGCGGTCTGGGGAGAAGTGGGCGGTAGACGCGGGCTCGTCACGATCCGGTTCGAGAACACCGACAACCTCGGGATCGACCCGATGACGTGGCGAACCCTCCACCGATGCCGCGTGTGTGGCGCCCACTTCGAGCTCGTGGCCCAACGCTCGTTTCGCGAGCTGACCGTGGAAGAGGCGCGCCGAGCGAGGTCGGCGGTCTCTCGCAATGGGTAGGACGTTCGCCGCTCACCCTTCGACAGGCTCAGGGTGAGCGGGTGCTCGTGCCGCGCGGGGGCAGTGTCGCGGGCAGGCATGTTCACCGCTCGTGCTTCGACAAGCTCAGCACGAGCGGGCACTTGGACCTCCGCTCTGCCTGAGCCCTGTCGAAGGCCGGCCGGCGCTCGGATCACCCCCCCGGCGCCGCCGGACGCCCCCGCATCCCGCCGCCGGACGCCTGCCGCAGGAACGCGGCCACGCTCCGGTAGCTGTGGAGCTTGTTCGTGTGGGCGACGACCTCGACGGCGCCGCCCTCGCCGAGGGTGCGCGCGACGAGGGCCTCGCCGAGGTGGTGCACGACGGCGAGCGCGCCGCCGCAGTAGGGGCAGACCTCGGCGGCCTCGGCGTTCGAGCCGAGCGCGTCGCAGTTCGTGCACCGGAACCCGGCCCGCGCGAAGTCCTCCTCGAGCACGAGCTTGTGCACGCGCCCCTGGTTGAGGGCGTTCACGACGTCGTCGGGGCCGAGCACGGCGGGGCCGCCGCGGAGCGACTCGCCCACGATCTCGTCCACGATCCGCGCCTCCTCGTGCGTCTCCTGCTCGCGCACGGCGGCGGCGGCGCCCTCGACGACGCCCGTACGGCGCTGGCCGTCGCCGGACTCCCACTCGCGCGGGCGCGGGATCCGGGCGATCACCGCCGCCCGGAGCCGCTCGGGCAGCTCGCGCTCGAAGGCGGCGAGGTTCTCCGACGTCCCGACGAGCACGAGCCGCGCGCCCGGCGTCTGGTCGAAGAGCGAGGTCGCCTGCTCGGCGACGCGGCGGCGGTTCTTCTTCACGAACTCCTCGGTGCGCCGCTCGTCCTTCTTCTCGCGCTCGTACTGGCGCCCGGAGACGCCCGCGGTGCCGGCGTTCCACTCGTCGCGGTCGGCGCGCGGCACGAACCCGCGCAGGCTCTCCTCCCCGGTGAGATCGCCGAGGGACACCTGGTAGATGTCCCCGCCGCTCGAGTCGGTGGCGATCACGATGGCGGGCTCCTCGTCCTCGGCCAGGCGCGCGAGCTGCGTCAGGTGCGGGATGTGGTCGGTGCAGAGCTCGGGTACGAACGAGCGGCGGAAGAAGTGGACGCTCCAGAGGTTCATCGCCTCGCAGGCGAAGAGCGCCGCGCCGTTCTTCTCGGGCTCGTGCGCCTGGCTGGTGAGCCCGGCCGCCCACTCCTCGGCGCGCCGGAGCGTCCGGGCGAGCCCCTCGCGCCCCGGGCTGCCCTCGGGGTACTGGGCGAGCGTCTTGCGGATCTTCTCCTGCACGAACAGCCGCACGCGCTGCCGCTGCTGCTCATCGCTCCAGTGGACGTCGAGGTACAGGCTCACGATCGGCTCGTCGCCGCTTCGGAGCTTGGCCAGGTCGGTCAGGGTCCCGTCGAGCACGGTCATGGTCGCTTGCCTCGCTTTCGTGGAGGGTGGGGTGGGCCCAGGCTCGCCCCAAGGTGCACACCGGCGGGGTCGCGCGCGATGGGCGAGCGGCGGAGCGACGCGCCGGCGTTGATGGCGCTCGGCAGCCGGGGTATGAGGCCCCCGTGGCCCTCCTCGACGCCGTCCGCGCGGTGACGTCCTTCGACCCGCCCTCCGCGCTGCCCGAGTGCGATCTCGAGCAGCTCGTGCACGTGCTGACCGCGCACGGCCTCGCGCCCCTCGCCTCGTATCAGGTCGAGCACACGCGCCTCGGCGCCGGGCTGCCGGCCACGTTCCGGGAAGCGCTCCTGGGGCAGTACCAGGGCGTCGTGAACGACAATGTGCTGAAGCTGGTCGGGTTGCGCGGGTCCCTGCGGGCTGCCCCCGAGGTACCGGTCCTCGTGCTCGAGGCGGCGGCGTACGTGGACTGGCTCTACCCGCACATGGCGTTCCGGCCGGTCGGCGACCTCCGGATCGCCCTGCGGGGCGCCGACGCGGAGCGGTTCGCCGCGGCCGTGAAGGACCAGCTCCAGCTCGCCCGGACCGAGCAGGACGGGCGGCTCGCGGTCTTCACCGACGGCCGGATCACGGTGACGGCGCAGGAGGGGCTCTGGCCGGGCGGGCCCCCGGACGAGGCCCTCTTCGAGCGGCGGGTCCCCCACCGGGCCTTCGGGCCCTCGGTCTCCCGGCCGTCCGCCGAGGACGCGCTCCTCTGCGCGGTGGGCGACCAGGCGACGCAGGGCCTGTTCACGCCCCTCATCACGTGGATCGACGTGCGCGAGCTCCTGCGGCTGCCGCTCGACGGCGAGGCCGTCCGTGCGCGCGCCGCCGCGGCGGGCCTCTCGCGCGCGCTGTACGGCGTCTCGCGCCTCGTCGCGCACTTCTTCCCCGAGGTCGCGCCCGCCGCGGAGCGGCTCCGCCCGCCGCTCGGCGCGGCGGAGCGCGCGGCCGTCGATCGGGTGGTCGAGGCTGCGCAGGACCCTGCGCGCCTGCGACACGTCCGGGGTGCGGAGGAGCTCGCGCGCCTGGTGGTGGCGCCGTGAAGGGCCGGGGGGCCGTGGTAGGCTGCGCGTCCGGCAGCGGCCTCGGTAGCTCGTGCTTCGACAGGCTCAGCACGAGCGGGGGAGCGGAAGGCCAGCAACATGGAGGCTGACAGAACGTGAACATCACCGTCATCGGCACGGGCTACGTCGGCCTCGTGACCGGCACCTGCTTCGCCGAGTCCGGGAACACCGTCACCTGCCTCGACATCGACCCGAAGAAGATCGACCTCCTCCGCGCGGGGGGCATCCCGATCTACGAGCCGGGCCTCGAGGAGCTCGTGCGCCGCAACGCGCGCGAGGGGCGGCTCGGCTTCACGACCTCCTACGCCGAGGCGATGAAGGCCCCGCAGGTCGTCTTCATCGCCGTCGGGACGCCGCCGGGCGAGACGGGCGAGGCGGACCTCACCTACGTCCTCCAGGCCGCCGCCGAGCTCGCGAAGAACCTGCGGCAGTACACGGTGGTGGTGAACAAGAGCACGGTCCCCGTGGGGAGCGCCGACCGCGTCGCGGACGTCGTGCGCCAGCACACGACGCAGCCGTTCGACGTGGTCTCGAACCCCGAGTTCCTGAAGGAGGGGGCGGCGATCGACGACTTCATGCGCCCGGACCGCGTCGTGGTCGGCGTCTCGTCCGAGCGCGCGCGCGC
>JAEYZK010000111.1 GCA_023428085.1 Pseudomonadota bacterium
CGCTTCTCGGCGAGGAGGCCGGTCACGGGTTCATACCCGTAGTCGATCGTGGCGATGCCCTGGCGCTCGACCCGGGAGACGCGGCCGTGGCCGTCGAACGAGACGCGGTGGGCCTTTCCGTCGGGGAGCTGCACCTCCCGGAGCCTGCCGAGCGCGTCGTAGACGTATCCCCACGCGGTTCCCGCCTCGTTCCAGTAGGCGGTGAGGTTGCCGGCTGCGTCGGAGACCTGGGTCTGGACGAAGGTGCCGTTCTCGGTGGTCGCGCGGACGAGCCGTTGCTGATCGATCCCGAGCGTCTCGGCCACGTGCCGCTGGACGTCGGCGTGGACCCGGGTCGTGGCGTTGCCGATCCCAGACTCGCCCGCCTGGCCGAAGGTCACCCAGTCGGCTCCGTCGAACAGCGCAGGGACCGTGAGGAGCCCCGGATCCACGCTCGGCGCGAACGTGTTCTGCTGGAAGCTCGTCGCCTCCCCCGCCGACGGGTCGCGGTAGGTGATCCGCCCCATCGCCCATCCCTCGGGGATCAGCGCTGCCGCCCCGATCGCCTCGCCCTTCGCGGTCAGGAGGTCCATCGCCGTCCTCACGCTCGACGGTGCGCTGACGAGGGTCGTGGTCGTGATGGACGCGGGCGTGGTCGCGGTCGCGTAGCGGCAGAAGAGCGTGACGTCGGGATTGAACTCGTTTCCGGAGCCGATCGAGTCCCACGCGCCCGCGAGGACACCGCTCCAGGCGCCACAGCCCGTCGTAGGAGGCGTCTTGCAGCACCCAGAGGTCGCTGTCGGCCAGGCTCGTGACTTGCGTGACCTGGCCGACCGAATTGTGCGCCACCAACGTCGCGTACGTGAAGTTGTAGCTGGAGTCCGAGTGGGTCCCGGATACCGCGACGTCCTCCTCGATGCACGCCAGGCTCCGGGCGAAGCCCGGCAGGCTCGCGTACCGCTTCACCTGCTGCAGGAATCCAGCGTCGGTCTCCTTCGTGATGACATGCGGGCAGTACTCGTCTCGCTCGTACGAGATGAACGTCGTCTTCTCGCTCACGACAGACGCGGGCCCGTCCGTCGTCCGCCAGCCGGACTCCTCCGGGGAACGAAGCGAGCGCGCGCCCCAGCAGGCGGTTCATCCTCACTGGTGCCCTCCCGCACTTCGGGCGCCGGAGAGGCGCCTTCGCCGTCGGCTGCGTCGCGGGCCGCGAACCCGACGCGCTCGGCGTTCGGTTTCCTGGAGACGTGCTCACACGACGGGATGGCCACTCGAGCCGGGTCCCGTCCCCGTCCCTCATCGTGAAGCGCAGCCCGAGCCTGCGCACACCGGCAGCATCCAGCTCAGAACCTCGGGATCCCGCACGCCTGGCGGATGGCCGGGCTCCGGCTCGCCACATAGAGGATGCGCCCGTACTCGTCCACGGGGGGCGAGTCGTAGGTCGTGCCCTTCGAGTCGCCGTACGCGTTGAGGCCGCGCGCGGCGAGCTCGCGATCGACGCAGGCGCGGATGTCGGCCGGCGAGGTCGCGGGTTCGTCTGCGGTCGCAGGCGCCGGCTCCGTGGCGTTCGCGGCGGGCGCCGCGCCGTCCGCCGCGGGGGCGCTGCCGTCGGGCGTCGCGGCCGCGGCCGCAGGCGCGGCGGACTCCGGCCTGGGCGCGAGCGCCGCGCGCAGCTCCTCGTACTTCAGCTTCGTGGCCCCCTCGCGCACGAGCACCGCGCCCTTCTCCGGCCCGAACGTGCCCTGGTACAGGTGCCCCGGCGCGCCGTGCGCGGTGCTGGCGACGAAGATCGCCTCGTACCGGTACACGCCGGGCGCGAGGTCCTTGCAGTCGCGGCGGACGTCGAGCCGCAGGTCCATGCCGCTGCGGGCGGGGAGCTTGCGGATCCACCAGATCTCGTAGGTCTTCCGGGCGGGCTTCGGCGTCTTGCACGCGACCGTGCCGTCCTCGCGGAAGAGCGTCACCTGCGCCTCCTCCGGCTTGGCCGCGACGATCTCGATCATCATGCCCGTCCCGTTGAACACCACGAGCTTCAGATCGAACGGACCTTCCGGCTCCCACGCCAGGAGCTCCGGCGCCTTGAGGTGGACCGGAGCTTGGTAGCCCCCGCCCGACGACGTCGAGGCGCAGCCGGCCGCGAGCAGGGCTGCGGCGGCGATCGAGGGGGTGACACGGCGGATCATCGAGACCTCCCGGAAGGGTACGAGCGGGCCCCGTAGCATACAGGGACCCGTCCACGGCGCCAGCCCGGCCACGCCCCGCGCCCGCGCTGCGCAGACAGAACGTGCGAGCCGCCCGGCTGTTCCCGCGCGCGCTCGGGACCGCCGGGCGCCCGCCCGCCTGGCAGCGCTGGAGCGCGGGAGCCGCGAGGCCATCCCGGCGGCGCTCGCCAGCGGCGAGACGGAGCGGCGCGCGAGGTGCTCGCTTCACCCAGAGGCGAAGCTCGCCGCCGGGCGCCGGGTGGGCGGCGGCGACCGTGGGTCGGTGCGCGGATATGGCAAGCAACGCCTGTCTGTCCTGTGCGAGAACGACGCAGGTTCACCGTGGATCCAGTTGACAGGGGCGTCGGATCCATGCGCTATTACGTCCACGATTCGTTCTCACCACCCCCCGGAAGCGGCAGTTCGCTCACCGAGGGTGTAGGTTGCAGTTGGAGCCTCGCCTCGAGGGAGCAGCGGGGACATCCGGAGCCAGATGCAGCCAATGAGGGACCGATCGATCCTGGCCCAGCACGAAACGCCCGCCCGAACCAAGATGCGCGCGGCTCGCCGATTGCACCGTCCTTTCACGCAGCAAAGCCGACAGTAGTTCTCTGTAGGACACTTCTGTCGTGTGGTAGTGCAGGACTGAGGGAAGAGGGAAGAGGGAAGCAGCAAGCAGTGCTTCACCCTAAGAGGGAGACGAAATGAACAAGGTCAAGTTCACCGTGCTCGCCATCGTGGCTGCTTTCGCCACGACGGCGTCCGCGACCGACATCGAGTTCCACGGTTACACCCGCGCCGGCCTCGCGCTCAACAGCAACGGCGGCACGGGCGTCTGCTACCGGCTCGCCGGCGCAGACTCGGACTTCCGCCTCGGCAACGAGTGCGACTACGTGGTCGAGCCGAACTTCGAAGTCGTCATGGCGAAGCTCGACGACAAGTCGACGTGGGGCTACCACATCATGCCCAGCGTCTACAAGAACTGGCCGATCGACCAGCAGCCCCGCGACGACAAGCTCGTCGCCCGGTTCGGCCAGGTCTACTTCTTCGGCAACAACATCCCCTGGCTCGCGAACGGCTCGCTCTGGGCCGGCCGCAAGTTCTGGGACCGCCTCCAGCTCGGCATCAACGACCAGTTCATCGAGAACGAGGACTCCGACTCGTTCGGCGTCGAGAACATGGACCTCGGCTTCGGCAAGCTCTCGGTCGGCTTCGGGCTCGCCAGCGGCTCCGACTCCACCGGCGCAATCAGCGCTGCCTCCCGGACGTACAAGGTCGCCGCCCGCCTGACCGGCATCCAGACGATGAACAAGGACTCCTCGCTCCAGATCTGGACCGGCCTCTACGGCACGTACTCGAATGAGGACATCGCCGGTGAGGCCCCGGACATGGGCTGGCGTATCGGCGCGTACCACAACTTCGGGTTCGGCTCTGCCGGCAACCTGTTCGTCGGCGTCAAGTACGACAAGAACAGCGACGCCTCGAACTACGACGGCAAGGGCAACGGCCGCACGGCCCTCCGCGGCTTCGCGCAGTACGGCGTCGCGATCCCGGCCGTCCGCGCGTCCCTCGACATCCTCGCCACGGTCCGCCACGCGGACTTCGAGAATGACCAGGGCCCCGGCGCCCCCGGGCCCAACGGTGAGCCGCCTCGGGTTCCGGGCGGGGAGACGTACGACGCGCAGCTCTGGACCAGCGTCGGCGCCCGGTGGGACATGCAGATCGGTGGCCCGTTCCGGTTCCTCGTCGAGGCCGGCTGGGACATGGTCGACAAGAGCCCCTGGACCGGCGAGTCGGAGAGCCTGATCAAGGTCACCCCGGCCATCGCCATCAGCGCGGGCAACGACCCCTGGTCGCGGCCGACGTTCCGCTTCTACTACACGTACGCGACGTGGAGCGACGTGGACGTTCTCGATGCCGGCTGGCACAGCGCGTCCACCCAGAGCGTGTTCGAGGACGAGAAGGCCGGCGGCACGTTCGGCGTCCAGGCCGAGGGTTGGTGGTAGGTTAGAAGCCCGGAGCTGATTTCCGGGTGAAGCTCGAGCGGGCGGGCCTTCGGGTCCGCCCGCTCTCTTTTTTGCGCCAGGTGGCCGTCGCCCGAGGCGGCCCGGGCGATCCCGACTCGACGCGGTGCGCTGCGGCAGCCCTCGAGCATCGCTCCCGAGCCCGGAGTCCCTCCGCCCCCTGTACCCGGCGTTCACGGTGTGTTCGCTCGACAACACCGGCGTGGGCTTCTTGCGCACCGTGGCAGGGCCGCCGGCCCCACCCCCGGGTCTCGAACCCGGGGGCCGATGCGTACGGCGGAGCACCGGAGAGCGGCGGCCCGCCGCGGCGCGTCGCGGAGATGGCTCGGCCCGGCCCTCGCGAGAGGTGCCGGGCCGAGTCCTTCCCGGCCGACCGGCGGGTGGCGCCGGCTCGCAGCCGTTGAGGTCTTCTAGAACTCGATCCGCCCGAACGTCCCGCTGTCCCGGAAGCCCAGGTAGCCGAACACCGCCGACGTGCCCAGCGCGACGCCCGCGCCGATGAGCGAGGCCGTCCCGATGGTGCGCTGCCGGTTCCCCTCGTCGCGGACCTTGTTGTACTCGGCCTCCGTGTACCCATCCTTCAGCGCGCCGCCCGGCTCGAGCATGGCCTTCGCCTTCGCGATGTTGTCCTTGCCGGCCGAGGTCTGGACGAGCCCGAACACGCCGAGCCCGACGGCGGCGACGCCCGTGCCGAGCGCGGTCCACTTCTTCCCGTATCCCGGTGCGTGCGTGGTGCCCCGGCTCACCACGCTGGGCGGCGGCTGCTTGAACGCTGCCGCGGCCTTCACGTTCAGATCGGCGGCCGGCTTGCCCTTCCCTTCGGCGACGACCGCCTCGGTGATGACGCTGCCGGACGACTCGCCGGTGAGCAGGAACCTGGCCATGTCGCGGAAGCCGCCCTCCGGCGCGCGCCACCCGGCGAGCCGGAGGCGCCCCTCACGCAGGAGGCTGCCCTTCCGCACGTCGTAGAGGCTGCCGACGAGGTACCGGACGTCGCCGTCCGCGCTCACGGAGGTGGCGAGCACGCGATCGAGCTTGAGCGAGGCGCCGGCGGTGATGACGCCGTTCGCGCGCTGCGCGGGGAGGAGCGCGAGCCCGGGGCCGGCCTCCGGGCGGTACATGTCGGCGATGCCGAAGTCGAGCGCGAGCGTCGAGTCCCCGGCGGAGAGGTCGATGGCGACCGGCGGGAGGCGCGCGCCGTTCGCGGCCGCGGAGATCCGGTACGAGCCCGCGGGCAGCGAGATCGAGAGCGGCGTCGCGCCCACCTCGCGCCCCTCGACGAAGATCTTCGCGCTCCGCGACGAGGTCACCGTCAGCTTGCGCTGCGGGCCGGCCTTGAGCCCCGCCCGCACGTCGTCCACCTGCTTCGCGAAGCTGGGCGGGTACTGCTCGGGGTCGACCTTCAGGCCCGGATCGGCGCGGACGAGCCGCTCGAGCAGCTCGCGGCTCTCGCCCTTGTGGCCGAGCGATCCCTCGGTGCGCGCGAGCCGCAGCATGGCGCGGCTCCACTGGGAGAACGCCTCGGGCGTCGCCGGCAGCCGCTCCAGATCCTCGATCACGGCGCGCAGCGTCCGCGCCGAGCCCTCGTAGTCACCCGACTGCGAGGCCGCGACCGCGCCGCTGTACGCGCGATCGAGCTCGGTGAGCGTCGCCGTGGAGGGCGAGCCGGCCATCCGCAGGCGGAGGTCCTCCGGCGAGACGACGCCGCGGGTCTGCTCCGCGAGCGTGGCGCGGAGGGCGCGGGTCAGATCCACGAGCTCGACGCCCGGTCCGGGTGGATCGGCGACCGGGACGACGCCCGTGGACTCCGGCTCAGCGGCTGCGAGAAGAGGCACGACGACGAGTGCAAGGGCGACGAACGCGCGCATGGGGTCCCCACTTTCAACGACAGGTTGCTCGGGATCTTCGCAGAAAACGACCCCGATGGGATCAGATACGTGAAGCCTTGCTATACTCCCTCGACCCGATCGCCCCGGTACCCGGCCGCATGAACTTCGTGTGCTCGACCTGCAAGCGGGAAGTGGAGACGCCGGGCCACTTCTGCCCGTTCTGCGGCACCCCCGCCCCCACCCCCACGCCGAGGACCGAGGACCCGCTCGTCGGCCTGAAGATCGGCGGCAAGTACTTCGTGCACCAGCGGCTGGGCAAGGGCGGCATGGGGCTCGTGTACAAGGCGACCGACGTCGTCCTCGACCGGCCGCTGGCGCTCAAGATGCTCGACCGCACCCTGCTCTCCGACGCGGGCATGGTGCAGCGGTTCCACCGCGAGGCCCGCGCGGCCTCCCGCCTCAACCACCCGAACTGCATCACGATCCTCGACTTCGGGCAGCTCGAGGACGGCCAGCTGTTCATCGCGATGGAGTTCCTGCCGGGCCGGCCGCTCACGAAGCTCGTGGCCGAGGAGTTCCCGATCCCGCACGCGCGCGTGGTCCGGATCGGGACGCAGATCCTGGCCGCGCTCGCCGAGGCGCACGCGGCCGGCGTGATCCACCGGGACCTCAAGCTCTCGAACGTCATGGTCGAGGCCCGGCGCGACGAGCCGGACTTCGTGAAGGTGCTGGACTTCGGGATCGCCAAGCTCGTCGCCGGCGACGGCCGGTCGGAGCTGACCACCGCCGGGATGATCTGCGGCACCCCCGGCTACATGAGCCCGGAGCAGGCGCGCGGCGAGGAGCTGGACGCGCGGAGCGACCTCTACTCGGTCGGCATCATCCTCTACGAGCTGCTCACGGGCCGCTTGCCGTTCGAGTCCGAGACGCCGATGGGGCTCGTCGTGAAGCACATGACCGAGATGGCGGCCGCGCCGTCCGCGCGCCGTCCGGACCTCGGCATCCCGCCCGCGCTCGACGCGCTCGTGATGCGCGCGCTCGCGAAGAGCCGCGACGACCGGTTCGCGAGCGCCGAGGAGATGCGGGCTGCGCTCCTCGACGTGGACCTGGACGAAGCCGGACCGGGCGCGGGGCAGCGCCAGGGCGCCCCCGCGACGATGGTGATCCAGGCCACCCCGCGCCCCCAGCGGCCTCGCCCTCCCTCGAGCGCGAACCAGCCTGCACCGCGGCCGTCGCCTCGCCCTTCTTCGCGCACGCCGGAGGACCCCGTAAGCTCGCCGGGAGCGCGGCGCGCGCCCTCGGGCGCGGCGGTCGCGCCCGGCCCCCGGCGCATGCGGCCCGCCGCCGTCGCCGGC
>JAEYZK010000141.1 GCA_023428085.1 Pseudomonadota bacterium
GGCGAGGTCCGCGCCGCCCTCCTCCGGCCCCGGCGCGCCGTCCGCGCCCGGCGCCCCGCCCACGCGCGCGCGCTCCACCAGCCCGGAGAGGAGCCGCTCCCGCTCGCCCTCGAGCAGCCGGACGCGCTCGCCGAGGTCGTCGGTCCGCGCCTCCGCGTCGCCGCGCGCGCCGCGCTCGGCGGCGAGGGCCTGGGCGAGCTCGGTCTCGCGCCGGCGCGCGTCGATCGCCTCGACCCGCGCCCGCTCCGCCGTGGTGCGCGCCGCGGCGAGCTCCGACTCGAGCTGGGAGACGCGGCACTCGAAGAAGACGATCTTCTCCAGCGCGCTCCGGAGGATGCCCTCCGGATCGACCGCGACCGCCGCCTCACCGACGCCCAACGTCCCGTCGCCCATTCACCCGCCGTCGCCCTGTGCCGCTCCCGCCCGCCCTCCCCAGACGCAGGGTCGAGGCAGGAGCCGCCCGAACCGCCCTGGCAAGGATCCCGCTCTGATCCCGGGATCTTGCGCCGATACCGCAGCATACGGTGCCGGGATCCGCCTGGCAAATGTTTGACAACCGCGGGTCCGGCGCGTGGGCCGGGCCGGCGGCCCAAGAGGGAGCGGCGTCTGGAGATGAGGACGCCCGGCTCGACGGGTCCCTACGTCGAAAGGAGCGCAACATGACGGAAGGAACCAGGAGCTGGGTGGGGCGGGTGCTGACCGGCCTCGCGGTGCTGTTCCTCCTCTTTGACGCGGTGACGAAGATCGCCCGGGTGCCGCAGTCGGTCGCCGGCACGATCGCGCTCGGTTTCCCCGCGTCGTCGGTCGTCCCCATCGGCGTCGTGCTCCTCGCCTGCACCGTCCTGTACGTCGTCCCGCGCACGACCGTCCTCGGGGCGATCCTCCTGACCGGCTACCTCGGCGGCGCCGTGGCCGCGAACGTCCGGGTCGGGGCCCCACTCCCCTCGCACGTGCTGTTCCCGGTCTACGTGGGCGCGATCGTCTGGGCCGGGCTGGTCCTGCGCAGCGCGCGGGTGCGCGCGCTGCTCCTCGCGAGCTCGGCGGGCAGCTCCGCGCGCTGAACGCGGTGCGGAGCTGCGACACTCCGAACCCATGGTCCACGGGCACCTCCTCCAGTGCGGCTGCCTGCCGTGGCCATGACTCCTGAGCGTCCTCGCGGTTACCCGCTCATCCCCGCGGCGGGCCGCCGACGGGCCCGAACAAGTACGGGGGGCGGACCCGCCGCGGGTCCGGCGCCTGTCGGTGCGGAGTACGCCCAGGCGAACCGATCGAGACACGGTCGCGGAACTCCCAACCGGTTGGGAGCCCGTTCCGGACGGTCTCGAAGGCCACGCTCCCGCCGAGCTTCCGCGCGAGCTTCCCGAGGATCACCGCTCCGCCTCCCCCTTCCGCTCGCCCCACTCCCTCCGCAGGAGGCCCATCGAGATCACGTCGACGTGCTCGGTCTCGCGCACCGCGCCCTCGCGGAGGACGCCCTCGCGCTGGAAGCCGATCCGCGCGTAGGCGCGGAGGGCGCGCTCGTTGTCGGCGAAGACGTGGAGCCAGATGCGGTTGAGCTTCAGGACGTCGAAGCCGTGCGCGCAGAGGAGCCGGGTCACCTCGGTGCCGTACCCCTTCCCCCACTCCACCGCCGGGCCGAGGAAGAGCCCCAGCTCGGCCTGGCGCGCGGGGTCGGTGAGCTGGTGCAGCCCGCCCACGCCCAGGAGGCGGCCGTCCTCGCGCGCGGTGATGCCGAGCACGAGCTGGTCGGTCGCGTGGGGGAGCGCGGCGATGAACTCGCGCTCGGCGGCCAGGGTCACGGGCGCGCGGAGCCGGAGGTTCCGCGTGACCGCGGGATCGGAGAGCAGCGCCACCAGCCGCGGCGCGTCCGGGACCACCAGCGGCCGCATCCGCACCTTCTCGCCGAGGAGCGTCGGGAGCATGGCCTCACCCGCGGTTCACGCGCGCCGCCCGCACGCGCGTCACGCGCCGTGGATCGGCCTCCGCCACCGTGAACACCCAGTCGCCCCAGTAGAAGCGATCCCCGCGGGCGGGGATGGCGCCGGCCAGGGAGTTGATGAACCCGCTCACGGTCTCGAACCCCTCGTCCTCCGGCACCGCCGCGCCGGTCACGCGGTTGAGCTCCGCGATCGGGGCCGCCCCCTGGGCCGTGAACGTCCCGTCGGCGTGCCCCTCGACGAGCCCGCCCTCCTCCTCGTCCTCCTCGAACTCGTCCTGGATCTCGCCGACGATCTGCTCCAGCACGTCCTCGATCGTGCAGAGCCCCATCACGCCGCCGAACTCGTCCACCACGAACGCCATGTGCAGCTTGCGGCGCTGCATCTCGCGCAGGAGCAGCTCGATGCGCTTCGACCAGGGCACGAAGTGCGCGGGCCGGAGCAGGTCCGAGAGCACGATCAGCTCCGGGTGGACGAGGAGGGGGACGAGGTCGCGCGCGTGGAGCACGCCGACGATGTGGTCGAGGTCGTCCCGGTACACCGGCATGCGCGAGTGCCCCTCCTCGGCGAGGAGGCGGATGATCTCGGGCACCGGCGTGCCGATCTCGACGCCCACCACCTCCGTCCGAGGCACCATCACGTCCCGCGCCACCTTCTCGCGGAACTCGAAGACGCGGTGGATGAGCTCGCTCGTCCCGCCCCCGCCGCCGTGCGTCCGCGCGTACTCCTCCAGCGCGCGCTCCATCTCGTCGAGCGGCGGCCGCGGCAGGGCGAACCGGCCCCGGCCCAGGGTCACCACCCCGACGAGCGCCCGCACCGGGCGGAGGAGGCCGCTCAGGGTCCGGAACGGGCGGGCGAGCGCGAGCGCCACGGCCTCGCCGTGCGCCGTCCCCAGGCTCCTGCCGAGCGGCCCGGCCGGGAGGGCCAGCAGGCCGGCGACGATCGCCGCCGCCGCCCCGATCGCCGGCGGCGTCCCCACCTCGGGCCAGAGCCGGACCGCGACCGCGCCGGCCACCCCGCCCATGGCGAGGAACGCGAACACCGCGATGAAACGGATCGTGAAGGCGGTCGCCTCGGGATCGGCCGCGAGCGCGGCGAGGGCGCGCGCCGCGGGCGGCGCCGCCGGCTCCTCGGCCAGGGCGCGCGCGCGCGGCACCCCGACGGCGACGAGGGACGCCTCCAGGGCCGCGGCCACTCCGCGCACCACCCCGAGCACCACCAGGGTGGCGGCGAGCACCGCGAGCTCCAGGGAGGCCCCTTCCATGTCGTCGTACCGTAGCAAAAACACGCAGGACGTGCGGCGACCTCTTCTGTTATGAGGGCGCCCTCCCGGCGGCCGGGGGAGCCAAGCCATGCGGGGGGGTAAGCTTCTTGCCGCAAGTGGACCTGCAGGGACCGGTGGGACGGATCGAGGCCCTCCTCGAGGAGGTGCCTGGCGCTCGCTTCGCCGCGCTCGTGTGCCACCCGCACCCGCGCTTCGGCGGCACCATGCACAACCACGCGACGTACCGGATCGCGCGGGCCGCCCGGGCGGCCGGCGCCACCACGCTGCGCTTCAACTTCCGCGGGGTGGGCCGGAGCGCGGGAGCGTACGCGGGCGGCCCCGGAGAGGTCGCCGACGCGCGGGCCGCGCTGGCGCACCTCCGCGCGCTGGATCCGGCGCGGCCGCTGCTCGCCTGCGGCTTCTCGTTCGGCGCCTGGGTCGCGGCGGAGTGCGCGGACGCGCCGGACGTCGTCGGGCTCGTCCTCGCCGGGCTCGCGCTCCGGTCCGCGGAGCTCGACGCCCTCCGCAGCCCGGAGCGGGTACGCGACGTGCGCCAGCCGCTCGCCGTCGTGCAGGCGCAGGGCGACGAGTTCGGCGCGCCGGCCGAGGTGCGGGAGCTCCTCGCGGGCTCGCGCGGTCCCCGCCGCGTCGCGGCCGTCGCCGGCGCCACGCACCTCTTCGGCGAGGCGCTCGACGTCCTGGAGCGGGAGCTCGGCGAGGCGCTCGCCTGGGTGCTCGCCGAGGCGGAGGCCGGCGCCCGGCCCGGGGGCGCGGCGTGACGCTCGACATGCGCCGCGCCGGAGAGGCGCTCCGGGCCGCGGCCGGCGACCTCGCGCGCGTCTGGCGCGCCTCTCGCCTCTCGGCGGGCATGGGCGTCTTCCCGGGCGTGCTCGACGGCGTGATCGAGGAGTTCCTCGAGCGCGTCAGCGAGGCGCTGTTCGTGGAGGGCGCGCCGCAGGATCCCTGGGGGGCGACGTCGGGGGTGGTGCGCGTGCCGCCCGGGCCGCGCGCGCTCGAGCTCTTCGCCGGCGAGTGGCGGCTCGCCCGCGTCGTGCTCTCCTCGGCGTGCGACGCGCTGAACGTCGAGCCCGGCGTCGCGGCGCGCGTCCTCGGGATGGCGGACGACGCCGCGCGGCGCGTGGGCGAGCTCACGGCGGGCCGCGGGCCGGTCGGCGTGCTCGCCGTGCGTCAGCTCGGGGGGTTCAGGCAGAGGGGTGCGCCGACGGACGCGCGTACCGGCGAACTGCGCTGACGAGCTGGTCCACGTCGAACGGCTTCTCGATGTACGCCTCGGCGTCCATCCGGCCGTCGTCCTCGAACGCCGAGAGGACCACCACGGGGATGCGCGCGAGCGCCCGGTCGCCCTTCTGCACGCGCCGGAATTCCCACCCGTTCATCCGGGGCATCATGAGGTCCAGGAGCACCAGCTCGGGCCGGTACTTGCGGGCCTTGTCGAGCGCCTCCTGGCCGTCCCGGGCGTCCACCACCTCGTAGCCCTCGAACGTCAGGACCTCCGCGAGCGCCTGGCGGATGTCACTCTCATCATCGACCACGAGTACGATCACCACCGTACAGGAATAGGGCTCCGGTCCGCGTGTGGCAAACCGGGGCGACGGGGCAGGCGCGGGTCCACGGTGCCCACGGCCGCAGCCCAGCTCAGGTCCCTGCGATCTGCACGCCCTCGAAGACGAGCGTCGGCGTCCGCATCGCGGAGTAGCGATACGGGTCGTTGCCGACGGCCGCGAGGCGCTGCCAGAGCTCGAGGTGGTTCCCGGAGACGTTCATCTCGCCGATGGGCTCCGCGCGCCGGCCGCCGTGGATCCGGAACCCCCGCACCCCGAGCGAGAAGTCCCCCGTGGTGGAGTTGGAGTTCCCCCCCAGGAACCCGGTGACGAGGATCCCCTCGCCCGCGTCGGCGAGGAGCGCCTCGGGCGAGCGGTCGCCGAGCCGCCAGGCGAGGTTCGACGAGCGGGCGGTGGTCGGCGCGATGCCGAGCTTCCGCCCGTAGTAGGTGTCCACGTAGTAGGCGCGGAGCTCGCCGTCCTCGAACACGGCGAACGGGCGGGCCGCGAGCCCCTCGCCGTCGTGGCGGCGCGAGCCGAGGCCGCGCTTCACGTGCGGCTCGTCCCGGACGTCGAGGCGCGGGCTGCCCACCCGGGCGCCGCGCTTGCCCTCGAGGAACGAGCGCTTCTGCTGGAGCGACGCCGCCGAGAGCGGGCCGAACAGCGCGCCGACGAGCCGCCCGGCCGCGCGCGAGTCCACGACGAGCGTGACGAGGCCGGACGCCCCCTTCACCGCGCCGACGCGGGAGAGCGCCCGCTCCGCGGCCCGCCGGCCGACCACCTCGGGCGCCTCGACGTCCGCGCGGTGGCGGGCGCCCGACGAGGCGTACTCCTCGGGCCGCCGGCCGTCCGGATCCTTCACCGTCACCTCGGCCGAGACCCAGAAGTCCGTCGAGCGGCGCCCGCCCTCGAAGCCGTTCGTGTGGAAGACCGCCGACTCGCCCTGCGAGTCGGAGACGCCGGTCGTGACCGACAGGATCGCGTCGCTCCCGGCGACGGCGCGGGCCGCCTCCTCCGCGGCGCGGGCCATGTCGCGGCGCGCACCGGCGTCCAGCGCGCCCGCCGTCGGGTCCTCGAGCTCGAGGTCGAGGTCGGTCGCGCCGCGGGAGAGCTCGGGCTCGGGGAGGCGCCGGTGCGGATCCGGGGAGAGGGTGCGCGCCAGCGCGACCGCGTCGGCGACGAACCGGTCGAGCGCCTCCGGGCGGAGGTCGCTCGTCGAGACCGACGCGTAGCGGCCCTCGACGTAGAGGTCGAGCCCGAGGCCGCGGGTCGTCGCCTCGGTGACCTTCTCGAGCCTGCCGTCGCGCCAGGCGACCTCGACGTGGCGGGCGCGATAGGCGCCGGCCGCGGCCTCGGTCGCGCCGTGGCGCAGGGCGAGCTGGGCGGCCTCGCGGGAGATGTCGAGCAGGGAGGGGGGCATGGCGGTCCTCGCCGCTCGTGGTTCGACAGGCTCACCACGAGCGGTTGTTCAAGTCCGCTCGCCCTGAGCCTGTCGAAGGGCGAGCGAGGAAAGGATCAGGTCCCTCTTCCACCCACGGTCATCGACGCCACCCGCACGGTCGGGAGGCCCTGCGAGACCGGGACGCTCTGGCCGTCCTTCCCGCAGGTCCAGCCGCCCTCGTCGATGGCCAGGTCGTCCGAGACCATGTCCACCTGCTCGAGCGCCTTGGGCCCGTTGCCGATGATGTTCACGTCCTTCACCGGCCGGGTCAGCTTGCCGTCCTCGATGAGCCAGCCGTTCTTCACGTAGAAGGTGAAGTCGCCCGCGCCGATGTTGACCTGGCCGTTCGAGAAGTTGACGCAGTAGATGCCCCGCTTCACCGAGCGGATGATCTCGTCCTTGTGGTGCGGACCCGGCAGCATGTACGTCGAGCGCATGCGCGGCAGGGGGGCGTGGCGGTAGCTCTCGCGGCGGCCGTTCCCGGTGGGCGTGACGCCGTAGTGCCGCGCGGAGATCGCGTCGTGGAGGTAGGTGGTGAGGACGCCGTCCACCACGAGGTGCGTGGTGCCGGCCTCGTTGCCCTCGTCGTCCACGTTGATCGCGCCGCGCGCGCCCGGGTTGGCGGCGTCGTCCACGATGTTCACGAACGGCTTCGCGATCGGCTTGCCGATCCGATCGGCGTAGATCGAGATGCCCTTGCGGTTGAAGTCGGCCTCCATGCCGTGGCCGATGGCCTCGTGGAGCAGGATGCCGGACGACCCGGCGGCGAGCACGACCGGCATCTCGCCCGCGGGCGGCGGTCCCGCGTCGAAGAGCACGGTGGTCCGCTCGACCGCCTCGCGGACCACGCGGTCGAGCCGGTCGGGCGTGTAGAACTCGAACCCCGCGCGCCCGGCCACGTTGTAGCCGTTCTGCTCGCGGCGGCCGCCCTGCTCGGCGAGCACCGAGAGGTAGAGCAGGGTCATCGGCTGTCGGTCCTCGACGATCCGGCCGGAGGAGTCGGCGATCAGCACCGTCCCCGACTCGTCGCGGAGGAAGACGTTCACCTTGCGGATGCGCGGATCGGCCGCGAACGTGCGCTCGTTGATCGCGGCGACGATGGGCAGCTTCTCCTCGGGCCGCACCTCCTCCCAGGCGCGCCGGAGCGGGTACCGATCGGCGGGGGCGGGGCGCACGTGGAAGCGGCCCGGCGCCGGGCGCGAGGCGCCGTCGGCCACCGCCGCGGCGGTGCGGGCGCACTCGAGCAGCGCCGCCAGGGTCAGGTCCTCGGTGTAGCCGTACCCGGTCTGATCGCCCTTCACCACGCGGACGCCGACGCCCAGCTCGACCGAGGCGTACGCACGGTTGACGGCGCCGTCCTCGAGGCCGAGGTCCGAGCCGACGCGGTGCTGGAAGAAGAGGTCGGCGTGATCGCCGCCGCGCGCGAGCGCGGCCTCGAGCGTCCGCGCGATCATCGCCTCGGTGACGCCGAAGCGCGCGAAGTGGCCGATGCCCTCGGTCTGGCCGGCGGGCGCGGGGGGAGCCTGGCCGGCGATCGTCTCGGTGCGTGCTTCCTTCATGAGCCTCCACTCATAACGCACCCTCCGCGTCGCCGCAGGGTGCGGAGCCCCGGCTGCCCCTTTTCCGTGGCCGCCCCGTGAACGAGCCCGCGCCTGCGCCCGCCCCCGCGCGACGCGGCGTCCGCGACCCTACCCCACCCGGTGCGCCGCTCGACGCCCAGCTCCAGCCGCGATGGGCTATCGTCCCCCCCATGCCCATCGCGCACGTGAACGGCACCGAGCTCCACTTCCGCGACGCGGGCGCCTCCCGCGCGACCCGCGACGCGGTCGTGCTCCTGCACGCCTTCCCGCTCCACTCGGGCATGTGGGCCCGCCAGCTCGCGACGCTCGAGGCGAAGCACCGCGTGATCGCGCTCGACTATCGCGGCATGGGACGCAGCGGCGTCCCGCCCGAGGTGCTCGGCATGGACGTCGTCGCCGACGACGTGCGGGCGCTGCTCGCGCACCTGCGGGTCGAGCGCGCGGCCGTGGTCGGGCTGTCGATGGGCGGGTACGTCGCGTTCGAGCTGTACCGCCGCGCTCCCGGCCTCTTCCGCGGGCTCGCCCTGTGCGACACGAAGGCCGCGCCGGACGCCGACGAGGCGCGGAAGAACCGCGAGACCTTCGCCCGGACGGCGCTCGAGCGCGGCCTCGGCTGGGTGATGGACGAGATGATCCCGAAGCTCCTGCGCCCCACGCCCGACCCGGCGGTGGTGAAGGAGGTCCGCCACCTCGTCGCCGGCGCGACGCCGGCGGGCGTGGCCGCGTGCCAGCGAGGCATGGCGCGGCGGCCCGACTCGACGCCGACGCTCGCCACGATCGCGTGCCCCACGCTGGTCGTGGTCGGCGAGCACGACGCCGGCACGCCGCCCGCGGAGGCCGAGAAGATGGCCGCCGCCGTGAAGGGTTCACGCCTGGTGCACATCCCCGACGCGGGGCACCTCTCCAGCCTCGAGAACCCCGCCGCGTTCGACGCCGCCCTCGTGGAGTTCGTGAACGGGCTGCCGGCCTGAGCCGGATCGTGCGGCCCACATCGTCCGACAGCGCCTCCGGCGCGTTGGGGCGTGCGCCGATTTCACACGTGATTTCACATCTTGAGCGAGCGCGTGGACCGCTTCATCATGCCTCTCCATGAAGACCACGACACTCGGATTCGTCCTGGCCCTCCTGCTCCTCGCTCCCGCCGGCGCGAAGGCGCAGATCCAGATCGACATCGGCATCCAGTTCCCCGGCCCGCCGCCGCTCGTGGTGGTGGCGCCCGAGGTGCAGCTCGTCCCGGAGATCGAGCGGGAGGTGTTCTTCGTGGGCGGCTGGTACTGGCTCCGGCACGACGACGGCGGCTGGTACCGGACGCGGCGGTGGGGCAAGGCCTGGCACCCGGTGCAGCCCACGATCGTCCCCGTGTCGCTCGTCCGGATCCCGCACGGCCACTACAAGCACTACTACCGCGACGACGACGGCCGCTGGCGCCCGCATCACCACGACGAGTACCGCGCCTGGCGCGCGCGCCACTCCTGGGACGAGCGGCACAAGTGGTGGAAGCACCACCGCCACGACCGGCGCTTCCACGCGGAGCAGCGGCGGTCCTGGGAGGAGCGCCGCCACCACGAGCCCTGGCACCACCGCCGGAACGATGGGCGCCGGGACGGGTTCAAGGACCGCGGGCACGACGGCCGGCGCGACGGCTTCGGCGACCGGGGGCGTCCCGACGGCCGCCACGACGGCGGGCGCGACGGCCGCCACGACGGCGGGCGCGACGGCCGCCGCGACGGCGGGCGCGACGATCACCGGCGCCACGAGGGCGGCGGCAAGCACGATCGCGATCACGGCAAGGGCGGCCCCAGGCACTGAGACGATCGCCGCTCCCCCTCCGACAGGCTCAGGGTGAGCGGCCTTCTCTCGCCGGCCTCGGCGCTACGGCACCCCGCCGAACGTGTATTGCACCTGCGGTGAACCGCTCCAGATGATCCCGAACGCGATCAGCTCGGTGCGCCCCGCGGCGTAGAGCACGTTGAGCGTGTCCTGGCCGCTGAAGTACCGGACGAACAGCCCCGCGCCGCGGAAGCCGTCCGGCTGGTACGCCAGCTCGACGATCTCCCGGTGCCAGGGGATGCCGGGCGCCACGTGCCACATCAGCTCGCCCGAGCCGGTGAGCGAGCCCATCCCGGTGAGGAACCGCAGGCCGAACGGGCGCACGAACCGGTAGCGCAGCTCCGCCTCCAGCTTCGCGCGCCACTGCCCGTAGAGCCGGGCGTCGCTCCGGGTGATGGTCCCCGGCCCCCACGGGCGCGGGTTGCCCTCGAACAGCCCGCCGATCGCGGCGCGCCACCTCTCCCAGCGGTCGTGGTCGAGGCCGATGCGCGCGTAGTGCGCGCCCACGATGAAGAAGCTCGTCGAGAAGTCGCCGGTCCGGAAGTTGACCTCCTCGGTGGGCGGGTCGTCCGGGTCCGGGAGGATGCAGTCGGCGGGCGCGGGGGCGCCGCCGTCCACGCCGCGCGCGAAGGCGCAGTCCGTCTGGCCGTTCGAGTGGTGCCCCCACGGCGTGAGGCGCAGCTCGAGGAGATCGACGAGGTCCGCGCGCGTCCGCCGGAGCGCGAAGAGCTGGTAGTCGATCCGCGGGATGTACGAGGGCGGCCGCACCGGCGCCGAGGGCTCCTGCACCATGCGCGCGCGCAGGATGAACGTGACCCCGAGGTTGTTCACGAAGAGCCACCGCGGGGTGTCCGGCTCCTGCACCTTCGCCCACTGGTTCCAGAGGAAGAGGTGCGACGCCGCCTGGCCCTCGAAGAAGAGCCGCTCGTCGCCCGCCGGCCCGACGCTCGGGACGAAGTAGTCGAGGTAGCTGTCCTCGAGGAACTCGTAGTGCGGGACGAGGCGCCGCGGATCGAGCCGGAACCAGCGACGCCCGCGGTCGTCCACGGGGGCCGGCTCCGCCGCCTGCGGGGGGACCGGCGCGGGCGGAGGCGGGGAGGGGGGCAGGGTGGATGGTGGGGTGGGTGGTGGGGGAGCGGGCGGCTCGGGCTCGGGCTCGGGCTCGGCCGAAGGCTCGGGCGCGGGGGGAGCCGCGGGCTCTGCGGGAACCGCGACGCCGTCCTCCTGCGGCGGCGCCTCCGGGACCTCCTCGGCGCCCGAGACCGCCGAGGGCATCGCGAACAGGACGGCGAGCAGCAGCGAGGGCCCGTGACGCATGGCACGCCCCTTTCACGAGGCAGCCTAGCGATGGGCCGCCCGGCCGGCGGCTTCCCGGAGGGAGCGTTACCCGCAGTGTACCCGGCGCGCGCGCCGTCCGGGTGAGGCGGCGCGCATCGGCCGCGCGCGCTCAAGGACCGTGAAGGTATCGCCTTGGCCGAACCGACAAGTCTCTTTTCGATGACTTTCGGTCTTCTCGCGCCCAGTGGGCGTCCGTCCCGCGGCGCCCGCTTGGTCACTCGTCTTCAGGCCATTGGAGCCGAGCGGGCCCCGTCTCGGCTACAGCAGTCCGGTCCCCACCAGTCGCAGAAGGTTGAAGCTCAAGGCAGCGAGGAGCACGACCGTCTTCACCTTCTCGAGTCCCCGGACGTTGAGGCGG
>JAEYZK010000143.1 GCA_023428085.1 Pseudomonadota bacterium
GCGAGCGCCACCTCGCGGGCGGCCGCGGCGCGCAGGCGCGGCGCCAGGAGGGCGAGGTCGTACCGGGGCGCGGGCAGGTCCGCCCCGAAGAGGAGCGCGAGCGCCGGGCCGGGGTGGAAGAAGCGCAGCCGGTAGGACGGGAGCAGGAGCCGGCCCTCGATCGCGAGCGGCGCGTTGTCCCCGTCCTCCACCGCGACGAGCAGGCGCCCGCTCCGGAGCGGGGGCAGCTCGAGGGTGAGCGCGGACGCGGCCCGGTCCGGGTTCGCGTGCTCCCACCGGCCGGCGGCGAGGAGGCGGGGCCCGCCGGGCCGCTCCGCCTCGGCGTGGACCCGCACCTGGCGCGAGAACACGCGCGACGGCGTCGAGAGCACGAGCCTCGATCCGGGGAGCCTCCGCTCCGGGAGCTCGAGGACGTGGACGGTGACTCCGCGCCGGGCGAGCGCGGCCGGCACGTCCGCGCCGGGGTGGTCCTCGAGCCTGAGCTCGAGCGGCTCGTCGCGCCGCTCCAGGAGGTACGGGAGCTGCCGGCCGTCCGGGGTCGCGATCCGGAGGTCGGAGAGCTCGCTCCGCGCGAGGACGTGCGGATCGATCCGGACCGCCGCGAGCCCGGGGGGCGCCGCGTCGATCGCGCGGGCGAAGCGGAAGGTCCGGCGGTCGAGCGGAGCGCCCGGCCCGGCCGCCGCGGGGCGCGCCGTCGCCGGCGCCGCAGGCGCCTCCCGCTCCTCCGCCGCGATCGGCGCCGCCGCCGCGGTGCGCGCGGGGAGCCGCGCCAGCTCGGGGCGGAGGGCCTCGAGATCGTAGCGGGGCGCGGCGCGCGCGGGATCGCCGAGGCGGGCCTCGAGCGGCTCCCCGTCCACGCTCTCGAAGTAGAGCCAGGGCAGGGGCGCGAGCTCGGCCCGCGCCGAGGTGACCGCGAGGGGCGCGTTGTCGCCGTCCTCGACGACGAGCTCCAGCTCGAGCTCCTCGGGGCGGTCCACGGGGATGCGGAGCGCCGACGCCTGGACACCGTCGCGCTCCACCTGGAGGAGCATCGCGCTGCCGAGCTCCACGGGCGCGAGGCTGCCGGCGGCGAGGCGCGCCTCGAGGATCCGCGCCCGGCGGGCGAGGCGCTGCGCGTCGACCTCCAGCACGATCGCGCGCACCGGGAGGTGGGGTCCGGGGAGGTGCAGCGACAGCCGCGACGTGCCCGGCTCGCTCGGGCGCCGGAGCGCGGAGAGCGCGATCGTCGGGCCGGGCGCGGGCGCGCGCTCCCGCGCGAGGAGGGCGCGCGCCTGGGTCGGCGGCCGGACCCGCGGGCTCCGCTGGTCGTCCAGCACGAGCCGCAGGTACCGCGCCGCGGCCGGCTCGAACCGCACCTCGCGGCGCACGAGCTCCCCTGGGCATGGCGCCCCGCCGCAGGCGGCGGGATCGAGCGGGAGCTGGTAGAGCACGAGCTCCGGCGCGAGGACCACCCACCGCCGGCCGTCGGCGCTGCCCTCGAGCCGCGCGCGCTTCAGGTAGCCGGCGTCCGGGAAGGCGACCTCCAGGGCGGCGACGGTCCGGACGGCGCCGAGGTCGAGCTCGACGCCGCTCGCGCGCCTGGTCGGGGGCACCGGGCGGATCGTGGCGGCGCGGATCCAGCGGGCGGGCTCCGCCGCGGGCGCGACGAGGAGGTAGGGCACCTCCCGCCCGCCGGCGTCGCGCAGGCGCAGGTCGGCGAGGTCGCCGCGCGCGGAGGCGGAGAGGAACGCCGGCGGGACGTCGAGGCGCTGCGGGCCGGCGCCCGACGGACGGAGCTCGAACCGCGCCTCGCGGGCCTCCTGCCCCACGGCGGGCCCGGCCCCGAGGAGCGCGGCGAGCGTGAGGAGCCCGGGGAGGGCTGCCGGGAGCGCGCGGACGAGGATCATGGAGCCTCCGGAGGTGCGGTGGTCGGGGCGGGCGGCGGCGCCTCGGCGCGCCGCAGGACGAACCGCTGGAGCACGAGGGCCACGAGCGCGAGGCTCACCGCGAGCCCGGCGAGCGAGGCCACGCGGTAGAGGCCCGTCAGCGACTTCAGGTCGTACAGGAAGGCCTTGAGGACCGTGATCGCGAGGAGCGCGATCGAGGCGAAGCGGCTCGGGCGGCTCCGGAGGGCCACGCCGGCGGCGAGGAGGCCGATCGCGAACACCGCCCAGCCGATGGTGTACGAGAGGTTCGAGGCGACCGTCGCCGAGAAGCGGAAGACGATCGCGGGGCCGGTGGACCAGAGGTCGGCGATCTCGATGTTGAGGAGGAAGAAGAGGAGGAGCGCCCCGGCGACCGCGGCCAGGTGCGAGAGGCGCGGGCCGCGCCGCCACGGCCGATCGCCCCCCTGCGAGAGGAGGAACGCGCCCGCGAAGTGGGCCGCCGCCACCGCGAGGTACGTGTAGAGGTACCAGTTCCAGATCGGCGTCCCGCTGCGCGGCTCGTACGCGAACACCGAGAGGTTGAAGAACGGGACGAGCCGGACGAAGGACGCGGCGAGGAGCGCCGCCGCCCAGACGAGGAGCCCGGGGTGCGGGACGCGGCGCCAGAGCCACGCGAGCGCGGCCGCGAGGAGCGCCCAGCCGATCGTCCACCACTGCCGCTCGAGCTGCAGCGGGATGGCCACGGTGACGAGGCCCAGGATCGACGCCGCCACGAGCGCCAGCCGCCGGAGGTCGCGCTCCGCGGGCCGCTCCAGCTTCAGCAGGAGCCGCAGGTGCGGCACGAGGAGCGCCGCCTGGACGACCGGGAGCGCACCGATGTACGGCCCCGCTCCGAGCCGCAGCAGCGCCGTACGCGCGCCGAGCAGGTAGACGACGCTCGCGACCGCGGCGGCGAGGAACGGGAACCACTCCTTGCGGCCCCGCGCGCCGCGCAGGAGCGGGTAGGCGAGGGCGACGAGCCACGCCAGCGTCGCGACGAGGAGCCCGTGCGCGGGCGGGTAGACGAGGCCGGGATCGGCCGTCGCGGCCGCCCCGTCGTCCGCCGGCGCGCCGTGGAGCGTGCAGAGCAGGACCGCGGCCAGCCCGGCGAAGGCCGCCGAGGAGAGCGCCAGGGCCTCGGCGCCCGTGATCCAGGCGAGCGCGAGGAGGCCGGCGAGGAGCGCGACGTGCGCGGTCGCGAGGAAGGCGACCGGGAGGTCGGCGCCGACGAGCAGCAGGAGGAGCTGCCCGAGGTGGAGCGCGACGATCGCCGCCTGGCAGGAGCGATCCAGCCCGGGCGGCGGCGCCCCCCCGAGCCGCCGCGCCGCGAGCGCGCCCGCGAGGAAGAGGGCGCCCGCGCCGAGCGACCCGGCCGCGCCGACCCCGTACGCCGCGACGGCGGACGGGGCGCCGGCGCCGCCGAACCCGAGCACGTGGGCGAACAGGACGGCGCCCGTCGCCAGGGCGGCGCCGATCAGGAGCTCGCCGCGGCGCCGGAGCAGGGCGCCGGCGATGAACGCGAGATCGAGCACGCCCAGCACCGCGAGCCAGGCCGTCGGGGGCAGCCCGAGGTCGCGGTCGGACGCGACCGCGACGAGGAAGGCGTGCCCGGCGAGCCCGAGGAACGGGGCGGCCCGGAGGACGCGGGCGGCGCCGTCGCTCGCGCCCCTCGGCGAGACGAACAGCGCGCCGGCGACGGCCACCGCCGAGAGCACGGCGACGGCGACGAGGCCGGGCAGGAGCGCCGTCGCGAGCCCCGTCACGGCCCAGAGGGCCAGCTCGACGAGGCCGATGGCGACGCCCGCGACGGCGAACAGCGGGTTCGTGCCGCGCGCCGCCGCCAGGAAGAGCGCGGCCTGGAGCAGCGCCGCGAGGACGGTGAGGCCGGCGAGCCCACCGACCACGGCGCCGGCGAGCGGCCGCGCGAGGAAGACGAGCAGCAGCAGCGCCCCGAGGACGAGCGGCGCCGTCATCGCGCCCGCGAGCGGCCGGCCGCGGCGCTCCGCGACGAGCGGCGCCCCGAGGAGCAGGCCGCCCAGGAGGAGGTACGCGAGGAGCGCCGGGGAGAGGGTCGCCGGGCCGAGGTGCGAACCGGACCAGACCGCCGCGGCCACGAGGGTCAGCGCGGAGGAGAGGACGTGGACGCGCGCCTCGGACCGGAGCACCGCCCACGCGGAGAGGAGCGCGGCGAAGACGAGGAGCGGCGCGAGGAAGTGGAGGGGCGCAGCGGCCGTCTCGCCGGGCGCGGCGCGCGCGAACGCGATGAGGAGGAGCGGCGCCGCGAGGACCGCCGTGCGCCCGGCGGCGCGGAAGTCGCGGCCGCGCCGCGCGAGGACGAGCGGCGCGCCGAGGTAGGTCGCCGCGAGCAGGGCGACGAGGGCGGCGAGGAGGGGCCAGTGACCCGGCGTGAAGTCGCCGGCGAGGTAGAGGGCGACGGCGGCGAGCGTCACGACCGCGCCGGCGGGGTGGAGCCACTCGGGCCCCTCCCGCGCCGCCACCGCCGCGGTCCCCGCCGCCGCCACGGCCAGGAACGCGAACAGCAGCGGCCAGCGCGCCGCCGGCGCGCCGCTCCCGGCGACGGCGAGCGCGAGCAGCGGCAGGGAGAGGACGGCGGTGCGGCCCTCGGCGCGGAAGCTCCGGCCGAGCCGCGCGAACAGGAGCGGGAGGCCGAGGCCGACGAGGAGCGTCGCGCCGAACGCGAGGACGAGCGGACCCTCGCCGGGCGCGCGCGCTGCGGCCGCGGCGGAGACGACGAGCGTCATCCCCGCGCCGCCGAGGTGGAGCCACTCCGGCCCCTGCCAGAGCGCGACCGCCGCGAGCCCCGCGGCGAGCAGGGCCACGAAGCCGAGGAGCAGCGGCCAGGGCACCGCGAGCGACGGGCTCGCGACGAGGTAGAGCGCCAGGACCGCCGGGGGGATCCCCGCGGCCGCCGCCCAGCGGGCGTCGCCGGCGCCCTGCGCCCGCGGCTGCGCCTGCACCGCGCGGGCGCCCCCGCGCCGGAGCGCGACGAACCCGACCACGGCGAAGACGAGGAAGATGCCGAGCGCGAGCGGGATCGGGTTCTCCTCGAGGAAGCCGCTCACCCAGCCGGCCTGGTAGAGCGCCGTGAACCCGAGGGAGAGCCACGGGAGGATCGCCCAGCGGCGCTTGTACGAGACCCAGGCGAGCGCGACGTCCAGGAGGAGGAGGTAGCCGAAGAGCGAGAGCGGGCGGTCCTCACCGGTGGAGACGAGGACCGGCGACGAGAACCCGCCGAGGAGGCCGAGCACCGCGACGACGAGCGAGCTGCGCTGGATGGCGACGAGCACGGCCACCGCGGTGGTGAGCGCGAGCAGGCCGAAGGCGGGGAGGGGACCGTAGAACTCCCACAGGCCGTACCCTGCGTAGAACGTCGCGAACAGGGTGACGAGCCCACCGGCCGCGAGCGACCGGGCGGTGATCGCGTAGGCCTGCGCGATGCGCAGCTCGCTCCCGACGACGAGCGCCACGCCGACGGCCGCGAGGATGGCGAAGCGCACGGGCGGGGTGATGCGCCCGCTCTCGACGAGCCCGACGATGAAGAGGAGCGCGGCGATCGCGAGGATGACGCCCGCGAGCACGGAGAAGAGCCGGACGCCGACGAGCCGCTCCCAGTCGAAGCTCCGCAGGCGATCGAGGACGCTCGGCGCGGGCGGGCGCGGCGCAGGCGGCGGGAACGGCGCGGCGCCGGGCGCGGTCCGCGCGGCGGGCGGAGGC
>JAEYZK010000296.1 GCA_023428085.1 Pseudomonadota bacterium
GGCCAGCGCCGCGCCCACCCCGAGGACCCGCAGGGCGCGCATGGTCACTCGCCCGCGCGGGGGGAGGCCCGCCGGGCCCTCGGCTTGCCGCCCGCCGGCCGCTTGCTCCGCGCCTCGGCGGCGTCCAGGACCCGCCGCAGCGCCGCGCCCAGCTCGCCGTCGCCGAGCGCGCGCGGGAGCGCCTCGGCCACCCCGGCGTCGCGCAACGAGTCGCGCCACTCCGGCGCCCCGAGGGCGACCACCGGGACGGCGCCGAGCTCGCGATCGGCGAGGATCGCGCGCAGCGGGTCGCCGCCGTCGGGCGCTGCGGCCTGGAGGACGAAGACGTCGGGTTCGTACCGCGCGGCGGCCGCGCCGGCCGCGAACCCGGGCGAGGCCTGCTCCACGGCCAGCCCCGCGGCCACGAGCTGCCGCGCGGCGCCCTCGCGCGCGGGACCGGGCTCTCCCACCACGAGCACCTTGCGGCGGCCGGGGACCGCGCCCGCGAGCTCGTCCGGCACGGGCATGCCGTGCTTGAGCATGAAGCCCGCGAGATCCTCGCGCGCGATGCGACGGTGCCCCCCCGGCGTCCGGTGCGCCCGCAGGCGGCGGGCCTTGATCCAGTTCACCACCGTCGGGAGCGAGACCCCGAGGACGCGGGCCGCCTCGAACGTCGTGTAGAACAGGCGCATCGGAGGAGGTCTTACCGCATTCACCCCGAGGGCGCGTGACCCGCCCGGGCCGCGGGCGTCGAGGCTCGGCCGCCGCGCCGGAGGTGGTAGGTTCGAGCGACATGGTCCACGAGCATCCGAACTACCTCATGGCCGCGGTGCAGATGACCTCGACCGAGGACCGCGCCCGCAACCGCGACACCTCCGTGCGGCTCCTCGAGGAGGCGGCCGGGCTCGGGGCCAAGCTCGTCGGCCTGCCCGAGAACTTCCCGTACATGGGGCCGGAGGAGGGGCGGCTCGCGGGGGCGGAGACGCTCGAAGGTCCCTCCATCTCCACCGTCCGCGAGGTGGCGCGCCGCCGGCGGATCTTCGTCCTCGCCGGCTCGATCCACGAGAAGACCGACGAGCCGCGCCGGACGGGCAACACGAGCGTGCTCGTCGGGGACGACGGGTCCATCCTGGCCGTCTACCGCAAGATCCACCTCTTCGACGTGAACCTCCCCGACGGCGTCCGCTACGCCGAGTCGGAGGGCGTCCGCGCCGGGGAGCAGGTGGTCATCGCCGCGACCGCGCTCGGCAGGATCGGCCTCTCGGTCTGCTACGACCTCCGGTTCCCGGAGCTGTACCGGCGGCTCGCCGAGCTCGGCGCGGAGCTCGTGACCATCCCGAGCGCGTTCACGCTCTACACGGGGAAGGACCACTGGGAGGTGCTCATCCGCGCGCGCGCGATCGAGAACCTCGCCTACGCCCTCGCGCCCGCCCAGGTCGGCAAGCACGGCCCGCGGCGCGAGACGTACGGCAACGCGATGATCGTCGACCCGTGGGGCGTCGTCCTCGCCCGCTGCCCGGACGGCGAGGGCGTGTGCGTCGCGCCGTTCAGGCGCGAGCGGCTGGAGCGGGTGCGGCGGGAGCTGCCGTCGCTGAAACACCGGCGGCTGTGAACGCGACTGGGGTCCGGCAGTCCGCTCGTCCTGAGCGTAGCGCCGGCCGACGCGCGGCCGCTGCGCTCAGGGGCGAACGGGTTCTTCGCAGGCGCGGAGTCGAAGGACGGGCGGGCTCGGGAAGCTAGAACACCACCATCAGCCCCGTGGACCAGAACAGCTTGTTCTTCTCCGAGAGGTCCCAGCTCTCGTCCGAGCCGAAGTCGTCCACCTTCGACTTGGTCACGTCGAAGTAGAGGATCGTGTGCGCGATGCCGACCTCGTTCTCGAGGTCGCGGGCGGCGTCGGGGTCCATCCAGTCGATGACGAGGCCGACGCCGACCGTGCCGGACCAGCCGTTGGTCGCGCCGCGCTCGGTCCACCTGTCCTCCTTGGACGTCCACCAGTTGTAGCGCTCGGCCGTGAAGCGACCGTACGGGATGAGCGGAACGCGGAACTGCTCGTAGACGAAGTCGGCGCGGTAGGTGAGCGTGAGGGAGGTGGGGACGATGACGAAGCGGGCGCGGTCTCCGCTGGGCTGGTGGGTCGTGGAGTTGAGCGCGCGGCCCGACTTGCTCCAGAAGCCCGTCTTGAACCCGACCTCGAGGGCCCCGACCGTGCGTGACTGGAAGATCGTCTTGCCGACGTGGATGCGGAACATGGGGCCCGGCGCGCCGCCGAAGATCCGGCGGTACGGGCCTTCGCCGCCGCCAAACTCCGCGTCCACGTCCGGGATGTACGGCCCGCCGCCGAGCTCGACGGAGCCCCACTTCCTTCCGAGCTCCTGCGCCCCGGCGAAGAGCGGAACGGCAGGGATCGAGAGGATGGCGATGGTGAGGATGATGCGCAGCTTCACGGCTTCCTCCGGCGCGCGGCGGCGGCCGCGGCGATGAGCGAGAGGGCGCTCAGGATCCCCGCGGCGCCGGCGCCGCTGTTGCATCCGCCCTGCTCTCTGGCGCCCGGCTCCCCTTCGTACTCGTCCCAGAAGTCGTCGGTGGGAACAGGGGTGGTGAGCGGGCCCGAGGCCGCGGCGGTCCCGTTCTCGCTCCGATTGTTCGCCGCGTTGATGCCGTAGACGGTCACGTCGTAGGTCGTGTCGTTGGTCAGCCCGGTGAATCTGAGGGAGCCGCAGCTCGTCTCCTGGTTGGACCGCCTCACGGCGCCGCCCCCGACGGGCGTCGCCGTGGCCCTGAAGCTCGTCGTCGACGACGCGCCGGTACAGTTGATACGGAGCGAGCGATCGCCGGGAGAGACGGTCACGTTCGTTGGCGCGCCTGGCCTCCGGGTGTCGAGGCGCACCGTCGTCGTGGCCCAGCCCTGCGCTTCGTCGCCAACGAGGTACTGGACGCAGAGGTAGATCGTCCGCGGCGCCGCATCACTGGTGGTGCACCCGAGCCGAGTCGCGGCGACGACGTGAGCCCAGTCGAACCCTTGATTCCCGCCCGAGCTGAGCGATGTGGCGGTGATGTCTTCGCCGACCTGCCCAAACTCTTCTTCCGGGAGAGGAGTACCGTCGACGGCCTCCGTGCAGGAGATGGCGTCGTCCTCCCCGGCAGCCGGCTTCTGGCGCGAGGCGTAGAGCCGGAAGACACTGTCGCTCTGAAAGCCGTTCTCGGCCGTCACCGTCCAGGAGAGATCGACGTCCATGTCGTCGGTCAGGTCGAGGACATCCTCTTCCGTCCCGCTGCACTGGGCGATGTTGATCGTGCTGCTCGAAGCCGTGATCGTACCGGCGAGGGCGAAGGTCGGCGTTCCGAGGAGGATCAGGAGCAAGGCGCGGCGCATGGCCCGCCAGTCTGCAAGCAGGGCGCCACGCTGGCAAGGGTTCAGTCGCGAGGCGCCGCGGGTGTTTGCACCACTCCCCCGCAGCCCCGGGCGAGCGCTCGACGCCAAAGTGGCAGGGGGCGCACCGCGCACCTCGCCCACGCTGCCAAAATGGCAGTGATCCTGTGCGACTCAGCCTCTCTCGGCGATCCACTCCGCCGCCCGGATCGCGGCCGCGACGCCGTGCCGGAGGTCGTCGGCGGTGACCACCACCTCGACCGCCCGCGCGGCCTCGTCCGCGCGGACCCGGCCGGCGAGCACGGCGTCGTCGTTCATCGACAGCATCGGCATCGGGTAGACCTTCGAGGCCGGGTCGTCCACGAGCTTCACTCCGGGAGCGCCGCGCAGGGCGGCCCGGACGGCGTCGGCGGAGAGGGCGCGCGCGAGGGTGATCCGCGCGGCGACGGTGAGGCCGTAGAAGACCGGGACGCGGATCGCGGTCGCGTCGACCCGGAGCGAGGGACTCCCCAGGAGCCGGCGCAGGCCGCTCTCGACCGCGGCCTCCTCGTCGGTCCGGCCGTCGGCGAGGAAGAGGCCGGCGTGGGGGATGACGTTGTACGCGAGCCGGTGCGGGAGGGCCTCGCCGGGCTCGGGCTCGCGGCCGTTCATGAGGTCGCCCGCCTCGTTCTCGAGCTGGACCACCCCTGCCGTCCCCGCGCCTGCGGCGGGGGCGAGCACGGTGGCGGCGACGCGCTCGAGCCCGGCCTCGCGGGCGAGCGGCGCGAGGACGGGCGCGAGCGCGGCGGCCGGGCCCGTGGCGACCGAGACGAGGCCGCGGGCGCGGTAGCCCTCGACCGACGCGGGCGTCGCGTCCGGCCCGACGAGCGGGACCTCCGGGTCGGCCTGGAACGCGCTCGACGCGTCCACGACGGCGCACCCCTCGGCCCAGGCGCGGGGCGCCCACTCGCGCGCCACGGCGGCAGGGACGAAGAAGAGCGCCACGTCGGCGCCGCGGAACGCGGCGGACGTGAGCGGCGTCACGGGCAGATCGTCGTCCAGGTACGCGAGGCGCTCCTCCTTCGAGCGCTCGGACGCGTACAGGCGCACCTCGCTCGGATCGAGATCGGCCTCGGGCAGGAGCTCCAGGGCGGCGCGGCCGGCGAGGCCGGTGGCGCCGACGATGGCGAGGGTGACGGGGCGGGTGGGCATGCGCGGTCTCCTAGTCCAGGTCGGCGCCCGTGTCCAAGGGCAAGAAGACTCATGGCGATGAACGCTCGGGCTGAGCCCGTGTACGTTCGCCCTTCGACTCCGTTCACCCTGGGCCTGTCGAAGGGCTCAGGGCGAACGGAACTTCCCAACCCGCTCGTCCGAGCGGGCTCGCTCCCCGCGTGTCCGAACGGCCTCGCTTGCCCGCTCGTCCTGAGCGTAGCGGCGCGCAGCGCCGCGGAGTCGAAGGACGAGCGGTGACGGGCGCCGCCAACTGGGCCTCGCAGCCGTGATCACGCGAGGAGATCCTTCACCGCCCCGCCCACCTCCGGGAACCGGAACGCGTACCCGAGCGCGAGCGCCTTCCGCGGCACGACGCGCTGGCTGCGGAGCACGTCGGACGCGAGCCCGCCCAGGATGGCGCGGATCGCGAACCCGGGCGCGGGGACGAACGCGGGGCGGCGCAGCGCGGCGCCGATCGCGCGGGCGAGCTCCCGGTTCCGCGCGGCGCCGGGGGCGACGGCGTTGAGCGGCCCCGCGGCCTCGGCCCGGTCGAGCGCGAGCAGGACGAGCCCGACCTCGTCGGCGAGGTGGATCCACGGCTGCCAGAAGCCCCCGCCCGCGAGCGGCCCGCCGGCGAGGAGCCGGAACGGGAGCGCCATGCGCGGCAGCGCCCCGCCGTCGCGCGCGAGCACGATGCCGGTCCGCAGCAGCACCACCCGCGCGCGGGCCGAGGCGGGCGCGGCCGCGGCCTCCCACTCCTGGCAGACCTCGGGGAGGAACCCCTCCCCCGCTGCCGCACCCTCGTCGAGCTCCTCGTCGCCGCGGTCGCCGTAGAACCCGACGGCGCTCCCGGAGACGAGCACCCCGGGGCCGGCGGCGCGGATCACCTCGGCGATCCGGCGCGTCGCGTCCACACGGCTCGCGCGGATCCGGCGGCGGCGCTCGGCGGTCCAGCGCCCGGCGGCGATCGGCTCGCCCGCCAGGTGGACGCAGGCGTCGGTCCGCGCGAGCTCCTCCTCCCAGCGGCCGGGCTGGGCGGGATCGCCCTGGAGGTGGCGGACGCCGGGCGGGAGCCGGCGGGCGGCGTCCGGCGCGCGCGAGAGCGCGGTGACGAAGTCGCCGCGGCCGAGGAGCGCGTGGACCACGGCGCGGCCGACGAGGCCGGTGGCGCCGGTGACGAAGACGTGCATGGCGGGTACCCCAATCCGGAAGTCCGCTCACCCTGAGCCTGTCGAAGGGCGACAGGCTCAGCACGAGCGGGTGCAACAGGTCCGCTCACCCGGGGATGTCCGCGCGAGTGCGTGGAGCTTGGCCGTTCACCCTGAGCGTAGCGGAACGCCGCAGGCGTTCCGCGGAGTCGAAGGGTGCTCGTTCACGGGGAAGACTTCGCCCCGGGCCCGATTGCCCCCGGCCCGAGCCCCTGCGGGAACTTCACCTCGGCCTCGCTCTTCCGCACGTAGTGCGGCTCGAGCGCGAACAACGCCTGGGCGTCGTACGCGCCGCCGCGGAGCTTCGCGGCGGCGAGCGCGGCGACGGCGGTCGCCGAAGGCGCGTCGATCGGCGTCCGGAGCCGCTGGACCCTTCCCGCGAGCGCGGCCTCGAACGCCGCGTACCCCTCGCCGAAGGCGAGCGCCTCTCCGCCGTGCGCCGCGAGCCGGTCGGCGAGCGCGGCGGGAGAGAGCGCGGCGTCGGGCTCCTCCGCCCGCACGCTCCCGCCGTCGGCCCGGTAGAAGCCGGCGTACACCTCGCCCTTCTTCGCGTCGAGCAGCGGGACGAGCAGCGCGCCCGCGGGGGCGTCGGGCGCCGCGGCGAGCGCCATGGCGGCGAGGCTCGAGACGCCGGCGATCGGCCGCCGGTTGGCGTAGGCGAGCCCCTTCCACGTCGCGAGGCCGATCCGCAGGCCGGTGAACGAGCCGGGGCCGAGGCCGACCGCGTACCCCTCGACGTCGGGCAGCCCCAGCCCCTCGGCCGTGAGGAGCTCGCCGAGCGCGCCGGGGAGCCGTCCGCCGTGACCCACCGGCGCGCCCGCGGCGGCCTTCTGCGGCGCGCGCTCGGTCCGCACGCAGCGGAGGCGCGGCGCGCCGGGGCCGGCGAGCTCGACGAGCGCGCAGGAGAGGGTCAGGGTGGCGGTGTCGAGGGCGGCGACGAGCACGGTCGGTTCACCTCTGGAGATCGGACGCGCTCGGCGGCTCGGGCTGGAACAGCTTCACGATGTCGTTCTTGAAGGCGAGCAGCATGAGCGAGACGATCAGGAACAGGCCGACCATGTTGGCGACCTCGCGCATCCGGAGCGAGAGCGGCCGGCGCGTGACGACCTCGACCAGGGCCTGGACGATGTTCCCGCCGTCCAGCACCGGGATCGGGAGGAGGTTCATGACGCCGAGGTTCACCGAGAGCAGGGCGACGAAGACGATGAGGCCGTAGATCCCGCGCTCCACCGCCTTCCCGGTCTCGCGCACGATCCCGATGACGCTCGAGACCTCGCTCGAGGCGATCTCGCGCGTCAGGAGCTTCTGGATCCCGATCATCATCCCGCGGACGAGCCCCACGGTCGTGCGCGTCGAGAGCGCGAGGACCTCCGTCACGCTCCGCTGGAGCGGCGTGGTCGGGACGTCGAGCGCCTTCCGATCGACGATCCACTCCCCGCCCGCGTGGACCCGCAGCGTCGGGAGCGTCCGCTCCTTCTTCGTGACCGGATGCCGGACGGTGACCTTCTCGGCCTGGATCGGCAACGTCCGGCCGTCGGCGAGGGTGAGCGTCCCGGGCTGGAACGACGCGAGCTCCTCCCGGACGAGCCGCTCCAGCTCGGGGGCGTTGCGCACCGGCTTCCCGTTCAGGGCGACGACGACGTCGCCCCGCCGGAGGCCCGCCCGGTCGGCGGGCCCGCCCGGCTCGACCGCGGCGATCATCGCGACGGCCCACGGGCTGGCGAGGCGGAGCGACGGCGTCCCGTCCACGCAGGTCGGGACGCCCGCGAGCCGCTCGCGGGAGTAGTCGGCGAGGACGACGCCGGGCAGCGTCCGGGGGCGCTCCCGGAGCACCTCGAGGTCGATGGGCCCGCACCGCGCGGCCGCGAGCGCGCGCGAGAGGTCGCGCTCGTTCTTCACGGGCGCGCCGCCGGCGGCGACGACGAGGTCGAACGGCTGGAGCGGACCCGCGGCGCCGGGCGCGACGGGCGCGACCTGCGCCGGCAGGTAGTCGCCGATGACGCCGAGCCTCCCCTGCCGCACCGCCTCGAGGCCGTCGTCCTGCACGTCGGAGGTGGTGCGGACGGTGATCGGCGGGAGGAGCTGGCCCGCGCGCTCGATCTCGACCGTGAGGGGCTGCCCGGGGTGCGGCGCCACCTTCTCCACGAGATCCTCGAAGTCGCGGACGACCCGCCGCGCGCCGTCGGGCCCGGTCACGGCCACGAACCGATCGTCGGGCCGGAGCCCGGCCGCCTCGGCGGGCGAGCCGGGCGTGACCGCGCCGACGATCGCCGCGGGGACGGGATCGCCGTTGCGCGACCAGAACAGGCCGGCGAACAGGGCGACCGGGAGGACCAGGTTCATCGCCGGCCCCGCGAACGAGATGAGGAGCCGCCGCCCCGGGGCCTGCTCCAGCAGCCCGCGCCCGCGATCCTCCGGCGCCACCTCCTCGGTGGGATCCGCCCCGGCCATCTTCACGTATCCGCCCAGCGGGACCCAGGCGATCCGGTACTCGGTCTCGCCGCGCTGGAAGGAGAAGACGGGCGGCCCGAAGCCGATCGAGAACCGGAGCACCTTCACGCCCAGGAGCTTCGCGACGACGTAGTGCCCGAGCTCGTGGACGAAGATGAGCCCGCCGAGGACGAGGATCGTGACCAGCAGGTTGAAGGAGCTCTGCATTCGATGGACCCCTACGCGCCGTGCCCCGTCCGCGCGGCCCGCGCGACCCGCTTCTCGGCCTCGCGCCGCCCGTGCTCGCTCGCGGCGAGCGCCTGCTCCACCGAGCGGAGCGGCTCGGGCGCGTGCGCCTCGAGGACGTCGGCGCAGATCTCGGCGATGTGCGTGAACGAGCACCGGCCGGCCAGGAACGCGGCCACGGCGCCCTCGTCCGCGCCGGAGAGCACCGCCGGCGAGGTCCCGCCGCGCTCCAGGGCCCGGTACGCGAGCGTGAACGCCGGGAACCGCTCCGGATCCGGCGGCTCGAAGGTGAGCTTCCCGAGCCGCGCGAGATCGAGCGGGGCGAGGTCGAGCGGGAGGCGGCCGGGGTGGCCCATGGCGTAGCTGATCGGGCCGCGCATGTCGGAGATGCCGAGCTGCGCGACCATCGAGCCGTCGATGTACTCGACCATCGAGTGCACCACGGACTCGGGGTGGACGACGATGTCGATCCGGCTCGGCTCCACGCCGAAGAGCCAGCGGGCCTCGATCACCTCGAGCCCCTTGTTCATGAGCGTGGCCGAGTCGATGGTGATCTTGTCGCCCATCGACCAGTTCGGGTGCTTGAGCGCGCGCGCGGGCGTGACCGCCGGCAGCTCGGCCGCCGGCACGCACCGGAGCGGCCCGCCGGAGGCGGTGAGGATGAGCCGGCGGACCTCGCTGCGGTTGTGGCCGACGAGCGACTGGTGGATGGCGCTGTGCTCGGAGTCCACCGGCAGGATGGAGACGCCCCGGGCCGCGGCGCGCGCCAGGAGCAGCTCGCCCGCGAGCACGAGCGACTCCTTGTTGGCGAGCCCCACCGGCTTGCCGGCCTCGACGGCGGCGGCGGTGGAGCGGAGGCCGGCGCCGCCGGAGATGGCGGCGAGCACGAAGTCCACGTCGGGGTGCGCGGCGACGGCGCTCACGGCCGCCTCGCCCTCCAGCACCTCGATCCCGCGCGGGGCCGCCTCGCGCACCGCGCGGGCGGCCGCGGCGTCGGCGACCGCCACGAGGCGCGGGCGGTGGCGGCGGATCTGCTCGGCCAGCAGCTTCGCGTTGCGCCCGGCGGCGAGGGCGACGACCGCGAACCGCTCCGGGAAGCGGCCGGCCACGTCCAGCGCCTGCACGCCGATGGAGCCGGTCGATCCGAGGATGGCCAGGCGCTTGGTCATCTTCATCGGGGGCTGCGCCCCCGCCCCGCCGGCGAAGCCGTCGGGGCCCCACCCCTGCTGCGCGGGGCCCTGCGCCGTGCTCGCCGCTTCGCGGCTGCGCGCGGCTGCCCCGCGTCGAGGGGCTGCGCCCCTCCCCCAGCGTCGCAGGGGCCCCCCCCCCCGACCGCGTGTTACGCTTCCGCGCCTTCTTGCGCGCCTGCCGCTCGGCCTTTCGCTTCTTGGCTCGCGCTTCGCGCTCCTTCTTCGACTCGACGGAGATC
>JAEYZK010000298.1 GCA_023428085.1 Pseudomonadota bacterium
GCCCCGCCTCCCGCCCCGCCGCCCGCGGTCGCGGCGAAGGAGCCTGCGCCGGCCCGGGCCGAGCCCGTCCGTCCGGCGCCCAAGGCGCGCACGGAGCGGAAGCGCGAGCCGCCTGCCCGGAGCGAGCGCGTCGCGCGCGCGGATCCCTCACCGCCCGCGACGACCGCCCCCGCCCGCACCAGCCGCAAGGGCAACGACATCCTGGACTTCGACTCGGGCGGGGACGCCGCGCTCGACGAGGCGCTCGGCGGGAAGGGGAGCGGGCGCACCGTCTACGTCCCTCCCGCGCCCGGCGGCGGCGCAGGGCTCCCCGACCGCGTCACCGACTCGCAGGTGAACGAGACGATCATGACGCGCGTCTCGGCGCTCCAGCAGTGCCTCGCGGAGAACCGATCCGACGACGGCGGGGTGCTCAAGATGCGCTGGAGCATCTCCCCGGACGGGGGCGTGCAGAACCTCCGGAACGTCACGCCGGAGACCGCCAACACGCCGTTCGCGTCGTGCGTGACCGGCGTGCTCAAGACCCTCCGGTTCCCGAAGACGCGGCAAGGGCGGCCGGACGTCACGTTCCCGTTCAAGTTCTGAGCGCTCGAGGTCACGCGGTGCGGTCCCGTGAACGGGCCCGCGCCCACACCCGCGCCCGCGGAACGGGCCGGGCTCCGGCTCGGGCTCGGGGAGCGTTCATGGGTGGGGTCGCGTCCGGGCGACTCGTCTTGACCTGCCCCACCCCCGCTGACATGTTCAGCGCGGCGGCTTCCTCCAGCTGACGAGGCGACGTGACCCTCGAGATCCGCGCACGCGCCCGCGACGACGCCTACCTCCCGCTGGAGCGGCTGGGGGTGACGGAGCTGGAGCAGCTCCGGCTCCTGCTGCGGGGCGGCTCGGTCATCGACTGGATGCGGCTCGACTTCGCGAGCGCGCCGGAGGTGGAGGACTTCCTCCGCCTGAACCTGTTCGATCTGGACGATCCGCGAGACGAGCGGCGCCTGCGCGCCATCCTCGCCCAGGCCGTGGAGTACCTCCGCGGCGCCTTCGGGTACCGCGTGGCGGCGCCGGTCGCCACGCCGGAGGACCTGCGCACGCTGTTCCTGCTCGCCTCGCGGGTGGCCACGCCGTACAAGTACCGGCGGATCGCGTGCGTCGTCCTCAAGGTGATGCACATCATCCACCACCTCGAGGCGCGCGAGCTGATCTTCCGGACGGCGATCCGCGAGGCCGACCTCGCGGCGCAGATCCAGCGCCGCGTGATGGCGGAGGCGGAGCGGATGAAGCAGCGCGGGCTGCCCGTGGTGGAGTTCACGGGCTCCTCGAAGAGCCGCAGCTCGCTCATCACCAAGCTGCTGGCGAAGAAGGAGTCGCTCGCCGCGCAGGTGTTCGACCGCGTCCGGTTCCGGGTCGTCACCGAGCGGCGCGAGCAGATCGCGCCGGTGGTCCAGTACCTCGCCCAGCGCCTGTTCCCGTTCAACTACGCGGTGCCGGGGCAGACGCAGAACAACCTCGTCCACTTCCAGGATCTCCTCGCCGAGCACCCGCGGGGCCCGGAGATCGCGGCCGAGCTGCAGCTGCCGCCCGATCTGGAGCGGCGCGACGTCGGGCAGCGGAACGCGTTCAGCGCGAGGGACTACCGGGCGCTCAACTTCGTCGTGGACGTCCCGGTGCGCATCGACGACCTCGTCGCGCCGGACGATCCCGCGCTCGAGGAGCTCGGCCGCGTCGTGTTCAGCCTCGTCGAGTTCCAGGTGTTCGACCGGGAGACCGCCCTGCGCAACGAGCAGGGCGACTCCTCGCACGAGCGGTACAAGCGTCGCCAGCACCAGGAGGTGCTCCGGCGGCTGTCGCGAGGCCTCGTGGTCCCGCGGCGCAGGAAGCGAGGGAGATCGTGACGGATCCGGGGAAGCCGACGCCGCAGGAGGTGGGCCAGGTGGTGGTGCGGGGGACGTGCCAGGTGTGCGGCGCGCAGGGCCCGGTGATCGCCGTGCCGGGCGCTCCGCCGCCGAACGCGTTCTGCCCGCGGTGCGCGATCGAGTACGGGCAGACGGCGGTGGATCCGGAGGGGGAGGGGCTGGCGGGGGACTGACGGGGCCGGCGCGGGATCGGGCGCGGGGCCGTTCAGCCCGCCGCCGCCGCGAACGACACCGAGTCCACCCCGTCCGTCCATTGCTCGTAGTGGAGCAGCCGCGGGTGGACGCCGCTCGCGCGCAGCGCCGCGTAGAGCGGCGCGGTCCCGCAGAGGCGTCGCCGGTGCTCGTCGCGGGTCGCGTCGCGGTGGAAGGCCGCCGGGTCGCCGGCGCAGAGCGCGGCGAGCGTCCGGCGATCCTCGTCGGCGAGGCCGGCGAGCTCCCGCGCCGAGGCGGGGCGGGGGTCGCCGTACATCGGACCCACGTGGGCGAGGTCCGCGCCGGCGACGTAGCAGACGCGCCGGCCGGCGACCGCGCGCCCGAGCGCTCCCAGGAACCGCGCCGTGGCGGCGTCCGGATCCGCCGCCTCCGGGAGGCTCGAGCAGAGCACCGGCAGGACGGTGAACGGCCGCGCGACGAGGTGCTGGAGGACGACGAGCTGCAGCTCGATCGAGTGCTCGTCGCGGTGGGCGAGCTCGTCGCCGAGGAGCTCGTCCTCGCCGAGCTCGGCGACGAGGCGCGCGAGGGCGGCGCGATCGGTCCGGACCGGGCCGAGCGGCGTGTCGTGATCGAGCCGGGTGAGCGTGAAGAGGTGGGGCGGGGTCGCGTGCGCGGTGCCGAAGACGACGAACAGGTCGGCGTCGGTGCGCGGGAGCGCCCGGTACGCCTCGGCGTAGCCCGCCGCCCCGCGCGCGTAGTCGATGTGCGGGGCCACGATGAGCCGGACCGGCGCGGCGGGGAGCGCAGCCGCGTCCGCGGCGCCCGCCGGGACCGCGGACCCGTCGAGGCCGAGCCACTCGTCCAGCGCCTCGCGCAGCGCACGCGGCTCGGCCGGGTAGACGGCCCCCGCGCAGGACGGCGGGCGGGCGGGCTGGGCGCGGTACTCGCGCAGGGAGCGCTCCCGCTGCAGCTCGCGGGTCGGGCCCTCGAGGAACCCCGCCTCCGCGAGGGCGTCGAGGAGCGCCGAGAGCTCCGCGGCGCCCAGCATCGCCCCGCTCGTCTTCGCGTGCTGCAGGAGCTCGGTCGGGGTGCGCGTCCCGTCGAGCTGGGCCGCCACCCAGAACGCCCCGTGCGAGAGCCCCAGCCCCTCGCCCGCGATGCCGGTCGGGTCACGAAGGACGACGAGCCGCTCGCCGTCGTCGCAGGTCACCTCCTGGAGCTCACAGGGGACCAGGCGGGGACGCCAGGCGGAGGTCATCCAGCAAGTCTAGTGCGGCGACGCGGATCAGCGCTTGTTCCGCTTCCGCGCCTTCTTGCGCGCCTGCCGCTCGGCCTTTCGCTTCTTGGCTCGCGCTTCGCGCTCCTTCTTCGACTCGACGGAGATC
>JAEYZK010000379.1 GCA_023428085.1 Pseudomonadota bacterium
CTCGAGCGGCTCCGCCCCGCCCGCCGCGATCACCGTCGCCGGGAGGCGCCGTGATCGCGCGCCTCGCCGGGATCCTCTCCGAGGTCGGCGCAGGCTTCGCCGTCGTGGACGTGGGCGGGGTGGGGTACCTCGTCCACCTCTCGCAGCTCACGCAGGCCTCGCTCCCCGCCCGCGGCGAGAAGGTCGCGCTCCGGATCTTCACGCACGTGCGCGAGGACGCGCTCGACCTCTTCGGCTTCGCCGCCGAGGAGGAGGAGGCCGTCTTCCGGGCGCTCCTCGGGGTGAAGGGCGTCGGGCCGCGCGCCGCCCAGAACATCCTCTCCGGGATCGAGGCGCGCGAGCTCGCCCAGGCGGTCGCCGGCGGCGACGTCGTCCGGCTCACCAAGGTGCCCGGGATCGGCAAGAAGACGGCGGAGCGGCTCGTGGTCGAGCTGAAGGACAAGCTCCTCACGCTCGCGAAGGCGAGCGGCGGGCCGCGCGCCGCCGTGCACGAGGCCGACGCGCTCGAGCAGCTCCGGGCGGCGCTCGTGAACCTCGGGTACCGCCCGCCCCAGGCGGAGGGTGCGGTCGAGGCGCTGCGCGACGAGGCCGACGGGAAGCCCCTCGACGAGCTCCTGCGCGAGGCGCTGAAGCGGCTGCGCGGGTGACGGGCGGAGTGGTAGATCGGGGCCATGCCCATCGCCCCCGCGCTCCTCACCTTCGACGTGTTCGGGACCGTGCTCGACTGGCGGTCCGGTCTCCAGCACGCGCTCGCGATCCGCGGCCTCACGCTCGCGGCGGACGACTTCGACCGGATCGTGGATCGCCAGGGCGCGCTGGAGCAGGAGGCGCCGTTCCGGACGTACCGCGAGATCGTGGCCCGCAGCCTCACCGACGTCCTCGGGATGGATCCCGCCGACGCGGATCAGGTCGGGGCCGGCGCCGGTCGCTGGCCGCTCTTCCTCGACTCCGCGCCCGCCCTCCGGCGGCTCGCGCGGCGGGCGCCGCTCGGCGCGCTCACCAACAGCGACCGCGCCCACGGCCTCGACGTGCAGGGCCGGCTCGCGTTCCCCTTCCGCCACTGGGTCTGCGCGGAGGAGCTCGGGATGTACAAGCCGGACCCGGAGGTCTGGCGGTCGCTCGCCGTGCGGACCGGGATCCCGATGGGCCCGGCCTGGTGGCACGTCGCGGCCTACGGCGACTACGACCTCGGCGTCGCCCGCGCGCTCGGGCTCACGACCGTGCTCGTGAACCGCCCGCACCGGCGGCTCGGCGCGGCCGATCTCGTCGTGCCGGACCTGCGCGCGCTGGCGGACCTGGTGGACCTCGGCGCGACGCGCCGCTGAGCCCCGCCGCTCGGGTCCGTCACCCCCGCGTGCTACGCTCCCACGGCCATGCCCGTGAAGCCCGTCCGCGAGGTGTCCGCTGCCGCCCAGGAGAGCGAGGAGCGGCTCGAGCAGTCGCTCCGCCCGGCCAACTTCGACGAGTACGTCGGCCAGGAGAAGATCGTCCGGAACTTCCGGGTCTACGCGCAGGCGGCGCGGAAGCGGGCGGAGGCCCTCGACCACGTCCTCCTCTCCGGGCCGCCGGGCCTCGGCAAGACGTCGCTCGCGCACATCCTCGCGCGCGAGCTCGGCGTCACGCTCCACGTCACGAGCGGCCCCGCGCTCGTGAAGAAGGGCGACCTCGCCGGCCTCCTCACCGCGCTCGCCCCGCGCGACATCCTCTTCATCGACGAGATCCACCGGCTCTCGCCGGCGGTGGAGGAGGCCCTCTACCCGGCGATGGAGGACTTCCGCTTCGACGTGGTCCTCGGCGCCGGGCTGGGCGCGCAGACGATGGAGATGAAGCTCGAGCGGTTCACCCTCGTCGGCGCGACGACGCGCACCGGGCTCCTCGCGAGCCCGCTCCGCGATCGGTTCCCGATCCAGGAACGGCTCGACTACTACGGGCCCGGCGAGCTCAAGGAGATCGCGGTGCGGGCCGCGGGCAAGCTCGCGCTGCCGGTGGATCCGGAGGGCGCCGAGGAGCTCGCCCGCCGCGCGCGGGGCACGCCGCGCATCGCCATCCGCCTCCTCCAGCGCGCCCGCGACTTCGCGCAGGTCGAGGGCGACGGGCGGCTCACGGAGGCCATCGTGGACCGCACGCTGCAGCGGCTCGAGGTGGACGGGCGCGGGCTCGACGCGATGGACCGCCGGATCCTCGCCACCGTGCTCGACGTGTTCGGCGGCGGGCCGGTGGGCATCGACGCCATCGCCGCCGCGGTGGGCGAGGAGCGCGACACCATCGAGGACGTGTACGAACCGTTCCTCGTGCGCGAGCTCCTCCTCGCGCGCACGCCGCGCGGCCGTGTCGCCCTCCCGGGCGCCTACGCCCACCTCGGCCGGGAGCGCCCGCGCGGGAAGCAGGGCGATCTGCTCTAGCCGGCACGCATGTGCGTCACGCGGCACCCGTATCCGGGGCGCGACACTGCGACGTCTCCGCCCCGGTCGAGCCTCACCAGTACGCGCGGCGCCGGACGCGCCACCCGGACCGCCGGCCGACCATCCGGACCAGCAGGTACCCGGCGACGAACCCGCCGATGTGGGCGAAGACCGCCACCCCGGGCTGGCCGCCGAAGAGGACCGATCGGACCTGCCAGAAGAACCAGAACCCGATGAACAGGATGGCCGGGACGGGGAGGACGAACACCACCACGAGCGTGAGGACCCGCGCCCGGGGGAACAGCAGCATGTACGCCGCGAGCACCCCGGCGATGGCGCCGCTCGCGCCCACCATCTGGACGTAGATCTCGCCGCTGACGGCCGAGGCCAGCACCTGCGCGAGCGCGGCGACGATCCCGGCGCCGAGGTAGAAGGCGAGGTACCGGACGCGGCCCAGGGCGTCCTCGACGTTGTTCCCGAAGATCCACAGGGAGAGCAGGTTGGCGAGGATGTGGCCGATGCCTCCGTGGAGGAACATGCTCGTGAGGATCGTGAACGGGGGCGGGACGATGTTCCGGAGATCGACGTCACTGAACGTGAGGATCTCGAGCGGGACCACCGCGCCGCGCCGCACCGAGTCCTCGAGGTGCAGCGCCATGGCGTCGAGGAGGTGGGGGGAGGAGAGCACCCCGGGCAACCCGAGCTGCCACGCGAAGGCGAGCAGGTTGAGGCAGAGGAGGGTGTAGGTGACGATCGGGAACCGATCGAGGGGGTTGTCGTCTCGGAGTGGAAGCACGCATCGCTCCTGCGTCGCCGCGGGCGCTCGAGGTCCTACCCTCGGGTCTCCCGGGCACGCGCCGGCATGATGGGGGACCAGGCAGGGCACCGCGTCAGGATCGGCTCTGACATGGCTGTCATGGTTCGGAGGGCACCTGAAGGATGTTCGACACCTCGTTCAGCCCGCGCGCGGATGACGCAGGACGATTGCTTGGAATCGTCCGTCCTTTCAGGTATTTGAGGGCGCGGTCCGGCCCTGCGATGGCGCCTCCTTCAGCGGGTGCCTGGCACGGCGATTGCTCCTAGGCTGGAGCGCCGAGCAGACCGCCCGGCGTCGAGCACACCAGGGAACGGATCCACGAGAGATATGGCCTACTGGAACCAGCGGACGGTCGCGAAGCGGGTCGCCTGCACGGGCGTCGGGCTCCACTCCGGAGAGCCCGCCACGCTCATCCTCGCACCCGCCCCGGCCGACGCCGGGATCACCTTCGTCCGGATGGACCTCGGCGTCGAGATCCCCGCGCGCAGCGAGCGCGTGGTGGACACGACGCTGTCCACCAGCCTGGGGGTCGGGGCCGCCCGCGTGGCGACGGTCGAGCACGTGATGGCCGCGCTCCACGGCATGGGGATCGACAACTGCCGCGTGGAGGTGGACGGGCCGGAGATCCCGATCCTCGACGGCTCGGCCGCGCCGTTCGTCTGCCTCATCCAGGAGGCCGGGATCCGCCTCCTCCCCGCGGGGAAGCGGTACCTCGTCGTCGAGCAGCCGGTCGAGATCCGCGACGGCGACAAGCTCGCCCGGCTCGATCCCGCCGACGGCTTCAGCATCGACTTCACCGCCGACTTCAACCACCCGCTCATCACCAACCAGGCGTTCCGGGTGACGCTGACGGATCGGACGTTCGAGCGCGAGGTGGCGCGCGCGCGCACGTTCTGCTTCCTGCGCGACATCGAGCGGATGCAGGCGATGGGGCTGGCCCGCGGCGGCAGCCTCGAGAACGCGATCGTGGTCGACGAGTTCTCGATCCTGAATCCCGAGGGGCTCCGGTTCTCCGACGAGTTCGCGCGCCACAAGGTGCTCGACGCGGTGGGCGATCTCGCGCTGCTCGGGCTGCCGGTGGTGGGGCACCTCACGGCCGTGAAGAGCGGTCACGCCCTGAACCAGGCGCTGGTGCGCAAGGTCCTCGCCGACGCCGGCGCGAGCCGGGTGGTGCGCGTGAGCGCCGAGCAGGACGTCCCCGCGGCCCGCGCGCGCGTCCCCGCGCTGGTCCCGGAGGGCTCGCTGGCGTAGCCGTCGTCCTTGCCGCCTCGTGCGGCGCGCTCGCCCCGGATCGAGGGAGCCGGGGCGAGCGTTTGTCTCTCTCCGGGCAGGCGCGCCCGCGGATGCCACCGCGGGGACGATCACCTTCCCGCGCGCGCCACGAACCGCTCCGCCAGGCGGCGCGCCACGATCGAACCCGCCGCGACGCCTGCGGCCGTGGCGATCTTCAGCGCCAGGCCCGGCTCGTTGGCGACGCGCTCGGGGTGATCGATCAGCCGGGCGAGCGCCCGCCGCGCCTCGCGCGCGCGCGTCGCGGGGCGCGCGTGCTGCCGCCGCTTCCGGACGGCCATCCCCACCACTCCGCCGAGCAGGAGCGCCGCCACGCCGGCCGCCGCGAGGACGACCCCGGGGTGCTTGCGCACCTGGAGCCTCACGTCGAGGAGCTCGTGCCGGCGGCGGTCGAGCTCGGCCACGAGCCGCCCGAGCTCCTGGCGCAGGGTGTCGATCTCGCCCGAGACCCGCCGGACGTCGCTGGACGATCCGTTGTGCGCCGTCACGCCATCTGCTCCTTGGCCCAGCGGAAGCTGGTCCGCACCGAGGTCCGCGTCTCGTCGAGCGGCGTGCGGACCCGCTTCCTCCAGCCCCACAGGCCCGCCACCGTACCGACCGCGAGCACGACCGCGGCGACGAGGAGCGAGGCGGCCCAGCCCGGCATCACCTCCGCCTCCATGAGCGCGAACGCGATCGTGACGAGGAGCATCTGGAGCGTGAGCAGCGCGCAGACGCCCGCGATGCCGAGCCCCTTCACCATCCGGAGCTCCGTGCGTACGTCCGCCTTCGCCTCCACCTTGGCGAGCTCGACCTCCTTGCGCACGAGCTGGCTGCCCTTCCTCGCGAGCTCGGTGACGAGATCGCGGAGCGGCAGCGCGCGGAGGCGCAGCTCGGTGCTCTCCACCGTCCCCAGCGGCTCGGCCGCGACCGGGACCTTGGTGACGACCCTTCGTGCCATGACCCCTCCGGCCCGGGCGGCGCGCGCCGTACGGCGGCACCCGGACGTCGCGCTCAAGGTGGTCTCGCGGCCCCGCGCGCGCACGGGACAACAAAGGGGATGACGTGGCGCGGGTTCCCCCGTGCAGGTGCGGGCCACAGGTTGCGAGGAGGAGGTGCGCCATGGAAGGCCACGACATGCAGCCAGGCGAGCAGCCAGAGGCTCCGCGGAGCGAGGAGAGCTCCGGCGAAGCGCCGCGCACGGATCTGCCCCCCACGCGCGAGCCGTACTACGAGGGCTACTTCGGGACCGGCGACGAGGAGGAGAAGGTCCGCGGCGAGCAGGAGATCGAGGAGGTGGACATCCCGGACGATCCGGCGGAGAAGCGGACCCCGAAGGGCGAGCAGCTCTGACCGGCGGCCGGGCGGCGCGCGCGGCCGCGCGCCGCGACATCGACGCAGGGTGTCGCGGGGCGCGGCCCTCGCCTCACGGCTTGGCGGCGTTGCGGTGGACGGCCTCGAGCAGATCTCCGAGCGCCACCGGCTTGAAGAGCACCTCGCGCGCGCGGATCGCCTCGCTGCCGAGCCGGCTCGCGGTGATCACCACCACCGGGATGTCCTTGAGCCGCTCGTCCCTGAGCTGCTCCTCCCGGAACTGCCAGCCGTTCATCCCGGGCATCATCAGGTCGAGGAGGATGAGCGCCGGGTGCGGCGGGTCCTCCACGGACGCGCGGAGGAACTCGAGCGCTGCGCGGGCGCTCTCGAAGAGGCGGGTGTCGAACCCTTCCTCGGAGAGCACCTCGCCCAACGCCTCGCGGACGTCATGGTCGTCGTCCACGACGACGATGGAGCTCGGGGCGTGCATTGGGAAATGTCCCAGGACTCTAGACCCTCTCGACGTCCCGCGAGCGGGCCAAGTGGGGTGGGGTGGGTCGGCCTTCTGGAGCCCGGGCGGGCGGGAGGCGGGCGAGGGGAGCGCCGCTTCCCCGCACGTGCGCTGGACGGCGTTGGACCGAGCGCTGGGGTGTCTCTTGGACCCGCAGGGACCCATCCCCATGTTCAAGACCAACCCTATGGGAGGAGTCCACATGGATACGCGGGGCATTGCCGAAGGCATGACGGTACGCGCGGCAGACGGGAAGAAGCTGGGCAAGGTGATCGAGTGCGCCGAAGGGAGCTTCGTGGTGGAGAAGGGGCTCTTCTTCCCGAAGGACTACAGCATCCGGTACGACCAGGTCGCCGAGATCCGCGAAGGCGAGGTCTTCCTGAGCGTGGCCGATCTCGATCTCGGCGCGGAGAGCACGGACACCATCGCGGCGAATCCGTCCACCACCGCCGTCGGCGGCTCCCTCTCGGGGGCGGGCCTGGGCGCCGCCGGGACACCGGCGGGTCCGGGGGCGGGCTTCGGGCTCGGCGCGATGCGCGAAGGCCTCCGCGACGAGCCGCGCCGCGACCTGCGCGGCGACGAGGAGGTGCGCGTGCCCCTCGCCGAGGAGCAGCTCGAGGCCACGAAGGTCGAGCGGCAGACGGGTGAGGTCCGCGTCCACAAGGACGTCGTCACCGAGCACAAGCAGGTCTCGGTCCCGGTGACGCGCGAGGAGGTCCACGTCGAGCGCGTCCCGGCGCAATCGACGCAGGCGCCCGGCGAGGCCGCGTTCAAGGACGAGACGATCTCGGTCCCGGTCCGCGAGGAGGAGGTGGAGATCCGCAAGCGGCCCGTCGTGAAGGAGGAGGTCCGCGTCGGCCGCACGCGCCGGCAGGAGGAGCACCGCGCGGACGCCGAGGTCCGGCACGAGGAGGCGCGGATCGAGGGCGGCGAGGACTTCACCACGCGCGACGACACGGAGGCGCGCCGCGAACCCGAGCAGACACGGGACTTCGACACCAGCTCGGACTACCCGCGCTCGGACATCGACGACCCGGAGCGACGCTAGTCACCAGGCGTGACCCCCGGTCGGTCTCGGCTCGGACCTGCGCCGCGCGCGACGAGCGCCCGGTCCAGGTCCGGACGCTTCCTTGGTCGTGGGGTGAAGGGAAGGCCCGGCCACGGGGGACGACCGAAACAGGAGGGGGGGGATCCGTGCTCCAGCCTGACCCCCGCGGGCCGGGTGAAGTGAACACTACGGGAACCACGGGCCGCGAGCAAGGAAGATTCGGCCGCTGAGGGGCGCGGGGCGATCGTGCGGAGAAGCGCTCCGGCCGAGCGCTCGCCTGAGACGTCAGGAAGACGTGACGGATCGCAGCCATTCCCAGCGATGAACGACCCGCGCGGAGCAGGTCGCGGGAGCGCCCGACGCTCGGGATGGACCCGCCGAGGGCGGGCGCTGCGTGCATCCTCGCGCCGCGGGCGCGGCGCCAGGTGAAACGTTCTCCTACGGGTGAAACGGTTCACCGGCGACCGCCTCGGCCGGGCTCTCGCCGCCGTCGATCACGTCCGTCCGGAGGGATCGCTGCCGGGCGGGCCCGCAGGTCGCGAGCGATGCGCCGGCTCCGCGCCGCCGCACGCGGTCGGCGAGGGTGCGGGCGAGCGGTCCTCCGGGCCTCGGGCAGCGGCGACTTGCCCCTGTTTGACCCCGCTGGTCCGCGGAGGGTAGGGTCGGTCTCGCGCGCAGGGACGGGGCGGTGAGCGCCTCGGGCCAGCGCCGGCCGAAGGAGCGTTCGAGATGCAGTCCGCGCTGGTCCCCGGAGTCGTGCTCGCCGTCGCAGCCGCCCTGGTCTTCTTCCGGACCTTCGAGCGGCGCCGGGCCGCAAAGGTGAAGCTCACCGGCGGGCGGAAGTCGCTCGCCCTCAACCTGCACCGCAGCCGCTACTGAACGGTCGGTGAAGACCTCCGGCGGGCGCGTGCCCCCTGGAGCGCCCGCCCGTCCGTCCCGCGGGGGTCCCCGTGGGACGGGCCCATGTACAGGTTCGCCGTGTCCCTTCGACCCCGGCCCTGCGTTCCGCGGGGCCTAACGCTCGGCCTGCGGTCGGAGCGGTCGGTCGAAGGTGGAGGGGATCGACATGGCTGAAGCGGATACGATGGTGCATGGGGCGGCGCGCCGGCTCGAGCGCGTGAGCTGGGGGGCGCTCTTCGCCGGGTTCATGGTGGGCGTGGGCGTGCTGTTCCTCCTGCTCTCGCTCGGCGCCGCGGTGGGGCTCACGACCGTGGACGCGCGTGACCTCTCGTCGTGGAAGAACATGGGGATCGGCGTCGGGATCTGGGGCGGGATCTCCGCGATCATCGCCTCGTTCTTCTCGGCGTGGGTGGCCGGCAGGCTCTCGACGTCGCCCGATCGCACGTCCGGCATGCTCCACGGCGCGGCGCTCTGGGGCCTGACGTGGTTCGTGGGGCTCTGGATGGGCGCGGCGGCGATCACCGGCGCGGCGCGCGCCGCGGGCAGCGCCGCCCAGACCGCGGCGGAGAGCGGCGGGCAGGCCGCGGCGCAGCAGCCGGGCGCGGCCCGGGACGCGCTGCAGGGCGCGCAGCAGGAGGCCCAGCAGGCCCTCGGCCAGGCGCAGGGGCAGGCGGGTCAGATCGCGGAGTCGGCGACGAGCGGCGGCAGGGCGGGTGCGTGGGGCGCGTTCATCGCGGCGGTCTTCACGCTGCTCGCGTCGGCGCTCGGCGGCGCCGCAGGCGCCGCGGGTCGCGTGAAGGCGATCGCGGAGCGGGAGCCGGTCTCGACGCGGCCGCTGGCGCCGCAAAGGACGTGAGGGAGTGCTGCGGCTTCAAACGAGCTCGCGCCTGGACCCGGGCAGCGCTCGGGCGCGGGCGCGGGCTCGGGCTCGTTCACGGGTGCTTCACTCGTTGACGTGGACCACCTTCGCAGGCGGGAAGCCGTTGAAGTAGGTGGCCGAGGCGCTCGCGTACGCGCCGATGTTCTCGGCGTACACGAGATCGTCGAGCCCGAGGTCGGGCAGCTCCTCGGAGAGCGAGAGGGTGTCGAGCCCGTCGCAGGTCTGGCCGAAGACGGCGGCGATCTCGACGGGACCGTCGCGCAGCGCCTTCAGGCGATACTGGCAGTGGTCGAAGATGATGCCCGAGTACGTGTGGTAGACGCTGTCGTCCACGTAGTAGCAGGTCTTCCCGTCGCGGCGCGTCTTGCCGATGACGCGCGCGAGCGCGGTGGCGGCGGTGGCCACGATGAAGCGGCCCGGCTCGGCGATGATCTCGATGTCGCGCGGGAAGAGCCGGTCGATCTCGGCGTTGATCCGCCTCGCCAGCTCCTCGATCGGCTTCACGTCGCGGTGGTACGGCGCGGGGAAGCCGCCGCCGATGTCGAGGATCTTGAGCGCGTGGCCGCGGCTCCGGGCCTCGGCCATCACCGCGGCGGCCATGTTCAGGGCCTGCACGAAGTTGAGGAAGTTCGTGCACTGGCTCCCGACGTGGAAGGAGAGCCCCTCCACCGGGAGGCCCATCGCGAACGACGCGTCGATGAGATCGACGGCGTCGCCGGAGTCGCAGCCGAACTTCGAGGAGAGCTCCACCATCGAGCCGGTGTTGGGCACGCGCAGCCGGATCACCACGCCGGCGTGCGGCGCGTGCTCCTTGATCTTCTGGAGCTCGAGCAGGTTGTCGGCGGTGACGAGCGGCTTGTAGGGGTCGAGGGCCCGCAGCGTCTCCTTGGGCTTCACCGGGTTGGCGTAGATGATCTTGTCCCAGATGAAGTCCTGCTGCTCCTGCGCCGGCAGCGCCTCGATGTTCGCGTGGACCAGCATGAACTCCTGGAGCGAAGCGACGTCGAAGCTCGCCCCCGCCCGGTAGAGCGTGCGAACGATCGCCGGATCCGGGTTCGCCTTCACCGCGTAGTACGCCTGGACCTTGGGCAGGTGGCGCTTGAAGGCGGCGTAGTTGGCGCGGACGACGTCGTGATCGACGATCACCACGGGCGTGCCGTGCGCGCGGGCGACCTGCTCGAGATCCTTGGGGGTCATGCCGCTCGCTCCTCGAGGACGCCCGCGCCGAGCCCTCGGGCCCGGGCGCGGGCTCGTTCACGGGACTAGTCGACCTTCGGCGCGGACCCGTCCAGCATCTTCACGTCGTTGTGCTTGAAGTACTCGCGGGCGAGGGCCTTCACCAGCTTGCCCCGCTGGTCGTAGAGCCGGCGGAGCTTGCGCGGCTTGTGCTTCGCGAGCGCGTACTGGGTGAGGATCGGCATCGCGATGGTCGTGTCGGTGTAGCAGACCACGGCGTCCGGCAGGCGGTCGGGATCGACCTTGCCCCAGCTCACCGCCTCGCTGGGCGTCGCGCCGGAGAGGCCGCCCGTGTCGGGGCGGGCGTCTGTGACCTGGAGGAAGAAGTCCTGGCCGTACTCCTTGATCCGGAGGACCTCCTGGATCTGCGGCTCGGTCTGGAGCATGAAGTTCTTCGGGCTGCCGCCGCCCCAGAGCACCACCGCGCTCCGGCCGCCGCCGCGCTTCGCGGCGAGCACGAACGCGGTCGTCTCGTTCACGTCGATGGACGGGTTCACCCGGAGCTTCGAGCCGCGGAGCTCGACGCCGGCGATGTTCATGCCGATGGTGGAGTCGCCCGGCGACGAGGTGTAGCAGGGCACGCCGGCCCGGTACGCGGCGGCGAGCACCGACACGTCCTTCAGGCCCGCCTTCCGCTCCCACTCGGCGCAGTACTTCCCGAGGAGGTAGTGCAGCTCGGCGGTGCCCATCTCCTTCTGGAACTCCTTCTGGCAGAGGATGTTCCGGAGGATCTCGTCCGTGGCCATCAGGCAGTCGCTGTAGCCGAGGAGCACGTCGTAGACGCGGACGATGTCGTTGTCGCGCAGCTCGGTGTCGTCGAACTTGAAGCTCCCCACGCGCACCGGGTAGTTCAGCGCGAAGTGCATGTCGTGGTAGAGGTTCGCGCCCGTCGAGACGATCCAGTCCACGAACCCGGCCTTGATGAGCGGCACGACCGACGAGCAGCCGAGGCCGGCGGGCGTGAGCGCGCCGGAGATGCTCATGCCGATGGTGACGTCCGGCTCGAGCATCTTCTGGGTGAAGAGGTGGCAGCCCTCCTTCAGGCGCGCGGCGTTGTAGGCGAGGAAGACCTCGTCCACGAGGTGCGCGAGCGGCTCCTTGCCGGTGAGCCCCTTCGGCAGGATGCGCTTCCCCGCGAGGTACTTCTCGCGGTGAGGCATCTTCTTCTTCTTCAGCCAGTCGGGGGCGTCGAGCAGGTCTTCCCGGTAGCGGGCGCGGGCGTTCGTCTTCTTGGTGGTCTTCTGGGCCATATGGGGGCCGGAGAGTAGCGTCGGCCAGCGGAGATGTCACCCCCTTCGAGCGCGAGCGCCCGCCCGTCTCCGCCCTGCGTGGCCCGGCCGTACTTCACGGTCCGCTTCGCGCTGCCCAGCGAGCTGCGACGGCTTCGGTGGTGGGGCGGCGGCGCAGCCCCGGCGCGGACTTCAATCCTCGAGCACCTGGCCGATCCGCTCCAGGTCCTCGGGCTCGACCTCGACGAACCGCAGGCCCATCTCGAACCGCCCGCGCGAGCCCTCGGGCTGCAGCTCGGCCCAGACCACCTCGGCCAGGCAGACCGCGGTGCCGCCCTCGGGGAAGAGGAGCTCCAGCTCGAGGCGCGTGCCGACCCTGTGCGGCTCGTCGGAGAACGCGCGGAGCCCTCCGAGCGAGATGTCCTGCACGAGCCGGGGCGCGACCCGGGCGAGCGGGCCCGCAGGGCGGACGAGGATGGCGGCGCGGGCGCGGTGGAACTTGCGCCGATCGACGGGGGCGGGCATCGGAGACCTCCGACCTCGCACGCGAGGAGAGCACGGCGGCAGAGCCCCTGTCGCTGTGCGTGAGGTGTGGTCGCGTGGGAGGAGCGGCGACGCGCGCGCAGCAGGTGCGCTCCTCCCGATCGTCGCGCCAGGTTTCTCCAGGGAGTGACGCGTTCCCACACCGGGGCTTGTGGACCCTGCGTTGAATTTGCTGGACCGCTCGACCGTCCCACCTTCGAACGACGTTGGAGGATCACATGACCGGTGCCGCTCGGCTCCTGCTCCTCACCCTGGCCCTCCCCGCGGTCGCCGCCGCGGGCGAGCCCGGCCGCGACCACCACGAGCTCGGGCGCGATCGCGCCGAGATCCGGGGAACGAGGGCGCAGCTCGCGGACGACCTCCGCGACGTCAAGCAGATGGAGGCGTTCCTCCGCGACTGGGAACGCGCCCGCGCCGCGCGCGACCGCCGCGCGCTGGCCCTCCTCGAGGAGCGCGTGTACCAGGCGCTGCGGGAGGAGAACCAGGAGGCGAACCGCGAGGCCCGCCAGGCCCGCAAGGAGCTGGCGCAGAGCCGCGAGGAGACGCGCGAGGCGCGCTTCTCGGGCGACCGCCACGACCTGCGCGACGACCGCCGCGACCAGCGCGACGATCGGGCCGATCTCGAGCGCGAGAAGCAGTACCGGAAGCGGATCGAGAAGATCCGCAAGCGGTGGGTTCCCCGGATCAGGAACTGGAGCCCGCGGGCCATGGACCAGAAGCGCGCGATGCTCCAGGAGGTCGTCCAGCTCGCCCGCGACGAGGCGCGGGCCACGCAGGGCGAGCTGCGCGAGGATCGCCACGAGCGCCGCGAGGATCGCCGCGAGCTCCGCGAGGAGCGTCGCGAGGAGCGCCGCGAGCACCTCTGAGCGCGGCCGCGGTCCGGCGTCCGTGGTCGGTCCGACGGCCGATCACGGACGCACCGTCCGTCGCGGCGGCGCACGGCGGTCAGGCCGCGCGCGTGCCGCGGAGGTACGCGGCGAGCTTCGCGTCCACCGCGCCGATGTGGTTCACCAGCCAGCCGCGGACGAGATCCTTGAGGTCGAGGATCGCGCGCGCGTTGGGGCCCCGCTCCGCCAGCATGCCCTCGATCTCGTGGAGCCGCTGCGCGAAGTAGCGGTGCGCCTGGGCATGGCTCGCCGCGGACGGGTATGCGGTCCGGGCCATGAGCTGCTCCTCCATGGCGAAGTGATCGCGGCAGTAGTCGCGGAGGAACGCGACGAGCCCGGCGACCTCGGCCGCCGCCCGCCCCTGGAACATCGCCTCGATGAGGGCGTCCGCGCGGGCGAAGAGCTCCTGGTGCTGCTCGTCGATCTTGGCGTGGCCCGTGGCGAGGCTCGGGTTCCAGGTCGGCATCGTGTCTCCGGGGAGCTCCGCCGCGAAGGCGGGATCGTGGGCACTGCAAGAGCGAGGCCCCTGCTGCCCGCAGCCCAACCTCCGTGATCGCGGCCACCTCGCGGCGACGCCGGCGCCCGCACGGCGGGTGTCGGCGGACCCGACGCGTCGCGCGGCCCTCACCCCGCGTGGGCAGACTCCAGCGCCGCCTCGCGGCGCCGGCGGGAGGGCGCGCTCGGCAGCGGCGCGGGCGCGACCACCTGCCGGGCGTGCGCCAGATCGTCGTGCCAGCGCGCCTCGAGCGCCGCGGCGAACTCCGCGTCGTCCACCACGAGGCAACCCTCCTCGAGCCACTGCATGGAGAGGAAGTCGAGGTTGATGGAGCCCACGACGACGAGGCGGTCGTCCACCAGCATCGTCTTCGCGTGCATCATGGACGCCTGGTACTCCCAGACGCTCGCGCCGCCGCGGCGCAGCCGGCCGTAGTACCGGCGCTGCAGGAACCGCACGACGGCGTGGTCGAGGTGGGGCCCGGGCAGGAGCAGCCGGAGGTCCACGCCGTGCCGCGGCAGGAGGAGCAACGCGCCGAAGACCTCCGGCGGCGGGACGAAGTACGCGTTCGCGATCCAGGCGCGGCGGCGGGCCGCCATGAGCGCGATGTGCGTCACCCACCGTGCGTGCGAGAGCCCGACCACGTCGGTGCTCGTGACGTACGCGGCGCGGGAGTCGCCCGCGGGGTGCGCGCGCTCGAGCTCGGCGCGCGGGAGGAGGGCGCCGCCGGTCTCGAGCCAGTGCGCGGCGAAGGACGCCTGCATCTGGCGCACGACCGGCCCCTCGACCTCGGCGTTCGCGTCACGCCACGGGGCGCCGTCCTTGCCCGTGCTCCACTCCTGCGCGATCCCGAAGCCTCCGGTGAAGGCGACCTTCCCGTCCACGATGACGACCTTGCGGTGGTTCCGTCCCGTGAGCGCGAAGGGCCTCCGCTTCGGTGGGCGGAAGTACCGCACCTGACAGCCCGCCGCGAGGAGGGGCCGGGCGAGCTCGTCCTCGAACCCGGTGCTGCCCATCGGGTCCACCAGGATCCGGACGGCGATCCCTTCGCGCGCGCGGCGGCAGGCGAGCTCGGCGAGGCGCGTGCCGACGCCGCCGGGCTTCCAGATGTACATGCCCACGTGGATGCTGTGCTCGGCCGCGCGGAAGGCTTCCTCGAGCGCGTCGAAGATGGCGCCGTCGTGCCGCCAGGCCACGCGGTTGCCGCCCACGAGCGAGGCGCTCGTGGCCTGCGCGAGGGCGAGCCCGACCTGCTCCTGGCCGTCGGTGAGGCCCATCCGGAGCGAGCCGAGCGCGCCGGAGCGGGCACGGCTGGTCCACCAGCGCCTGGCCATCGCGCCGAGCGCAGCGCCCGTGAGCAGGCCCGCCGAGAACGGAGTCTTCATCGTCGAGAAGGCTGCGCATCGCGGGCGCGGGTGCCCCGGCCCCGCAGCGACGATCAGGGGGCCGGGCGGGCGCCCGGCCGCCGGAGCGCGCGGCCCTCGCGGCGGCTCACGGGGCCTCCGGAACGCCCCGCCGCAGCAGGCTCCCGCGGCCGGTCCCCCACCGGATCTCGGCGCCCGCGGTGCCCGGGAGCCGGTAGGCGACGACGCCGCTGCCGGACGTGCCGACGAACACGTGCAGGTCGCCGTCCTCCTCGAGCCGCGCGAGCGTCGGCGCGCCCAGACCGCCGTTCCAGCCGCCGTCGCGGGCCGGCGGGAGCTCGACCGCGTGGACGAGGCGGCCCTGCGCGTCGAGGATGAAGAGCTGCCCCGTCCGGCCCGAGGCCTTCGGCGGCCACGAGGCGAAGATCACCTCCGCGCGGCCGTCGCCGTCCAGGTCCGCGATCGCCGGCTCGGAGGCGAAGGCGTACCCCGGGCCGGGCACGGTGAACGGCCAGCGGCCGTGCTCGGTCCGGTCGAGCCAGAGCGCGTGGAGGCGGCCGTCGTAGGACGGGTAGAGGATCTCCTTCCGGCCGTCGCCGTCCAGGTCCGCGACCGCGGGGTTCGGGAGCGCGCTCTCGATGACGTCGTAGTCCTCCGATCTGGGGCCGGAGCCGGAGCGCGGTGACGGGATCGCCGTCCAGTCGAACCCCGCGCCGCTCCAGCGGCTCCGGTCCGCCTTCAAGAGGAAGGGCATGTGGTAGAGGCTCCGGTACGGATCGGCGCCGCAGTCGTAGACGTTCCCCACGACGACGATCTCGCGCGTCCCATCGCCGTCGAGATCCGCGATGACCGGCGCGCTCTCCGCGAAGTTGGGTCGGTGCTCCGCGCCGCAGTCCGCCGAGCCTCGGAGATCCACGGCGTCGGAGACGTGCACGCCGACCTCGCTCCAGACGCTCCGGCCGGTGTAGCGCGCGTTCACGCCGAGCTGGTTCCCGGCGTGATCGAGCGCGGTGATGTAGTGGGTGTCGGTCGGGCCGATCACCTCGGCGTCGCCGTCGCCGTCGAGATCGGCGACGGCCACGTTCTGGTTGTACATGCCCCAGCCGTACCCGTCCTCGCCGTCGCGGCGGGCGGGCCAGCCGGAGAGGACCGCGCCGGTGGGGCCGTAGGCGGAGAGCTGCCGCGTCGCGCCGCCCGAGGCGCGGCCGACCACCACCGCGAGGTCGTCGCTCCCCGTCATGCCCGGCGCGATCGCGAGCGTGCGCACCTCGCCGCCGCCGAACGGGTGCGCGGACCACTTCACGGCGCCGGAGGAGGAGTACACGGTCAGCTCATCGCCGCTGCGCCCGACCGCGATCTCGAGCGATCCGTCGCCGTCCAGGTCCGCGATCGCCGGGCTGGGCCAGACGCGCGCGCTGCTGCTCGCGCGCCAGCGGAGCGCGCCCGAGCCGGCCTCGAGCGCGACGAGGTCGTAGGAGCCCCAGACCACGGCCAGCCCGCCCTCGCCGGCGCCGTCGAGGTCCACGACCGCAGGGGAGGCGTACCAGCCGGTCTGGCACCACGACGCGAAGCAGCCGCCGTCGCGCCAGACCTCGACCGGCGCGCCGTACGCCACCGCGAGGCGGGGCGCGCCCCCTCCGCCGCCGCCGCAGGCGGCGAGCGAGAGGAGGGTCGGCGCGAGGAGGGCGATCGAGCGGCGGGTCGGCATCCGGCGAGCCTAATCGCCCACGCAGGTAGGTCTCCAATGCCGGCGGCGGAGCGCTCGCTTACGCCCTCTCTGGTCCTGCTCCCGCTCCCGTCACTTCTTCGGCGCCTCCGGAGGAGGCGGCGGCTTCCCCGAGAGCGTCCCCGGATCCGCCGCCCGCTGGAGCGCCTCGGCCGCGTACGACGCGACGCGGAGCGTCTCCGGGCGGGCCGAGCTGCGGAGGGTCCAGTCCGTCCCCGCGGCCGCCGGCTTCGCCAGCCGGTGCTCGACCGTCTTGCCGCCTGCGCGCCGGACGGCGACGACGAGCGTGTCCGCGACCGAGGCGGCGTGGGGGTCGGCCACGCCGCTGATGTAGAAGTCCGCGACCGCGCCGACGAGCGTCTCCGCCGCCGCGGGGTCGAGGGACGCGCCCTTCGGGAGCCCGGTCGCGCGCCAGGACGGCGCCGGGGGCGCGCCGCCCTCGGCCTGCGTCGCCGCCGCGGCGCCCTCGGCCGGTGGGGCGGCCTTCTCGAGCGTCACGCCGCCCACGGTGACGGCCTCGATCTCGGCGCGCGGGATCCGCAGGACGCCCTTGTCGATCCACTCGTCGGGCGCGGCCGGCGTCTCCCACGTCGAGAAGCTGGCGAGCTGGACGTCCCCGGAGCCGCCGGCGCGGGCGTGCACCGCGCGCATGGCGGCGCTCGTGCCGAAGAGCGCCGTCGCGACCGGCTTCCCGCCCGCCTCCACGGTGATGCGCCGCTCGAAGTCGCCGTCGGCGACCTTGAAGCGCGCGGCCGCCTCGGCGCTCGTCGCGACGGGCGGGGCGCGCCGCAGGCCGGCGAGCCGGTCGAGGAGCCCCTCGACCCTGGCGGTGTCGGCGGGGAAGCCGGCGCGGCTGGCCACCTTCCAGCCGCCGTCCGCCTTCACGAGCTCGACCTTCGCGCCGGCCGGCCCCTCGACGACGACGCGATCCGCGGCCGCCTTGTCGAAGGCGAGGAGCGGCGCGTCGGCGGGGCCGCCGCCGCCGCCGCGCTGCACGCGCGCGAAGGCGAGGCCACCCGCGAGGAGGAGCTGGGCTGCGAGGAGGATGGTGAGGTTGCGGATGGGGCGCTTCACGGCTTCACCTCCTGGAGGATGAGGGCGTGGCGGCGGCGGTCGGCGCGGGCGACGGCCTTCCGCCACCCGAACACGGCGCCGAGCGCGCCGAGGACGAGCGCGTACGTCGCGAACTCCCAGCCGCGCCGCGCGCCGTCCTGGAGCGGGACGAGCGTCGCGGCGAAGCGCGAGCGGCCGCGCAGCGCCAGGAGCGCCGGATCCTCCACCGACCAGTCCACGACGTTCTGGAGGAGCTCGACCGGCTTCAGGTAGAGCGACCGCAGCGCCTCCGACAGCAGGTTGGTCGTCTCGTCGGACGCGAACTCGTTGCTCGCCACGACGACGAGGCGCGCGCCGGCGGGCGACCGCTCGACGACGCTCGGCGGGGGCGCCTCCGCGCCGCCCGCGGCGGCGGGCGGCGTCTTGCCCTTGAAGGCCGAGTCGAACGGGCCCTCGACCGCGACGGCGAGCACCTTCGCCGCCCGCGCCGCGGGCGCGTCGAAGCCGGTCTCCGGGTGGGCGCGCCAGTCCGGGACCACGTTGGTGGACTCCGAGGTCCAGCTCTCGGCCGAGCTCTGGAGGAGCTTCGCCACCGTGCGGCCCTCGAGCTTCTTCGCGTCGAGCTCGATGGGCGAGGCCCAGGGGATCGTGAGCTGGCCGAGCGAGGCGGTCACCGGGTGGGCCCTGTCGAGGCCGCCCTCGCGCAGGTCGGGGAAGTGCGGGTAGGGGAGGAGCTGCACCTCCTGGATCGCGAGGCCGCCGGCGAACCGCTGGACGGGCACGGGGAGCGCGGCGCTCTGCGGGTCGAGCACGAGGCTCTTGCCGATGGTCACGCCGTGCCCGGCGAGCCACTCCTCGAGGCCCGAGCTGGCCGGGCCGGCCGTCACCCCGCCCTGGAGCTGCACGTCGAACGGCGAGGTGGCGAGGACGACGCTCCCGCCGCGCATGAGGAACTGGTCGATCGCGAACCGGTGCGGCTCCCCGAGCGCGCTGGGCGCGACGACGACGAGCACGTCCACGCCCTCCGGGACGCGGCCGGAGTCGAGCGACACCGGCTGGACCCGGGCCTCCTGCGCGAGCACCCGCTCGAGCATCGAGTAGCCGCTCCCGCCGGACCGCGGGTCGGCCTGGGGCGCGACGAGCCCGACGGTGCGGAGCACGCCCGGCGCGAGCCGCTGCACGCCGGCCTGGATCGTCCTCTTGAGCGACTCGCGGTCGAGCTTCTCCGGGATCGGGAGCGGCACCGTCTCGCCCTCGCCCTCGAGGACCATCGAGAACCAGAACGGCCGCGGATCGGCGAGGCTGGCCACCATCGGCGCGAGGCCGTGCCGCTGGCGCAGCTCGCCGGCGACCGCGCCGCCGTCGGCGTCGGGATCGTGGAACGAGGCCGTGAGCTTCGCGCCGGCCTGCTTGCCCAGCTCGGCGAGCACCGCCTCCAGGTCCGCGCGCAGCGTGCGGAGCGCGGGGGGGAGGCGCTCGGTCGCGGAGACGTACGCCTTGAACGCGACCGGCGCGTCGAGGGCGTCGAAGGGCGAGCCGCCGCCGCGGTACCCGGTCACCGCCTTCCGGACCGCGCCGGTGAGGAGGTACTCGGGGTCGCGGAGCACCACGTCGATCTCGGTCCCGCGGTACTTCAGCTCCACCAGCTCCCGGAACCCGAGCACGACGTGCTGGTCGCCGTAGGCCACCACGACGTCGAAGTAGGAGCTGGTCACCGCGGCCTGGTAGCGGTCCGCGGTCTGGAACGGCGTGGGCCGCACCCCGAAGCGCGAGGCGGCCTCCTCCTCCGCGGCCTGGTCGCCCTGCGGATCCACGAACTCCACGCGCACGCGCTCGCCGCCGGCGACGCCGTACTCGCGCAGCACGTCCTGGAGCTGCGGGACGAGGGGGGCGAGCAGCGGGTGCGTGCGCGCCGAGAAGTAGCCGCGGAGGAGCAGCGGCTCGCGGAGCTTCCCGAGCTCGGACCGCGTCGCCGCGGAGAGCGTGTACTGGCCGCCGCGGGTGAGGTCGACCCGGGCCCACGGGACGTGGGTGAGCCAGAGGTTGGCGGCGGCGAAGTTCGCGGCGAGGAGGCCGGCGAGCCAGACGGCGCGCCGGTGCGCCGGGCGGGCGGGGTTGCCGGCCCAGCGCAGCCGCTCGAGCTGGAGCAGGTTGAGGGTCAGGAACACGCCGACGATCGAGGCGAAGTAGGCGAGGTCGCGCAGGTCGAGGACGCCCCGCAGGATCGACTCGAACCGCCGGCCGGTGCCGAGCAGCGCGAGGACGCCGCCGACCCCGTGGCCGAAGAGGTTCGTCACCATCGGCGCGCCGACGGCCCAGAGCAGCCCGCACACGAGGGTCGTGACGATCAGCGCGACGATCGGGTTGTCGGTCCGCGCCGACGACCAGAGCCCCACGGCCGCGTAGGCGGCGGCGAGGAGGAGCGCCGCCACGTAGCCGCCGACCACCGGGCCCCAGTCGAGCGCCCCGAGCTGGGCGACGACGATCGGGATCGGCAGCGTGAGCGCGAGCGCCACGCCGACGAGGCCGAGGACGGCGAGGAACTTGCCGAGGACGAGGCTCGCCGGCCGCACCGGCGAGGTGAAGAGGGTCTCGAGGGTGCCGCCGCGCCGCTCCTCGGACCAGGCCCGCATCGTGAGCGCGGCCACGAGGAAGATCATGAGCCGGGGGAGCCAGGTGAAGAGCGGCCGGACGTCGGCCAGGTTGCGGGCGAAGAAGGTCTCCACCCAGAAGAAGACGAAGAGCGTCGCGACGAGCCAGGCGGCGAGGAAGAGCCACGCCGCGGCGCTCGCGAAGAAGGCCCGGAACTCCTTCCGGGCGACCAGGAGCAGCTCACGCCACACGGGCCACCTCCTCGTTCACGTCCGCGAAGACCGTCTCGAGATCGCGCCGCTCCGGCTGGAGCGCGTGCAGGCGCAGGCCGGCGCGGCCCACCGCCGCGGCGACCGCGGGCGCCGCGGCGGGTGACCCGGCGATGCGCCAGTCCTGCTCCTTGTCCACCTCGAACCAGATCAGCCCGATCAGGTCCGGGTACCGGGGCAGGGAGCCGAACGTCTCCCGGATCCACCGGGCCTTGCGT
>JAEYZK010000115.1 GCA_023428085.1 Pseudomonadota bacterium
GTGGATCTCCGTCGCCCGCGACTGCGCCGCCTCGAGGAGCGCCGCGGCGAGCGCGGCGTCGCGCGAGAGCCGGCAGGCGTAGCCCGCGGCGACGGGGACCGGCCCGCCCTCCTCGTCGAGCAGGACCGCGGCGGCCACGGGGAGGCCGAGGTCGAGCGCGTCGGCGGAGGTCGAGTGGTCGCGGCGGGTGCGGGCGCGGGCCCGGGCGGACACGTCGAGCAGGTGGACGCGGAAGCCGCGCGCGGAGAGCTCCGCGCGCAGGGCCGCGGTCCGCGGCGCCGCGGCCGCGAGCGTCGCCGGGTCGAGGAGCCGCGCCTCCACCTCCTCCTCGGTGAACCCCTCCGGCAGCGCGCGTGCCAGGCGATCCCGCTCCACCGCCTCGAGGAGCGCGTGCAGGAGCGCGGCGGCGCGATCCGGGTGGGCGCCCATCCCGTTCGAGGTCCAGCGAGACCAGGCGGGGTGGAGCGCCCCGCCCGCCGGCGAGCAGTGGACCGCGTCCGCCGGCACGAGCGCGGGGCGATCGCCCGCGACCGTCCGTGCGTGCACCCACGCGCAGCGCGTGCCTGCGGGGAGCGCCTCCTCCGGGCCGAACAGCTCGTCGTGCGGGAGCACGAGCAGCTCCGGCGCGAAGCGCGCGCCGACCTCCCGGGCGCTGGCGCAGGGCTCCGCGACGCGGGCAGGGCGCTCCACGGCCCACAGCTCGGCCGCCTCGTGCAGCGCCCCCCGCGCCGCCTCCTCGAAGCGCGCGCCCTTGCCGTTCGTCACCTGGAGGACGTGCCCGTCCGGCCGCACCGCGCTCGCCACCTCCACCCCGGTCCGATCGAGGCCGGTGAGGCGCGCGATCCGGGTCACCCCGAGCGCGCGCGCGAGGCGGCGCACCCTCCGCGCGCCGGGGCGTCCGCGGTGATCCCCAAGCAGGCGAAGGTCGGCGCGCACCGCAGCCTTATATGGCTTCGAAGGGCTGCAGACCACAGCTCCAGGGACGCGCCCGTCCCCTGGAGCCCGAAGCCTGGAGCCTGGAGCCTTTCCCAGAGGTCCTTCGTGTCCGACTCCGACGTAGCGCTCGCTCTCGCCCATCTCGAGAAGAACCAGGCCAACTACCTCGACGAGCTCCGCCGCCTGGTGCGGATCCCGAGCGTCTCGTTCGCGGGCTTCCCGGAGCGCGAGGTGGCCCGGAGCGCCGAGGCCGTGGCCGAGCTGCTCCGGCGCCGGGGGTTCGAGGCCGTCGAGGTGCTCACGCTCGAGGGCGCGCACCCGTACGTCTACGGCGAGCGGATCGAGGACCCGTCCGCCCCGACGCTCCTCCTCTACGCGCACCACGACGTGCAGCCGGCCGGCGACGCGGACGCCTGGCGCTCGCCGCCGTTCGAGCCGACCGAGCGCGAGGGCCGCCTGTACGGCCGCGGCACGGCCGACGACAAGGCGGGCATCCTCGTCCACGCCGCCGCGGTGGACGCGTGGCTCCGCGGCGCGAAGCGGCTCCCGCTCAACGTGAAGATCATCGTCGAGGGCGAGGAGGAGATCGGCTCCGAGCACCTCGCCGCGTTCCTCGAGAAGCACCGGGCGCGCCTCGACGCCGACGCGATGGTGCTCACGGACACGGGCAACGTGGCCGTGGGCGTGCCCTCGATCACGGTGGCGCTCCGCGGCCTCGTGACCGTGGACGTCGAGGTCCGGGCGCTCGACCAGAGCGTGCACTCCGGCATGTGGGGCGGGCCCATCCCGGACCCGGCCATGGCGCTCGCGAAGATGCTCGCCGGGCTCGTGGACGCGGACGGTCGGATGACCATCCCGGGGATCTACGACCAGGTCCGGCCGCTGACGCGCGAGCAGCGTGCGGCGATCGAGGCGCTCCCCGTGACGGTGGAGGACTTCCGGCGCCTCGCGCGGCTCCGGCCCGGCGCGAAGCTCCTCGGGGGCGGCCACCCCGTCGAGGTGAACTGGTGGCAGCCCTCGCTGACGGTGAACGCGATCCAGGCGTCCTCGCGGCGGGACGCCCGCAACATCGTCAACGACGCGGCCTGGGCGCGGGTGGGGATCCGGCTCGTCGCGGACATGGACCCGGCGCAGGTCCGGGACGCGCTCGTCCGGGCGCTCGAGGCGGCGGTGCCGTGGGGCCTCGAGCTCTCCACGCGGAGCGAGGTCGCGGGGCGTGCGTGGAACACCGACCTCTCGCACCCTGCCTTCGCGGCTGCCCTCCGCGCGCTCGAGCACGGGTTCGGCCGGTCTGCGCTCGCGATCGGCTGCGGGGGCTCGATCGGCTTCGTGGAGCCCTTCGCCCGCGCGCTGGGCGGGGTGCCGGCCTTGCTCATCGGGGTCGAGGACCCGGCGTCGAACCCGCACTCCGAGAATGAGAGCTTGCATCTCGGCGATTTTCACAAGGCGATCCGCAGCGCGATCCACCTGTACTCCGAGCTCTCGCACACGCTCGGCACGTAGGGCGTTCGGCTGGGCTGGGGCTCGGGGGCGAGGTTATGATGGCGTGTCACGTGCGGGACGGCCCGGGCCATCGCCCGGCAGGCGCGCGGAGGAGACACGGTTCATGGCGACCCCGAAGAAGCAGACCGAGCCGCGTGGGGCGGAGGCGCTCGCGCTGGAGCGCGCGCGCGAGCTGCCCAACTCACGCACCTCGGGGGACGCCGACCTCCTGAAGCGCGCGTTCGCGGACCACCTGCAGTACTCGCAGGGGAAGGACGAGCACTCCGCCACCGCGCTCGACCGGTACTTCGCCGTCGCCTACACGGTGCGCGACCGGATGATGCGCCGCTGGATCACCACGCAGCAGCGGTACTACCGGCAGGACGCGAAGCGGGTCTACTACCTGTCGCTCGAGTTCCTGATGGGCAAGGCGCTCGAGAACAACCTGCTCAACCTCAACCTGTACGAGAACATGCGGTCCGCCCTCTCGGACCTGGGGCTCGACCTCGCCGACCTGCTCACGCAGGAGCCGGACGCCGGCCTCGGCAACGGCGGCCTCGGCCGCCTCGCCGCGTGCTTCCTCGACTCGCTCGCGACGCTGTCGATCCCGGCGTACGGGCAGGGCATCCGCTACGAGTTCGGCATCTTCGACCAGGAGATCCGGAACGGCTATCAGATCGAGCGGCCCGAGGAGTGGCTCCGGTTCGGCAGCGCCTGGGAGATCCCGCGCCCCGAGTCGATCGTCCCGGTCTCGTTCTACGGCCGCACCGAGCACGGCACCGACGAGCGCGGCAAGATCAAGGTCCGCTGGGTGGACGCGCGCCACGTCCTGGGCATGCCGTACGACGTGCCGATCGCCGGGTACCGGAACGACACGGTCAACACGCTCCGGCTCTGGCGCGCCCGCGCCTCGCAGGAGCTCGACCTCGCCGACTTCAACGCCGGCGACTACCTCTCGGCCGTCGAGGACAAGGACCTCTCGGAGAGCATCTCCAAGGTGCTCTACCCGAACGACCTCACGGTGATGGGCAAGGAGCTGCGCCTCCAGCAGCAGTACTTCTTCGTCTCCTGCGCGATCCACGACATCGTGAACCGCTACCTCAAGGTCCACGACGGCTTCCGCGAGTTCCCGGACAAGGTCGCGATCCAGATGAACGACACCCACCCGGCCGTCGCCGTGGCCGAGCTCATGCGCGTCTTCGTGGACGAGCACGGGCTGGAGTGGGACGAGGCCTGGGAGCTCGCCCGCGCGACGTTCGGGTACACGAACCACACGCTCATGCCGGAGGCGCTCGAGCGGTGGTCCGTCGATCTCTTCGGCCGCGTCCTCCCGCGCCACCTCGAGATCATCTACGAGATCAACAAGCGGTTCCTCGACGGCGTGCGCGCCGCGCGGAGCGCCGACGAGGGCGCGATCGGGCGCATGAGCATCATCGAGGAGGGCATGCCGAAGCAGGTGCGGATGGCGAACCTCGCCGTCGTGGGCGCGCACTCGGTGAACGGCGTCGCCGCCCTGCACACCGAGCTCCTCAAGAAGGAGCTGTTCCGCGACTTCCACCGCCTCTGGCCCGAGAAGTTCAACAACAAGACCAACGGCGTCACCCTGCGCCGCTGGCTCCTCCAGGCGAACCCCGGCCTGGCGCGCACGCTCGACGCGGTGGTCGGGCCGGGCTGGGTGACGGACGCCACCCTGCTCCGGCGGCTCGAGCCGTACGCCGACGACGCCGCCTTCCGGGAGACCTTCCGGAAGGTGAAGCGGGAGAACAAGGCCCGCCTGGCGGAGATCGTGCGGGCCGAGAACGGCATCTCGCTCGACCTCGACTCGATCTTCGACGTCCAGGTGAAGCGGCTCCACGAGTACAAGCGCCAGCTCCTGAACGTCCTGCGCGTCGCCTCCGAGTACCTCCGCATGAAGGACGACCGGAGCTACGATCCGTACCCGCGGAGCTATCTCTTCGGCGCCAAGGCGGCTCCCGGGTACGCCATGGCCAAGTGGATCATCAAGCTCATCAACGCGGTGGGCGACGTGGTGAACCACGACGTGGACGTGCGCGGCCGCATCACGGTGGCGTTCCTCAAGAACTACCGGGTCTCGCTGGCGGAGCGCATCTTCCCCGCGTCGGAGGTCTCCGAGCAGATCTCCACCGCCGGCAAGGAGGCGTCCGGCACGGGCAACATGAAGTTCGCGCTCAACGGCGCGCTCACCGTGGGCACGCTCGACGGCGCCAACGTCGAGATCCGCGAGGAGGTCGGGCCCGAGAACTTCTTCCTCTTCGGCCTCACCGTCGAGGGCGTGAACGCGCTCCGGAAGCGCGGGTACGATCCGTGGGAGTGGTACCGGAACGACCGCCGCCTCAAGCAGGTGATCGACGCCCTCGCGTCCGGCGTCTTCTCGCCCGGCGAGCCTGGGCTCTTCCGCCCCGTGGTCGAGTCCCTGCTCAACGGCGGCGATCCGTACCTCGTGCTCGCCGACTTCGCCGCCTACTGCGCCTGCCAGGACGAGGTCGAGAAGGCCTACCGCGATCCGACCCGCTGGAACCGGATGGCCGTCCTCAACGTGGCCCGGACCGGGAAGTTCTCGTCCGACCGGACCATCCAGCAGTACGCGGACGACATCTGGCGGGTGCAGGCGGTGAAGGCGGAGTAGGGGGCGGGCGGGAGCCCCGCGGCAGCCGCGGGGGCGAGACCCGGTCGCAATCGGTTCGTCTGGGCGAACCGATCTGACGCGAGCGGGGGAGTCGCGCGCGCCTGACGCTCGAGCGGACGCACATCCCCGCGGCCGTTCGACGGGAGGTCGGCGGCGCGACGGTGGGTGCTTCGACAGGCTCAGGGCGAGCGGGCCGTCACCGCGGCGCCGTCCCACGCCGCGGCGTCAGGGGCGCGCGGCGCGGCCGCGTTCGCGCGCGGCAGCCGGACCGTGAAGGTCGTCCCGCGCTCGGCCGTGGAGTCCACCTCGATCGTGCCGCCGTGCCTGTGCACCACCTGGTTCACGATGTAGAGGCCGAGGCCGAGCCCGCGCGCCCGGGAGGCGGCCCGCGGCGCGGCGCCCCCGCGGAAGGGCTCGAACAGCACCGGCAAGAGCTCCGGCGCGATCGCCGGCCCCTCGTTCTCCACCTCGAGCACCGCCTCCCCGTCCGTGCCGCCGACCGAGACGCGCACCGGGCCGTCCGTCGCGCCGTGCTCGAGCGCGTTCGCGACGAGGTTCGACACGACCTGCGCCATCCGCGCCGGATCCCACACGCCGCGGCCGTCGCCGTCGAGGCGGAGCTCGATGGCCCGCTCCGGCGCCGCGGCGTGCAGCTCGTCCACCACGGTGCGGCACACCTCGTGGAGGTCGGTGGGGATGGGGGCGATCGGCAGGGCGCCCTTGAACCGGGTCTCGGTGAAGTCGAGCAGCGTCTCGATCAGCTCGAGCATGCGGTGGCTGGCCCGGCCGATCTCGCCGACGATCGTGCGCGCGTCCTCCGGCAGATCCGCCCGGCGATCGAGGAGCGTGGCCAGCGCGCGCACCGCGCCCAGGGGGTTCCGGAGATCGTGGCCCAGGACGCCCAGCATCTGCTCGCGGAACGCGAGCGCCTGGGCGAGCTGCTCCTGCGCGCGCTTCTGCTCGGTGATGTCCGTCGCCGCGCCGGTGAGGCCGACGGCCCGGCCGGCGTCGTCGCGCAGCGGCTCCTGCGAGACGAGCATGTGGCGGGTCTCGCCGTGCGGGAGGGTGAGCTGGACCTCCTCGTGGATGCGCTGGCCGTGCTCCAGGACCGCGCGATCGAGCGCGCCCAGCCGCGCGGCGTCGGGCGGCGGCAAGAGCTCCTCGTTCGTCCTCCCGACGATCTCCGCCGCCTCGTAGCCCCGGGGCGGGTTGTAGATCCAGCGGTACCGCCCGTCCCGGTCCTGCTCGAACAGCGTGATGTCCGAGTGGGCCAGGGCGACGCGGAAGCGCTCCTCCGTCCGGCGGAGATCCCGGTGCACGCGCGCGTTCTCGACGACCGACCCCACGCGCTGGACCAGCTCCTCCGCCGCCGCGACGTCCTCCGGGCCGTACCGTCGCCCCGACTCGGCGGTCATGAGGAAGGTCATCGTGGCGCGCGCGCTCGAGAGCGGGACGGGGACGACGAGCAGCGAGCGGATGTCGAGCCGGCGCACGAGCTCGCGGTACTCGCCCTCGGTCTGCGCGCGGAGCGTCTCCTCGCCGTAGTCGGCGACGAGCACCGGCCGGCCGGTCCGCAGCGCCTCCGCGGCGGGCACGCGACGGCGGGACGCGTGATCGAGCGGAAAGCCCCGCAGCGCGGCGGCGAGCGGCGCGCGGGACGGATCGCGATGGGCCACCTCCATGCGTCGGATCTCGTCGTGGTCCACGGCGTCGACCACGCACCAGTCGGCGAGCTCGGGGATCGACAGCCGCGCGGTGGCGCGGAGGGCCTCCTCGTAGTCGAGGATCCCCGCGAGCGATCCGACCTTCGAGAGGATCGCGAGGTGCGCGACGAAGCGGCAGCTTTGCTCGGCAGCGTGCGGCATCCAGGCTCCCCCGCGCTCGCCCGCAGGCGCAGCGCGCCCGAGCTCCTGCCGTACATAAGGCGAGGTGCCGGTCGGTTCCACGGGGATCGACGCCTCCCGGCGCCTTGCGAACGGAGACGAAGCGAAGCGGCGGAACTCATCGGCCGCGCTCCTCGTGGGGTAAGGCGCTGGGCTGCCGGCGCTCGCTCCTTCCCCCCTGCACCTGCTCAGCCCCTGAGCGATCTGCTCCGACCGCGCAGCCCCGAGCGGGCCGGGCTTGCCGCGCTCGCCGCGCGCATCCTGAACGGGCAGAGCCGATGGAGCGCGTCCTCGCGAGCGGCCCGGAACTTGCGATGCCCTCGGGCACGATGGACGTCCCGCGCGCCGTGCCCTCGACCCACGCGCTCCCTCCGGAGGACCCGGCGGTGCGCCTGGGCGGTCCGGTCCGCAGCGTGCGACGGGACGATCTGTTCCCCCTCGCGTTCCACCTCGTCGTCCTCGCCGCGCTCGCGGCGTCCGCCTACCCGGGCTGGCGGATCGGCCTCGTCGCCCTCGCCGGCGTCGCGGCGCAGGTGGGCACCGCCGTGCGGCGCCGCAAGGTCGAGGCGCGGACGTGCCTCAACGGCGACGTCGAGCGCGGCGCCTGGCGCGTGGTCGTCAACCAGACGCACCAGCTCGCGTCGTCGGGGCTGGCCGTGGCGGTCACCGGGGGCGCCGGCAGCCCGCTGCTCGTCACGCTCCTCGCCGCGTGGATCACCGCCACCGCCGTCGTCGGGGATCGGCTGCAGACGCGCGCGCTCCTCGGCGCGACCGCGGCGCTGGTGGTGTTGCTCGGCCTCCTGCCCGCGGCGGTCGTCGGGCCGCCGCTGCCCGGCGGCGTGCACGCGCTCCTCACGGCGGCCGCCGTCGCCGGGACCGGCGCCCTCCTCGTGCCGGTGCACGCGCTGCTCTGGCGGAAGCAGGCGGACCTCCGCCGCTTCCACGGCGAGGTCGCCGCGGACGCGCTCACGCGGACGGAGCGCCTGGAGCAGATCGGCTCGCGGCTCGCGCACGAGCTGAAGAACCCGCTCACGGGGGTGAAGGCGCTGGTCCAGCTCGGGCTGCGGAGCGACGCCGAGGCGGCCTCCCACGAGCGGCTCGCGCTCGTCGATCGGGAGGTCCTGCGGATGCAGGAGATCCTCCAGAACTACCTCTCCTTCACCCGCCCGCTCCAGGGCCTGGCGCCGCGGCGCGTGCGGCTCGGGCCGCTCGTCTCGGACACGTTGCTCGTGCTCGCCGCGCGGGCGGACGACGCGCACGTGCGGCTGTACGCGCAGGGCGACGCCACGATCGAGGCGGATCCGAGCCGGCTCAAGGAGGCGCTCCTCAACCTGGTCGCGAACGCGATCGAGGCGACGCCACCGGGGGGAGAGGTCGCGGTGGAGGTGGCGCCGCGCTGCGAGGCGACGGACATCGTGGTCCGGGACACGGGCCGGGGCATGCCCGCCGAGACCCTGCGCCGGATCGGCACGCCGTTCTTCACGACGCGCGAGGGCGGCACCGGCCTCGGCGTGGTGCTGGCGCGCTCGGTCGTCGCCGAGCACGGCGGGTCGATGTGCTACGAGAGCGAGCCCGGGAAGGGGACGCGCGTGCAGGTGACGCTGCCGCGGGAGGCCGCGCGCGCCGCGCCGGAGGAGCGAGGGGGAGGTCGCGGTGGCCCGTGTGCTCGTGGTGGATGACGAACCGTCGGTCCGCCTCGCGCTCAAGGAGCTCGTCCTGAGCCGGGGCTGGGAGCCGCTCGTCGCCCGCGACGCGGCCGAGGCCCTGGAGCTCGTCGATCGCGCGGACGCGGTGGTGACGGACTTCTCCATGCCGGGGATGGACGGGATGGAGCTCCTGCGCACGGTCCACGAGCGGGACGAGAGCCTGCCCGTGATCGTCCTCACCGCGCGCGGCTCGGAGCGGCTCGCCGTCCGCGCCATCCGCGCGGGCGCGTACGAGTACGTCCCCAAGCCGTTCGACGTGGACGAGATGGCCGTCGCGCTCGGGCGCGCGCTGGAGGCGCGCGTCCTGCGGCAGCGCGACCGCCAGCTCGCGGCGGAGCACGCCATCGGCCGCCGGCTGGTCTGCGACTCGGCCCCGATGCGCCAGCTCCTCGACGCCACCGCGCGCGTCGCCGCCCGGGAGATCACGGTGCTGGTGCGGGGCGAGACCGGGACCGGGAAGGAGCTCATCGGGTCGCTCCTGCACGCGCAGAGCAAGCGGGCCGACGGGCCGCTCGTCCGGTTCAACTGCAGCGCGATCCCCGCGGAGCTGGCCGAGGCGGAGCTCTTCGGCCACACCCGCGGCGCGTTCACCGGCGCGACGCAGGCGCGGCCGGGGTTCTTCGCCGAGGCGAACCACGGCACGCTCGTCCTCGACGAGGTGGGCGAGCTGCCCATGGCCGTGCAGGCGAAGCTCCTGCGGGCGCTCCAGGACGGCGAGATCCAGCCGGTGGGCTCGGGGCGCGTCGAGAAGGTGGACGTCCGGATCGTCGCGTGCACGAACCGCGATCTGGCGGCCGAGGCGCGCGAGGGGCGGTTCCGGGAGGACCTCTACTACCGCCTGGCGGTGGTCGAGCTGGTGGTCCCGCCGCTGCGCGAGCGGCGGTCGGACATCCCGGCGCTGGCGCACGAGTTCGCGCTCCGGTACGCCGAGCGGTTCGGCGTCGACGAGGTGCGGCTCGCGCCCGCCCTCGTCCAGCGGCTCGCCGCGGCCGACTGGCCGGGCAACGTCCGCCAGCTCGAGAACGCGGTCGCGCGCATGGTGGCCCTGGGCGGGAGCGGCGAGATCGGGCCCGAGGCGTTCACGGGAGGGGCCGCCGAGCCGCCGGCGCGGCCCCGCGGCGACGCCGCGGTCCCACCGGGAGACGATGGGCAGACCCTGCGCGAGCAGCTCGACGCGCTGGAGCGCAACGTGATCGCGAGGACCATGACCGCGGTCGGCGGGAACCAGTCCGAGGCGGCGCGGCGGCTCGGCATCAGCCGCAACACGCTCACCGAGCGCCTCCGCCGCTACGAGATCGCCGCCGACTTCGGCGCAGGCGCGCGCTGATCCGCCGCGCCGGCGCGCGCGTGCGCAGACCTTGAGCGATCTGCGCCGCGGGCGCGCCGCCGGTCCGCGCGCCGCCGGCCGACACACGCGCGGCCCTCGCG
>JAEYZK010000154.1 GCA_023428085.1 Pseudomonadota bacterium
GGCGGGGGGCCCGGGGGGGGGGGCCGCGGGGTCGACGGACGGCGGGCCAGCGCTCTCCCCCGCGAACACGCCGAGCGTGATCCCGAGCTTCTCCTTGGCCAGCTCGCGGAGCTTGTACTTCTGGACCTTCCCGCTCGCGGTGAGCGGGTAGGCGTCGACGAAGAAGACGTGCGCCGGGCACTTGTAGCGGGCGGCGCGGGCGCGGCAGAACTCCTTCACGTCCGCCTCGCTCACCTCCGCGCCCGCCTGCCTCCGGAGGAAGGCGCCGACCGCCTCGCCGTAGCGCGCGTCCGGCACGCCGACGACCTGGGCGTCGAGGATCCCCGGCATCGTGTGCAGGAGCTCCTCGACCTCGCGCGGGTAGACGTTCTCGCCCCCGCGGATGATCATGTCCTTGCTGCGCCCCGTGATCCGGTAGTACCCGGCCTCGTCCACCGTCGCGAGGTCGCCGGAGTGGAGCCAGCCGTCGGCGTCGACCGCCTCCGCGGTCGCCTCGGGGTTCCGGTAGTACCCCTTCATCACGTTGTAGCCCCGGCAGCAGAGCTCGCCCGGGACGCCGGGCGGGCAGTCCTTGCCCGTCTGCGGGTCCACGATCCGGACCTCGATCCCGGGGAGCACCTTCCCGACCGTGGTCGCCCGGAGCTCGGGCGGATCGTCGGTGCTCGTCTGCGTGATCACCGGCGAGGCCTCGGTGAGGCCGTACGCGATGGTGATCTCCCGGCAGTTCATCCTCGTCATCACCTGCTTCATCGTCTCGATGGGGCAGGGCGAGCCGGCCATGATGCCGGTCCGCAGCGACGACAGATCGAACATCGGGGCCATCGGGTGGGCGAGCTCGGCGATGAACATCGTCGGCACGCCGTACACCGCGGTGGCCCTCTCCTTCTGCACCGCCGCCAGGACGAGCAGCGGGTCGAACGCCTCGAGCATCACCATCGTCGCGCGGTGCGTGACCGCGGCCATGACGCCGAGCACGCAGCCGAAGCAGTGGAAGAGCGGCACCGGGAGGCAGACCCGGTCCTGCTCCGTGAACCGCTGGCGCTCGCCGATGAAGAAGCCGTTGTTGAGGATGTTCCGGTGCGTCAGCATCACGCCCTTCGGGAACCCGGTCGTCCCCGAGGTGTACTGCATGTTCACCACCTCGTCGCAGGAGGTGGCGGAGAGGGCGGCGTGGAGCTCGGCGTCCGGGCGATGGGCGCCGAGGAGGAGGAGCTCGGGCACGCTGTACATGCCCCGGTGCTTCTCCGGCCCGAGGTAGACGAGCGTCTTCAGCTTCGGGAACCGCGCCGAGACGAGCCGGCCGCGCTCGTTGCGGGCGGCCTCGGGGACGAGCGCGCGGACGATGGCGAGGTAGTCCACGTCCTTGAACCCGTCGATCATCGCGAGCAGCTTCATGTCCGACTGCTCGACGACGTAGGCCAGCTCGTGCGCCTTGTACGCCGTGTTCACGGTCACGAGCACCGCGCCGATCTTGGCGGTGGCGAACATGAAGGTGAGCCAGTCGGGGACGTTCCGGGCCCAGATGCCGACGTGGTCGCCCTTGCAGATGCCGACGGCCAGGAGGCCACGGGCGAGCTGGTCCACGCGCGCGTTGAACTCGGCGTACGACCAGCGCAGGCCGCGGTCGGGGTAGACCACCGCGTCGCGGCCGGGCTCGGCGGCGGCCTGCTGCTCGAGCAGCGCACCCAGCGTGAGATCGCTCAGCGTCGGATCCATGCGCGACTCCGGGGCTAGGCCGGCGCGTAGACGACGGCCAGGATCCGCGCGTCGGCGCCGCCGGCGGCGCTCACGCGGTGCGGGACGATCGAGTCGTAGTAGATGGAGTCGCCCGGCCCGAGCGTGTGGAGCTCCTTGCCGTAGGCGACCTCGATCGTGCCCTCGAGGACGTACAGGATCTCCTCGCCCTCGTGCGACGAGAGCGCGCCGCCCCCGGGGTGCACGGTGACGAGGAACGGCTCCATGTGCTTCGTCGCCTTGCCGGGCGCGAGCGAGAAGAAGTCGAGCGTCCCCGCGCTGGAGCCCGTCTCGAGGCTCTTCATCCGCGTCGCGCCCGCGGCCTCGTTCCGCCGCGTGACCGCCGGGCCGAGCCCGGTCGCGTCGTCGAGCAGGGTGCCGAGGCGGACGCCGAGGGCGCGGGAGATCTTGATGAGCGGCGCGAGGGAGGGGACGATCTCGCCCGCCTCGATCCGGCGGAGGAGCGCTGGGTCGCACCCGCTGCGCTCGGCAAGCTCGTCGGCCGTGAGGCTCAAGGACTCCCGGACGGTCGCCACCTTCTTGCCCACGCGGACGTCTTCGGACATTCGGCCCACCTCCCGGCGCGCCGGAGCACCCGGCGCGTCAAGTTCCAGAGGGGGCGCATCATACTCCAGGCGCGGACGAGGGAGGGGACACGCCCTGGAGCCCGGGGCACGCCCCGGGTAAGCGGTCGATGACCGCACCCTGCTCGAGGAGGTGGGGAGGCCGCGTCGCCAGGACGCGGCCTCCGGAAGCCACTAGTGGGAGATCACCTTGCCGCTGAGGTCGAAGCTCGCGACCGGCTTGAGGGCACCGACGCCGTTCGTGCTCGTCGCGCTCAAGGCCAACGTGCCGTTCACGAGCTCCGACGCGCTCGCCAGGCGCCGGCCCCAGATGTTCCCCGACCAGGTGTACGTGGTCGCGTACGCGCTTTGGTTGCACTGGTTCGTCGCCGCGCTGATGTACCTGATCACCGTCTCGTACAGGACCGTGAAGGAGCCGGCGGTGTAGGTCGTCGTGTCCCAGCTCAGGGCGGGAAAGCCCGTCCGCTCGGGCGCCGTCACGATCGGTCGCTCGACATAGAGATCGAGCCTCCCCGGCGTGCCGCCGCTCGCGGCCGGAACGCGGAACCGCTTGCCCCCCTCGGTCGGCGTCACTGCAACCGCGCCGACGAACCCCTTCGGGAACGGGGTCCCCGTCAGCGAGTGCGTGGCCGTCGCGGCCGCCGGCAGCGTCGTCGCCGAGTGCGTGCTCGAGGAGGCGCAGCTCCAGGTTCCACCGGCGGGTTGCCAGTAGACCTGGTTGCTGCTGCACGGCGTGAAAATGCCCGAGCCGCCGCACGAGGTCGTGAAGGTCGCGGAGTGGTCGCCCCGATCGTACCCGATCCAGTGCTCGCTCAAGCCCCACGAGCCGGCCGGGAGGGACACCTGCACGGCGGTCTCGACCGGGGCGGGGTTGGTGACGACGTAGTGGAAGAGCCGCACGCCCGTGTCAATCGCGAACGGCCCGATCTCGAACAGCTGCGTGTAGTTCGCGTTGGACGTCCGGTAGTACGCCGCGCTCCGCGCCTCGGGAACGGTGTTGTACCCGGCGTTCTCGGTGACGGCGAGCGGCGGCCCGACCAGGTCGATCGCCACCTCCCACGGAGCGTCCGTGCTCGCGACGCTCCCGGCGGCGAGGGTCGCCTCCGCGCTGATCTCGAGCTGGACCTGCGTCGTCCCCGCGGGGAGCGCCGCGAGCGCGGGGATCGTGTTCGAGGCGAGCGGCAGGAGGAAGTACTGCTCGGACGACGTCCCCGCGAGCGTGCTCGGCCAGGAGGAGAGGTCCACCGCCTGTTCGGTGGGCGTGCAGCCCTGGCACGTGACCGTCACGGTCGCGAGGGCCGACGTGACCGTGTAGTGCCGTCCGTAGGGCACCACGACCCGCAGCGCGGGGATGTTGGGCGTGTTCTCTCCCTCGAGGTCGCCCGCCGTGAGGGCGCCGGACCAGCCGAGCCGCGTGGCGGTCTTGGTGATCGCGTCGCCATGATCGACGGTGATCCTGTCGCCCGACGCGTACTGGTAGCTCGCCGGAACGATCGCGTTCCCGCCGCCGTCGACGGCGACGGTGAGCCCTGCCTCGCTCCTGAAGTTGGCGAACGTCCGGTCGAGCCGGAGCACGTCGTTCGACGGCGGCTTCGGATCGGGAGCCCCGCCGCCGCCGCAGGCGACGAACAGCAGGAGCGCGGAGGCGGCGAGGGCCGCGCTGAGGACGTGGGCGAACGTGTTCCGGAGCGAGAGCATGCGATCCCCCTCTCGAGCACTCTGCGCGCGCCCGGAGAGGCGTGCGCGCCGAGGGCCGGTGAGCGTGTACCGGGCAGGTAAGCATACCCTTGGCCGGTTGTCACCCGAATGGAGCCTGCCTGGAGATATGTTCCTGGAACCGGGGACTTCCGGGGCGCTCGGACGCCGCGCGGCTTCACTTGACGGTGATCGACGGCGCCCCCTTCGACCGCAGGTACGACGAGACCCGCTCGACGATCACGTCGCGCTCGGCGTCAGTCACCTTGCTCCCGTCGTCCCATCTGCGGATCGACTTCCTCAGGATGACGCCCGCGCCCGCGCTCAGCTCGAAGAGGAGCGCGCGGTCGTTCTGCTGGTAGAAGGCCATCTCGCCGCGTCCGAGGATCTGGAGCTTGTACTCCTCCGCCTCGTTCACCTGGACGCGCAGCCCCAGGAACGGCTCCGCGGTCTTCAGCTTCGCGATGTATCGCCGCTGCGTCTCGTCCATCGTCAGCCTCCTGCCGAGGTGGGCGCGCGGGCGCGCCTCCTCGTCATCTGCATGGTGTCCCGTCTTTCTTCCGGCGCACGATCCGCGTCACGTTCGGGTTCGCGAGGAGGGCCGGGCGCTCGATCCTCCACCACGTCCGCTCGCCCCAGGCGCCCATGCGAGTCGCTCCCGTCGAGAAGACGCTCACCTCTCCCGAGGCGCCCTGCGCGAACCGCACCGAGGCCGCGTCCCATACCTGCGCCGCCTGGGCGGGCGTGAGCGGGCTGCTCGGCCCGAACAGCTGCAGGCTGTCGAGGTACCTCCCGCCAGGGGTCTGCTCCAGCGTGGTCCTGCCGGTCGCCTCGGCCCAGGCCTGCGCGTCGAGCATCCGCGGCCCGGACCAGAAGACGGCGCCGTCCCGGGCCGTGGAGAAGTCCAGGCTGTTCTTCGCCATGTCCAGGAGCGTGGCGAAGTCGGGAACGGCCGGGGTGAGGCCGAGCGGATCGACGCCGGCGTTCGGATCCGACGGGTAGGCGTAGGGCGCCGTCCCGCCCTCCAGGCCGATGGGATCCGGGCTGACGTACGCGCCCGCGTCGGGATCGTAGTAGCGGAACCGGTTGTAGTGGAGCCCGGTCTCGACGTCCTCGTACTGCCCGGGCCACCGCCACGGGCAGCTCGTCGACGCGACGTCGGGCCTCCCCACGCCGAAGGCGTCGAGCTGCATGCGCCAGGCGATCTGGCCGAGCTCGTCGTACAGCTCGGACGGCGTGCCCAGGTGGTCGGTGACGACCGAGTACCGCCGGCCGCCCTGCGCCTTGGCGACGGGCGCGAAGCTGTCCGGCTCGAAGTACCAGGTGGTCACCCCGGATCGCGCGGAGAGCTCGTGCAGGACGACGTCGCCGTCCCACACGAACTGCGTCTCGTCGTCCGCGGTCCGCTTGCGCACGCGCCGGCCCAGGGCGTCGTACGAGAGCTCGACGCGGGTGCCGTCCGGCCGGACGACCTCCTTCAGTCGTCCGGCGCCGTTCCACGCGTAGCGCCAGGCCGAGCCGTCGGCACACCGCTTCTCCACGAGGTTGCCGTCGGGGTCGTACCGGTACTGCGTCCCGCCTGCCGCCTCGAGGGCTCCTCCGGCGCCGTACTGCCGGTCGCCGCGGTCGGGCCTCCGGTACACGTTCCCCACCGCGTCCGGCGCCCGGTGCAGCGCTCGACCGTCCGGTCCGATGGCGCCGGCGAGGCGTCCCCGCCCGTCGTGCACGTAGCGCGTCGATCCCCGGGCCCCGTCGGAGAGCGCCCGGAGCTGCCCCCCCACGTCCCACTGGTACGCCGTCGAAGTGGTCTGCCCGGCTGCGGTCGTCCGGTGGGCCGTCGGCCGGCTGGCGGGGTCCCGATCCCAGGCCGCGACCACGCCGCCGGGGAGCCGCCGCTCCAGCTCCAGCCCCATCGCGTCGCGGTCGAAGCCGATGGCCCAGGAGCCGTCCGCGGACAGGACGAGCTCCTCGACCTTCCCCCCGGGGCTGCGCAGCGCAGAGAGGTAGGCCTGGAGGGAGGACTCGACCCCGATGCGCCGCCCGCTGGCGTCGTAGCGCGACGAGACCCGGTGGCCTCCCTGGACCTCGGCGACGATCTTGCCGAGCGGGTCGCGCTCCAGCTCCACCCGGCCGCTCTCGTTGGACGCCCAGAGGAGCGCGCCGTCGGGCCGATACCCGTACTCCTCCGCGGTGCCGTCGGAGTGCCTTCGCCCGACGATCCGGCCCGCCGCGTCCCAGCGCACCTCGGTCCGGAGTCCGCTCGGCCGCGTCTCGACGACGACGCGCCCCAGCGCGTCACGCTCGTAGCGCCGGACCGCGCCGTCGAACCCGACCTCCTCGACCATCTCGCCGCGCGGATCGAGGCGGAAGCGGGTCTGCGCGCCGGCCTCGTTCTCGACCGCGATCAGCGCTCCCTCGGAGTCGTGGTGGAGGCGGATCCGGTCCCCGCCCTCCTCCTTCCAGGCGAGCCGGTGGAACCCCTGATGACCGTAGGTGACCTCGCGCAGCGCGTCCCGGAACGCGGTGAGGTTCCCCTCGGGGTCGTACGCGAGCCGCTGCACGTTGCCGTCGGCCTCGCGTCGCTCCACGACGCGCCCGCCGGCGTCGTAGCGGAGCCGCTCCTCGCCGCCGTTCGGCGCCCGCCTCCGCACGGTGCGGCCGAGCGCGTCGTACCAGAACCGGGTCTCGCCTCCGTCCGGATCCCGGAACGCGACGGGGTTCTTCCCCGCGTCGTACTCGATGGCGATCCGGCCGCCGCCGGGCTCGACGATCTCCCGGACGAGGCCCTCGCGCCGCCTGTACTCGGTCGTGCCGCCGCGGGCGTCCCGCTCCCGCAGCAGCGCGCCGGTCCCGTCGTACTCCCACTCCCATGTCCCGCCGCAGGGATCGACGGCGCGCACCGGCCGATCCCGTGCGTCGTACGCGACCGCGATCGCCGCGCCGTCCGGGCCGAGGCTCCGGACCCGGTTGCCACGCGCGTCGTACTCCCAGCGCCGCGCGGCCCCGAGGGCGTCGATCTCGGCGGTCTTCTGGAGCGTCGTCGGGTCGTACTCGTGCCGGGTCTCGCCCCCGAGCGGATCGACGACCTTCACGACCAGCCCGGCCACGTTCATCCGGTACTGCGTCGTGTGCCCGCGCGAGTTGGTGACGAAGGTGATCTTGTTCGCCTTGTCGTACGCGAGCCGGTGATCGTAGATCCCGCCGTCCCCCCAGGTCCGCGTGCACCACGCGTCCTGCCCCAGCCCGTCGTACTCGAAGTGGAACGAGAGCCCCGTCCGGTCGGTCTCCCGCACGAGCAGGTGCGTCGCGTACTCGAACCGCCACGCCTGCCCCAGCGCGTCCGTCACCTGGATCAGGTCGCCGCGCGCGTCGTACCCGTACCTCCGGTGCACGTACCAGCCCTGGCCAGACGGCACCGGGAGCTTGAGCGCGGCCACCCGCCCGACCTCGTTCCGCTCGAGCCAGATGAGCCGTCCGCACGCGTCGCGCACCCACTCCAGGAGGCCGCGCCGGTCGTACTCGAACGCGACGTCGTGGTGACCGCACCGCGAGCGGGTGCGCAGGATCATCGCCCGCCCGTCCTGGCGCCCTGGGACCGGCCCGAACTCCCGCACCAGGCCGTCGACGGCCTTCACCCGCCAGCGTCCGCCGTCGAGACACTCCAGCTCGAGCCGCTCGATGGGCTGCCACACGCGGTCGCCGGGCCGCATCCGGCGCTCCGGGAGATCGAAGGTGTCGAACTCGATCTCGCGCCCGTCCGCCTCGAGGAGCACCACCTTGCCGCGCTCGATCCAGATCCCCTGGTCCAGCGACAGGCTCCACCCGTGCCCGAGCGGACCGTCCCGGTCGCCGAACGCGGAGGAGTACACCCGCTCGATCTCGAGCGGGAGGGGCCCCGGCAGCTCGGCGTCCACCCCGCTCGTCATCACCTTGCCGCTCGCCACGTCCACCGGGTGGCCGGTGAAGAAGCAGACCGTCCGGTTCAGCAGGTTGCGGATGCGACCCGGCGCGAGCCGGCTCACCAGCGCGTGCAGCGAGTCGCTGATGAACCGCGTGCGCAGCGAGGCCAGCACGGCCGCCATGAGGTCGAGCGAGGGCGGCCCGCCGATCAGGATCGGCGCGCCCTTGGGGATCGCCAGCACCACCGAGGACGGGAGCCGCACGGGCTCGCTGCAGCTCAGCTGGATGTCCCCCAGCCGCACCGCGTTCGACCCGCCGATCGTCACCGTCTTCGACCCGAAGATGGCGACGGCGTCGTTCTCCGGCTTGATCGGCGGCGCCGGGACGACCGCCTCTCCAGGCCGGATCTTCGGCTTCGGCGTCCGCGGCACCGGCGCCCAGATGGTCCCGGGCGGGATGATGAAGTGCCCGGGCACATGCCGCGACTCCGTCCCCGTGTTCGTCGCGGGCAGGAACCAGTGGATGACCGGCCCCTGGAACGGCGCGCCGGTGACCGCCGACATCACTCCGCCCATCACCACGGAGCCGATGAGCCCTCCCACGTCCAGCACCAGCCCGATGAACGGGTGCGGGAACGGCATCGGCACCGGCGCCGGGGTCGGCACCATCTCCCAGTGCAGGTCCACCCCCAGCACCGGGTCCATCCAGCTGCTCGCGATCATCCCTGCGCTCCGCGCGCCACGGAGCGACCGCGCGGGCCGCCGGCGGGTCCCTTCCTGCGCGCCGGGCGTGACGTGGCCAGTTCCACGATCGGGGAGATTACCCTCACCCTTTCACGCCGAGGCGATCAATTCGACCGGATCGCTCGCGGGGGGGGGGGCGGAGCACGGCCCGGCGAGGGGGCGTCTCGGGTCCGGGAGCGCCCGTGCGGGGCGCGCGGCTGGTTTCCTCCTCGAGGCGTGCGAAGCGGTTAGTCACGCGGCACGCGAAGAGACACGGCGCTCACGAGGGAGACTGCGTCATGGCCAAGAGCACGAGCGAGACCGAGAACCCCGCCATCCCATCCCCGAAGCCGAAGGTCAGCCGCCCGCGGACGAACCGGGACTGGTGGCCGAACCAGCTCGACCTGCAGGTGCTCAACCAGAACTCCCCGCGGGCGAGCCCGCTGGATCCCGACTTCGACTACGCGCAGGCGTTCGCCGGGCTCGACGTGCAGGCGCTCAAGAAGGACCTCGTCGCGCTCATGACGACCTCGCAGCCCTGGTGGCCGGCCGACTACGGCCACTACGGCCCGCTCTTCATCCGCATGAGCTGGCACGCCGCGGGTACCTACCGCATCGAGGACGGCCGCGGCGGCGCCGGCGAAGGGGCGCAGCGGTTCGCGCCGCTCAACAGCTGGCCGGACAACGCGAACCTCGACAAGGCGCGCCGCCTCCTGTGGCCGCTCAAGCAGAAGTACGGCCAGAAGCTCTCCTGGGCCGATCTCCTCGTCTTCGCCGGGAACGTCGCCATCGAGTCGATGGGCCTCCGGACCTTCGGCTTCGGCTTCGGCCGTCCGGACGTGTTCGAGCCGACGGAGGTGTTCTGGGGGCCGGAGGACACCTGGCTCGGCGACGAGCGCTACAGCGGCGAGCGGGAGCTGGGCGGCCCGTTCGGCGCGGTGCAGATGGGGCTCATCTACGTGAACCCGGAGGGCCCGAACGGCAACCCCGATCCCGTCGCGTCGGCGCGCGACATCCGCGAGACCTTCCGGCGGATGGCGATGAACGACGAGGAGACGGTGGCCCTCATCGCGGGGGGCCACACGTTCGGCAAGTGCCACGGCGCGGGCGATCCGAAGCACGTCGGCCCCGAGCCGGAGGGGTGCCCCGTCCAGCACCAGGGGCTGGGGTGGAGGAGCACGCACGGCGCCGGCAAGGGCAAGGACACCATCACGAGCGGCCTCGAGGGCGCGTGGACCCCGACGCCGACCTGGTGGGACAACACGTACCTCGAGACGCTGTTCAAGTACGACTGGGAGCTCACGAAGAGCCCGGCGGGCGCGAAGCAATGGCGGCCGAAGGACGGCGACGGCGCGGGGATCGTCCCCGACGCCCACGACCCGACGAAGCGGCACCCACCCATGATGCTCACGTCGGACCTGGCGCTCCGGTTCGACCCCGCGTACGAGGAGATCTCCCGCCGGTTCCTCGCGAATCCCGCGCAGCTCGCCGACGCGTTCGCCCGGGCCTGGTACAAGCTGCTCCATCGGGACATGGGGCCGCTGTCGCGCTACCTCGGCCCCTGGGTGGCGCCGCCGCAGCTCTGGCAGGATCCGGTCCCGCCCGTCGATCACCCGCTCGTCGGCCCGACCGAGATCGCCTCGCTGAAGGCGCAGATCCTCGCGACGGGGCTGTCCGTCTCGCAGCTCGTCTCCGTCGCGTGGGGCGCGGCTGCCAGCTTCCGCGGCACCGACAAGCGCGGCGGAGCCAACGGCGCACGCATCCGCCTCGCGCCGCAGAAGGACTGGGAGGTGAACGAGCCGGCGGCGCTCGACCAGGCGCTGCGGGTCCTCGCGCGAATCAAGTCGGAGTTCGACGCGGCGGCCCCGGGTGGCAAGAAGGTCTCCCTCGCGGACCTCGTCGTCCTCGCCGGCTGCGCGGCCGTCGAGAAGGCGGCGAAGGACGGCGGCCACGCGGTCACGGTGCCGTTCAGGCCGGGCCGCACCGACGCCTCGCAGGACCAGACCGACGCCGCGACGTTCGAGGTCCTCGAGCCGAGGGCCGACGGCTTCCGGAACTACGTCCGGGCCGGCCAGCCGCTCTCGCCGGAGAACCTGCTGCTCGAGCGGGCCAACCTGCTCACGCTCACCGCGCCGGAGATGACGGTGCTCCTCGGCGGCATGCGGGTGCTCGGGACGAACTTCCGGGGCGCGCCGCACGGCGTGTTCACGAGCCGTCCGGGGGCGCTGACCAACGACTTCTTCGTGAACCTCCTCGAGAACGGCGTCGAGTGGAAGCCCGCCGCCGCGACCCCCGGCGTCTACGAGGGGCGCGACCTCGTGACCGGCGCCGTGAAGTGGACCGCCACCGCCGTCGACCTCGTGTTCGGCTCGCACGCGCAGCTCCGGGCGATCTGCGAGGTGTACGCCGCCGCCGACGGGGCGGAGAAGCTCGTCCGCGACTTCGTGAAGGCGTGGGACAAGGTGATGAACCTCGATCGGTTCGATCTGGGGCGGCGGGCGTGACGAGCGCGGGTCGCTCCGGACCGATCCAGAAAGCCGCTCGCCCTGAGCCTGTCGGAGGGCGAGCTGTCGCGGCCCCGCTCGCTCCGCTCGTTGCTCCTCGTGGCACGCCTCGAGCCGGGCTGGGATCAGGGTGGCGTGCCGCGTGGGACGGGTCCGGCCCTGCGGCGCCCTCCCTCGCTCCGCGCGGCCCGGATCGGGTCCGTACTGGAGACGGTTCCGTATGCACGGGAGGCCGCTGCAACTCCGTGCGGGCCGGCACGCTCGATGAGCGGTTCCGTGCTGAGGAGCCGGGTGCCCTCGCGTCGCCGTCACCCAAACTGCAGGCGGCCACCGTACTGGTGACGTGGTCTCGGGCGCGCTGCGCTCGGTCGGCCGGCGCAGGGCTGGCCCCGCCCTCGTGACGGTGCCGATGTGCGGGCGCGAGGCGTCCCGCCCGTCGCGGCCTCCGCCATGCTCGCTCCGTGTCCTTGAGCCTGCGACCTGCGCTCGCGCCAGGAGGCAGGGGCGGCGAGGCGTTTCACGAGGATCACGAGAGGAGCCTCCGCGGTGTGTTCACGAGCTCAAGACGGGTGACGATCAGCGCTGGCGTCGCGGATTGCCGTGAGAAAAGCGTCGTAGTCGCGGCGCAGCAGCGCCCGAATGGCGGCAGGCGAACGCTCGAAGTGGATGAAGAGCGCCGCGTGGCGCTCGACGAACTGGCGCAGCTGGCTGCTCGGCTTCCAGCGCTGGCCAGGCTTGAGCTTGAAGAGGCGCCACGCGCCGAGGCCCGAAAGGCACGGCTGGCACCCGATGTAGAAGCCCGAGCGCACCAGCAGGACCCCGGGGAGTGGAATCACCGGTCCACGTTGCGTGACATATCCGTTGAGCGAGGTCTTGCTCTGGCCGCACAGCGGGCAGGGTAGGAACTGGATGCGCCGAACGAGCTCATCGTGCTCGGCGGGCGTCATCGCCCCGACCTGGAGATCCAGCGTCGGCCAGAGTTCCGGCGCGAGGCTCCGTCGCTGGAGTTCGGAGCGGAACGGCTCGATCGCAGCTGGAACGAGATCCGCCGCCGCCGTGAGCGCCATGGTCGCGAGCTCGGAGTCCTGGAGAGTGCTGTAGTGGTCTCGCAGCCTCTGGACGGCGTCTGGGCTCATCGTGGCTCCTCGCCGTGCCAGTCTATCGCGAACGACCGCGACGCAGGACTGCCAAGCGACCAGCGAGAAGGTGAGCGAACAACGAGCGGAGCAAAGGTCCCGATAAGCCAGTGCTTCGGAGAGGTGACCGCCACGGCCAGGGCGCCAGCCGCTGCCGCTACCCCTTCACCCCGCCCGACGTCAGCCCCGACACGATCCACCGCTGCGCGAGCAGGAACACGACCGTGATCGGGATGCCCGAGAGCACCGCCGCCGCGGCGAAGTCGCCCCAGAGGTAGTTCTGCTCGTACAGGAAGTACCGCGAGCCGACCGCGAGCGTGAGGTGGTCCACCTGGCGGAGCAGGATCGAGGCGATGGGGTACTCGATCATCGAGCCGATGAAGGCGAGCACGAAGACGACCATCAGGATCGGCACCGCCATCGGGAGGAGGATGTAGAGGAACGACTGCGCGTGCGTGGCGCCGTCCACCTTGGCGCACTCCTCGATCTCGACGGGGATCGTGTAGAAGTAGCTCCGGATCGTCCAGATGTGCAGGGCGATCCCGCCCACGTACGCCAGGATCACCGCCCAGTGCGACTCGACGCCGAGCGCGGGGACGAAGCTCCCGAGCGTGTCGAAGATCGCGAAGATGCCGACGAGCGCCAGCACCGGCGGGAACATCTGGAGCAGCAGCATCGCGCTCAGGAGCGGGTTCTTCCCGCGGAACTGCATGCGCGCGAAGGCGAACGCGGCGGTGGTGGAGAGGATCACGGTGAAGAACGCCGAGATCGCGGCGATCTTGGTGGAGTTCCAGAGCCAGCGGAGCACCGGGAACGGCGGCTCGACGACGCGGCCGTCGGCCGCGGTGTAGGGGATGCCGAGCGCGAGCTTCCAGTGCTCGAGGCTGAGCTCCTTCGGGATGATGTCGCCCGTGGCGAAGTTCCCGGGGCGGAGCGAGATCGAGACCACCATGAGGAGCGGGAACAGCACCAGCGCGCACATCGCGATGAGCCCCGCGTGCGCCGCGAGCAGCCGCCACCCGTGACCCTTCCCCTGGACGACGGCCATCGCCTGCCTCCTAGCGCGGCTGCCCCTCGACCCGGCCGCGGGTGAGGCGAAGGTTGACGATCGAGAGCCCGGCCACGATCGCGAAGATCACCGTCGAGATCGCCGCGGCGAGCCCGAACTGCTGCCCCGAGTCCTGGAAGGCGATCCGGTAGGTGTACGAGACGAGGATGTCGGTCGTGCCCGCGGGGACGCGCGCGTCGAGGAAGTCGGGGCGCCCGCCGGTGAGGAGGGAGATGAGGACGAAGTTGTTGAAGTTGAACGCGAACGACGCGACGAGGAGGGGCGTGAGCGGCCGGATGATGAGCGGCGCGGTCACGTGGCGGAACGTCTGGAGGGGGCCCGCGCCCTGCATCGCCGCGGCCTCGTAGAGGTCGGCGGGGATGGCCTTGATGAGCCCGGTCGCGAGCACCAGGATGTACGGGTAGCCGAGCCAGGTGTTGACGATGAGGATCATCGCCCGCGCGAGCATCGGGTCGGAGAACCACGCCGGCCGGACGCCGAACAGCGCGTCGAGGATGAGGTTCAGCTCGCCGAAGTTCTGGTTGAAGAGGCCGCGGAACACCAGGATCGAGATGAACCCCGGGACCGCGTACGGCAGGAAGAGCAGGGTCCTGTAGATCGTCCGGCCCGGCAGCGCCTCCCAGTTGAGCACCACCGCGAGCGTCACGCCCACGACGACGGTGAACAGCACGGTCAGGAGCGCGAAGGCGACCGTCCAGGCGAACACGCGCAGGAGCGGGCTCGAGAGCGCGCGGTCGGTGATCACGCGGACGTAGTTCGCGAACCCGACGTCCACCTTGAACCCGGGGCGCACCTGCGTGCCGTCCTGGGTGACGTAGAAGCCGACGCGGTGGTCCGGGGTGAGGACCGCCTTCGTCTGCGTGTGGACGAGCGCGCCGTCCTCGCGCCGCTCGTAGACCGGCTGCAGCGGCGCGAACTCGCGCAGCGACGCCATGCGGGCCTGGGTGCCGTCGGGGAACTTCACCTCGAGCTTCTGCAGGAACGGGCGGAGCTTGATCACGTCGCGGAGCTGGAGCGCCGCCCCGGGCGCGTCGCCGGCCTCGAGCGGCTTCGGCTCGAGCGCGCCGTCGGGAGCCTTCGCGGGGTCGAGCACCTCGGTGACGAACCGGTCGCCGGCCGGCGCCGGGGCCTCGGCGCCGCCCTCCGACGGCTCCGGCGCGGGCGCGGTGAACACCAGCCGGACGCCGTCCTGCTCCTGGTGGACCTGGAACTGGTAGGGCGTGCCCGGGCCGGGCACCGTCTGGTCGAGCAGGTACTGCGTGGCGCGGCCGAAGGTGAGGAGGTTGCGCGAGCTGTAGTTCGTGAACCCGAGCCGGACCGTGTAGACGAGCGGCACGATCACGAAGACGAGCATCCCCAGGATGCCGGGGAAGAGGTACCGCCAGGTGTACGCCGGCCGCGCGAGGTAGACGTAGAAGCCGATCGCCGCGGTGGCGAGCACGGCGAGCGCGAGCAGGAGCTGACCGCTCGTCGCGACGAGCCAGACGAGGTAGAGCAGCGCGCCGCCGAGGATCGCGGCGACACCGCTCCCGGCGACCCTCGTCCACGCGCGCCGCGGTCGCTCGGGGCCGCGCAGCGCGGGCTCCGCCCGCTCGATGACCGGCTGGGGATCCATCGGGCCTCCGGTGGGCCGCGTGCGGCCGGACCGTGCGTGCGCCGTGGCCGCTCGCCCTTCGACAGGCTCAGGGCGAGCGGATCGTACAGGAGCGGCCGGAGCCGCGGAGGAGGGCGCCGGCCCCTCGCGAGGCCGGGCGCCCGCCGGATCACTTCTTCACCGCCTCCTCCGCGCCCGTCATGCGGGCGGCGGCGCCGTCCAGCGCCTCCTTCGGCGCCTGGCGGCCGTTGGTGATGTTCTCGAGCGCGGAGGCCATCGCGGCCCAGAACTTCCCCATCGCGGGGATGTTCGGCATCGGCTCGCCGAGCTGGGCGCTGTCCATCGTCGCCTTGAGCAGCGGCCCCTTCTTCGGATCCTTCGTCAGCTCCTGGTAGAGGGCCTTGTTGGCCGGCACGCCCAGCGGGACGTCGGCGTCGATCGCCTTGAGGCCCGCGACCTGGAGCACGGAGCCCTCGAGGAACTCCTTGGCGATGTCCTTGTTCGGGCTGGGGTTCGTGATCATGCAGCCGAGCACCCCCACGAACGGGCGCCCCGGCTTGCTGCCCACGGCGGGGATGGTGGACACGCCGAAGTCCACGTTGGCCTTGCGCGCGTTCTCCCACGCCCACGGCCCGTTGATCATCATGGCGACGTCCCCCTTGGCGAACCCCGCCTCCATCGCCGAGTACGTCGCGCCCTTGGGCATGACGCCCTGCTGGATGAGCTTGGCGAGGAGCTGCGCGCCCTGGAGCGCGCCGGCGTTGTTGACCCCGACCTTGGCCGGGTCGAGATCGCCCTTGCCGTCGCGGCCGAAGACGAACCCGCCGTTCGCGGCCAGGAGCGGCCAGGTGAAGTAGGTGTTGTTGTAGTCCCAGAGGATGGCCTTCTTGCCCTGGGCCGCGAGCTTCTTGTCGAGCTTCACGACGTCGTCGAAGGTCCTGGGCGGCGTCGGGGCCAGCTTCTTGTTGTAGATGAGCCCGATGGCCTCGATCGACAGCGGGTAGCCCCACAGCTTTCCGCCCACCGTGAACGCGTCCCACGCCTTCTTCTCGATGCCGTCCTGGATCGCCTTGGAGGGCGTGACGGGGACGATCAGGCCGCCGTCGATCCACTCGCCGATGCGGTCGTGCGGCCAGCACCAGACGTCCGGGCCCTTGCCGGCGGCGGCGGCCTGCTGGAACTTCGCGGGGGCGTCCTCCGGGTGCTCGACGGTGACCTCGACGCCGCTCTTCCCGGCGAAGTCGTTCCCCACCTTCTGCAGGCCGTTGTAGCCCTTGTCGCCGTTGATCCAGACGAGGAGCTTGCCCGGCTCGGCCGCGCGCGCGCGCGGGGCCGCCACCAGGGCGAGGACGAACGCCAGCGCTGCGCCGGACCTCCACAGGGCCTTCTTGGTCTCACTCATCGTGACTCCTCCAGTTGCGCTTTCTTAGCAGGGAGACTGCAGCTGTCGCAGATCGTCGCATGTCCCAGAGGGGGGGCCGCTTCGACGCGAGGCGTTCCCCCCGCCCCCGCGATCACCTATGGCTAACGGATGGAAATCCGCTTGCTCCGCTCGTTCCAGGTCCTGGCCCAGCAGGGCCACTTCGGTCGCGCCGCGCGCGCGCTGCACGTCAGCCAGCCGGCGCTGACCAAGCAGATGCGCCAGCTCGAGGACGAGATCGGGGGTCCCCTCTTCGTGCGAGGCCGGCACGGGGCGCAGCTCACGAGCGCCGGCCTGCTCTTCCGCGAGGAGGTCGATCGCCTGCTCCTGCAGGCCGATCGCGTGCTGGACCGCGCGCAGCGGGCGGCGCGCGGCGAGGTCGGCGAGCTCCGGCTCGGGTTCGGCGTCACGACGCGCCTGTTCGTCCCCCGCCTCGTCTCCCGCTTCCGCAAGCTCCACCCCGCGGTGCACGTCTCGCTCGAGGACATGTCCTCCCCGCTCCAGCTCGAGGCGCTCGAGGCCGGCGGGCTTCACCTCGGGTTCGTGCGACTGCCGGTGGACCGGCCCCTCAAGGTGATCCCGGTGGTGGAGGATCGGCTCGTGCTCGCCGTCCCGGAGGCCCGGCGCGCCGACCTCCAGCGCCGCATGCCCCAGGGGCTCCGCAACGAGCCCTTCGTCGAGCTCACGACCTCCCCGCCCGGCTCGCCGAGCTTCCAGGCCCACGTGCACCGCGTCTGCGCCCGGTACGGCTTCCGCCCGCGCGTCGTCCAGCAGGCGGGCGACTTCGTTACGATGCTCGCCCTCGTCGCCGCCGGCCTGGGCCTCGCGGTCGTGCCGCGCGCCGCGACCGCCACCCGGGTCGAGGGCGTCGTGCACCTGCCGCTCGAGGTGGAGGAGGCGCGCTGGCGCGTCGGCGCGGCCTGGCTCGCGGACGGGAAGAACCCGGTGCGCGACGCGTTCGTGGCGGTGCTGCGCGAGGAGCTGGCGCGCACGCCGGCGTCGGCGCGGTCGGGGCTGGGCGGCGGGCGCGCGGGGTAGCGGCGCGCTCAATTCCGGAGATCCCGTGGCGGCGCCCGCGCGAGCAGCGCGCGCGCCGCGTCGCCGTCGAGGGGCGGCGAGAAGTAGAACCCCTGCGCCGCCGCGCAGCCGAGCTCGCGCAGGAACGCGACCTGCTCGACGGTCTCCACGCCCTCGGCCACCACCGGCGTCCCGCGCTCGCGGGCGAAGGCGACGATCGTGCGGACGAGGTCCGGCGCCGCGCCGTGCGGGGAGCCGCCCCGGAAGATCGCCTGGTCGATCTTGAGCGCGTCGGGGCCGAGGTCGTGGAGCGCGGCGAGCGACGAGGGCCCGCTCCCCAGGTCGTCCACGAGGAGCCGCACCCCCCGCGCGCGCAGCTCCGCGACCCGCTCCGCGATCGGCGCGCCGTGCTGCAGCGTCCGCTCGGTGAGCTCGAGGGCGAGATCGCCCGGGGCGAGCCCGTGATCGCGCTGCAGCGCGTCCACGTGGGCGAGGAGCTCGGCGTGGAGGAGCTGCTTCGCGGACATGTTCACGTGCAGGCGGAGCGCGGCGTGTCCGGGCACGCCGCGGCAGCGCTGGAGGTCGCGGGCCGCCTGGGTGAGCAGCCACCGGCCGATGGGGACGATGAGCCCGGTCTCCTCGGCGAAGGGCACGAACTGCTCCGGGGAGACCAGCCCCCGCTGCGGATGGGCCCAGCGGAGCAGGGCCTCGAGCCCGAGCACCGTGCCGTGCGCCACGTCGAAGATCGGGAGGTAGTGGACGCGGAACTCGGCGCGGAGCAGGGCGCGGCGGAGGTCGGCCTCGAGGTGCAGGAGCTGCGGGCTCCGCTCGCGCGTGGACGGGTCGAAGACCGCCGAGCGCGCGCGGCCCTGCGCCTTGGCCCGGTACATGGCGGTGTCGGCGTCGAGCAGGAGGTCCTCCGCGCGCGCCTGCCCCGGGGCGGAGAGCGCGACGCCGATGCTGGCCGTCGCGATGACCTCCTGCCCGGAGAGCTCGAACGGCGCCGCCAGCGCCTCGTGGATGCGCCGCGCGACGCGCTGGGCCTCGTCCGGGCTCTGGAGGTCGTCGAGCAGGATCGTGAACTCGTCTCCGCCCTGGCGCGCGAGCGTGTCGCCCGCGCGCAGGCAGCGCTGGAGGCGGCGCGACACCTGGAGGAGGAGCTCGTCGCCCGCCGCGTGGCCGAACCCGTCGTTCACGGCCTTGAAGTCGTCGAGGTCGAGGAAGAGCACCGCGAACGCGTACCCCTCGCGCCGGCGCCCGCGCGCGAACGCGCGCTTCACGAGGTCGAGGAAGAGGTTCCGGTTCGGGAGGTGGGTGAGCGGATCGTGGAGCGCGTCGTGCAGCGCGCGCTCGGCGGCGGCGCGCCGGACCGTGACGTCCATCAGGGTCCCGCAGAGCCGGACCGCCCGGCCGCGCTCGTCCCGCAGGGCCCGCCCGCGCGCCAGCACCCAGCGCAGGTCGCCCCCGGCGTGCCGCAGCCGGTGCTCGTGCTCGAAGCGCGGGGCGCCGCCCTCGAGGTGCGCGCGGATCGCGCCCAGGAGCCCCTCGCGATCGGCCGGGTGCACCTGGGCGAGCCAGGACGCGGACGCCTCGGCGGAGTCGGCCCCGGAGAGCGCCGTCCAGCCTTCGGAGAGCCAGAGCCGATCGCCGTCCAGGTCCCAGTCGAACACCGTGTCGTCCGTGGCGGCGAGCGCGGCGGCGAAGCGCGAGAGCGCGTCGGGCTCGGCGCCGGCGGGCGCGGGCGCCTCCGCTCCCGTGGGGAGCGCTTCCAGTCGGCAGCAGACGTGCGCGCTCATGGCGGCGGCCTCCTCCGGGCGGCGGTCACCGTACGCACCCGGGGTGCAGCGATCCAGGCACGACTCCGGGTGCGGCGCGCGCGATGGGGGGGCGGGTAGGGGACTGTCCGACCGCCGGGCGGACGCGTCGGGCGCCGCCGGCCGTGTCGCCGGGGCGTGGGACAGCGAGGTCGAGCGGCGTCGTCGTCGGGCCGTGGCTGGTCCACCATTCGTGAATGCACTTCGCGCCCCCAAGCTGGGATGGGCGGCGCGGCGCCGTGTGACGGACGATTTCACGGGGAGAGCACCCCGAGAGGGCCGGGTCGCGCCGCCCCCCCCGACGGTGCAGGTCGGCGGCTGCACGGCGCGGCCGCGCGCCGCTCAGGGATCCTCGGCGAGCGGCTGCGCGGCCCCGTCTCCGGGGGCCCGCGCCGGCGGCGGCACCTGCGCCGCCCCGGCGAGCTCGGAGAGCTCGACGAGCGTGAGGTTCCGCGGCGAGCGCCGGAGCTCCTCCTCGAGCCCGTCGAGCACGTCCCGGAGCGGGCCGGGGAGGTGCGCCTCGAGCGCCGGGCGCGCGGAGTCCGCCTCCGGCTCGCGCCGGAGCGCGTCGTGGACGTCGAGGAGGCGGACGCGGGCGGGATCGCGGGCCGGGAGCAGGTACGTGTCGCGGCCCGCCACGACGCGGGCGAGCAGGCCCGCCTGGAGGAGCGCCCCGAGGACCTCGTCCACGGGCGCGCGGGGGAGCTGGACGAGGTCGGCGAGCTCGGCCTCGGGGCGGCGGGCGCCCGCGCGGAAGTCGCGCGTCACGACGGCGGCGAGCGCGACCGCGAGCCGCTCCCGGAGCGCCTGATCCACGCGGTGCTGCACGAACCGCTCGCCCAGCGCGCGGCCGTTCTGGTGGCTCGCCGCGACCTGCGCGCCGACGAGCACGGTCATCCACGAGAGGTACATCCACACGAGGAAGATCGGCAGCGCGCCCAGGACCGAGTACAGCGCGCTGTAGCCGGCGATGCCCACCTGGAACCGGACGTGGAGCACGAGCACGCCCTGCCAGAGCAGCGCGGCCACCGCCGCGCCGACGAGGGCCGACATCGGGCGGACGTGCACGTTGGGCAGGATGACGAAGAGCGCGAAGAGCGCGGTCGCCACCACCACGACCGACGTGAACCGGAGGACGAAGTCGATGAGCCCGCCGAGCCCCAGCGACTCGCGCAGGAACAGGACCGCCTGCGAGCTCTGGGCGGCGGTGGCGAAGGTGGTGGCGACGACGATGAGGATGGGCGTCGTGACGAGCAGGGTGACGTAGTCGGTCACCTGGCGGAGGAAGGGGCGCTGGGTGCGCGCCCCCCAGATGACGTTGAACGACGCCTCGATGTTCGAGAGGAGGCTCACGCTCGTGTAGACGAGCGTCAGGAGCCCGACGACCCCCAGGGTCGAGACGTTGGTGCGATCGACGAAGTGGAAGATCTGCTGCACGGCGGCGAGCAGCGGCGCGTTCTCGCCGAAGGTCTCCGTGAGGTACGGCAGGAGCGTCCCCTGCACGAACCCGGCGTACGCGCCGAGGCCCTTCAGGACCGCGAACGCGAAGGCGAGCAGCGGGACGACCGAGAGGACGGAGAAGTACGTGAGCGCCGCGGCCCGCAGCGTGAGCCGATTCTCGAGGAACCCCCGGACGGTGGCGTACCCGAGGCGGCTCACCGCGGCGAGCGCCCGCCGGGGGCCCTGCGGCGCGTCCGGGCCGACGCGCCAGGCGCGGTCGGTGAACCAGCTCTGGAGCTCGTCGAGGGGCGGACGCCGCGCCCGGGCCGCGCGCATGGATTGAATCTAGCGAGCCGCGGGGGCGGGAGAGGCTCGGCCAGGGCCCCCTCGCCGGGCCGCCTCCCGTCCGGGCGTCTCCTCCCCCCTCACCCGCGCGGTGCGTAGTGGCGCGAGAGCCACCGCGCCAGGCCGTCGAGCCCCGGGAAGAGCACGCGCTCGGTCACGTTGGCCTGGTCGAGCTTGTCGCGGATCTCCCACTTCACCTCGCGTGGAATGATCACGCGCCGGTACAGCTCGGGGTGGCCGGCCAGCCACGCGTCGAGCGCCGCGTGCGGATCGGGGAGGACCGAGAAGAGGGCGTACTGGTTCACGAGGCGCGCGTCGAGCGAGGGCGGCTCGAAGAACGCGAGGAAGAGGCGCTCCCGGGCGAGCGCGTCGAACGCGCGGAGGTCCCGGGAGACCGACTCGAGCATCTGCACCGTGAGGACGTTGGCCCCGGCGGCCTCGAGGACCGTCCGCAGGACCTGCGGCAGCTCGCGGTGCGCGCGCACGTAGTCCACGCACCACACCGCCCCGTCCGCCTCGATCCGGTCGAGCTCCGACGTCGCGAAGTGGAGCGCCACCAGCGGCGAGTAGGTCCAGTCGAGCAGGCGCGTGGGCAGGCCGTGGTGCTGCCCGAGCGTGACCCACTTCCACTCCGAGTCGGCCAGCTCGGCGTGAAGCTCGTGCGAGTACTTCCGGAAGTTCCTGAGCAGGTGGTACTCGAGCTCCTGGAACGGTCCTCCGAGGCGGGAGAGGCTGGTGCGGAGCGGCCAGGCCGCGTCGGAGAGGCCCCGGAACGCCAGGTCGGAGCGGTGGCGCCGCAGGGGCTCCTGCCAGGCGTCCTCGAACAGGAGCTCCAGCGCGTGCTCGAAGGACCGGGCGCGCTGGTCCGGCCGTCTCTCCATCGGGGCCTCCTGCGGGGAAACGTAACGACGCTCCGCCGCGCGGTCGCGTCGATCCAGTTCGACGGAGGGTCCAGGCGGCCCCGGCAGCTGCAAGAGGTGAAAGCGCGCGTCCGCGCGCCCCCGGAAGACCCGCCCTTCCGGTGGAAATCGTGCACGCGGGGTGCTAGCCAGGAGCGCGGGAACGGGAGCGCGGGTTCCTCGGCGTCGCAGCCCCGGCGGAGGACTGGCTTGCCGGGCCGTGCACGGATGAGGTCTCGATCCGGAACGCAACCGTGGTCCGAAAGGACGTCGTGCGCATGGTCTCCAAGAGGCAGGAAGCCGCCGACCGCAAAGCCGCCGCCCGCCCTCGCGAGGGCGGGAAGGGCGCCACCGCTGCGGCGCCGGACCTCGAGGCGCTGCTCGGCCGTCCGCGCCAGGAGCTCGTGGACCTCGCCGCCGACCTGGGGCTCAAGGGCGTGAGCAAGCTGGCCAAGCCCGAGCTCGCCCGTCGCGTCCACGAGGCCCAAGCCGGCGCGCCGCGCTCGAGCCTCGCGCCTGCGCCCGCGAAGCCCTCGGCGGCGCCTGCTGCCCGAGCGCCCGCGGCGAAGGCGCCGGCCGCGAAGTCCGCCGCGGCGAAGGCTGCGGCCGTGAAGCCG
>JAEYZK010000259.1 GCA_023428085.1 Pseudomonadota bacterium
GGGCGGCGGGGCCGGCCCCACGCTCGCGGAGGCCCTGGCCGACACGCGCGCCGCGGGGTACCTGGTCGGCGAGCTCGGCGCCCTGCTGCTGTCCGCGCGGGCGGCGCTGGCGCGGGGGGAGGAGGCCGCGGCGGAGCCGCTGCTCCGGGACGCGCTCGCGCTCGCGGCCCGGCTCGGCGTCCTCAACTCGGTGTTCGTGTCCCGGGCCGACCTCGCCGAGCTGTGCGCGTTCGCGCTCGAGCGCGCCATCGAGCCCGACCTGGCGGTCCGGCTCGTGCGCGCGCGCGGTCTCGCCGCGTGCTCCCGGGCTCGCGTCCTCGCGGCCTGGCCGTGGCGCACGCGCGTCCAGGCGCTGGGCACGCTCACGATCGCGCGCGAGGGGACGAGCCCGGCGCCCGGGAAGGGCCCCCGCAAGCCGCTCGACCTGCTCCGCGTCCTCGTCCAGCAAGGCGAGCGCGGCGCCTCGCTGGAGTGGCTCGCCGAGGCGCTGTGGCCCGACGCCGAGGGCGACCTCGCGCGCCACAGCCTGGAGACGACGCTGTACCGCCTGCGCCAGCTCCTGGGCGATCCGGCGGCGCTGGTGGTCCGAAGCGGGCGCGCGGCGCTGGACCCGGAGCGCGTGTTCGTCGACGCCTGGGCGGTCGAGCGGCTCGCCCTCCGCGCGACGGAGGCGCGCGCGCGCGGCGACATGGTCGCCGCGCTCCGGGACGCGGATCGGGCGGTCGAGCTGTACCGAGGCGACCTCTTCGCCGACGACGGCGACGCCGCCGCGGAGCGCTCCCGCATGCGGCTGCGGGAGCGCGTCGCGGAGCTCGGGACCATGCTGGGCGGAGACCGGCCCTACTTCCCCACGATCCCGAGCAGCTCCACCTCGAACACGAGGGTGGCGCCGCCGGGGATCATCCCGCCGCCCGCCCCGCGATCGCCGTAGGCGAGGTCCGACGGGCAGACGAGCTTCGCCTTCCCGCCCACCTGGATCTTCTGCACGCCCTCGGTCCAGCAGGGGATCACCTGGTCGAGCGGGAACTCCGCGGGCTGCTTGCGCGCGACGGAGGAGTCGAAGACCTTCCCGTCGGTGAACGTGCCCGTGTAGTGGACACGCACGGTCTCGTTCGCCCGCGGGGTGAGGCCCTTGCCCTTCTTGAGCGGGACGTACACGAGGCCGCTCTTCGTCTTCTGGGCGCCCTCCTCCTTCGCCGCCTTGTCGAGGAACTCCTTGCCCTTCGCCTTCTCGCGCTCGAGGGCGCTCCCGGGCTGCGCCGCCTTCTCCTCGGCCGCCTGCGCGGCACCGAGGCCGACGCACGCGAGGACTGCGAGGACGCCTGCCGCCCGGAGACACCGCCGCCTGCCGTTGCTCATGAGGTCACCCTTTCCGTCCGAATGGAGCGCGAGAGGATAGCGCACCCGGGCCTCCCCACGCCCGAGCGCGGCAGGACGCCCCCTTTAGCTCGACTCCTCCAGCAACGGGCCGGCGATCACGGCGCCGCTCGGCAGCAGCACGCTGCCATGGACGAACACGTACCCGTCGTATGCGTCCGCGATCCGGAACAGGGCTTGCCAGATCGCGTCGTTGTCCTCGAACTCGCGCGCGGTCACGAGGCCGAGAACGCACCTCGTCAGCCCGATCGCGGCGCACGCGTCGCGCTTGCGGGTGGCGTCCTGATCGAGGGAATCGATGTAGCGCTGGCACCCCGAGACGTGTCCGGCGACCTCGTCGGCGGGCATGACGTTGAAGCGCACCACGTCCGCGCCGAGCGTCACGTCGTAGTGGGTCACCCGTCCGAAGAGGCGCTTGTGCGCCCGCGCGGTCTCGAACACGTGGGTGAGGTCGATCGCGTCCTTGGGCAGATACAGCGCGGCGTTCGCGGGCATGTCATCCGACCCCTGGTCACGGAGGAGCGGTCCGCCACGAGGGTACCGGAAGCGGCGAGTCCGTGCGAGATCGCTCGGCGCTGTCCCAGAACGGATGAGCCGCCCGCCCTCGCGGGCGAGCGGCTCGGGGCGACCGGGCAGTCGCGTCGTTCGACAGCTTGCTAGCTCTCGAGGAACGCCACGCCCGGCAGCACCTTGCCCTCGAGGAACTCGAGGCTGGCGCCGCCGCCCGTGGAGCAGTGGCTGACCTTGTCCGCGACCTTGAACTTCTTGGCCGCGGTGGCGGTGTCGCCGCCGCCGACGACGGTGGTCGCGCCGGCCGCGGTGGCCCTGGCGATCTCGTCGGCCATGGCCTTCGAGCCCTCGGCGAAGGCGTCGAACTCGAACACGCCGGGGGGGCCGTTCCAGACGATCGTCTTCGACCGGCGGATCACCTGGGCGTACAGCTCGCGCGACTTCGGACCGGCGTCGAGGCCCATCCAGCCGGCCGGGATGCCCTCCTTGTCGCTGCGGATCTGCTTGTTCGCGTTGGCGTCGAACTTGTCGGCGCAGACGAAGTCCACCGGGAAGGTGATGGTCACGCCCTTGGCCTTCGCCTTCTCGACCAGCTCCTTCGCGATCTTGGCGCCCTCGGGATCGAAGAGGCTGTCGCCGATCTCCATCCCCTCGAGCACCTTCTTGAAGGTGAAGGCCATGCCGCCGCCGATGATGAGCTCGTTGGCCTTCTCGAGCAGGTTGTTGATGAGCGGGATCTTGTCCGCGATCTTCGCGCCGCCGAGGATGGCGAGGAGCGGCCGCTTCGGGTTCTCGACCACCGCGTTGAAGGCGTTGAGCTCGGCCTCCATGAGGAAGCCGGCGGCCTTCTCCGGGAGGGCGACGCCGACCATCGAGCTGTGGGCGCGGTGGGCGGTGCCGAAGGCGTCGTTCACGTACACGTCGCCGAGCTTCGTGAGGCTCGCGCAGAAGGCCTTCACGGCCTCCTTGTCGGCGGCCTTCTTCGAGCCGTCCTCGAGCTTCACCTTGGTCTCCTCCTCGATGTGGAACCGGAGGTTCTCGAGGAGGACGACGTCGCCCGCCTTCAGCGCGCCGGGCGCGCAGGCGGCCTCGACCGCGGGGCCGACACAGTCGTCGAGGAACTTCACCGGCTTCCCGAGGAGCTTCGCGAGCTCGTCGGCGACGGGCTTGAGGGAGAACTTGGCGATCTTCTGCCCGTCCGGCCGGCCCAGGTGCGACATGAGCACGACCGAGGCGCCCTTCTCGAGCGCGTACTTGATGGTGGGCAGCGCCGCCTGGATGCGCTGGTTGTTGGTGATGGCGCCGGTCGCCTTGTCCTGCGGGACGTTGAAGTCCACCCGCATGAGGACGCGCTTCCCGGCGAGCTGCAGATCGCGGATCGTCTTGAACTTGGCCATGGTGGTGGGGGTGCGACGAACGGGGTGGACGGCAGAACCCGTTCGCCCTTCGACTCCGCCGCCGCTCCGCGGCGGCTACGCTCAGGACGAACGGGAGGCGAGAAGGCCGGACGCGGCGCGAGCCGCGCCCGGCACTCACGGAACGTCTACAGCTTCGCCGCCATCTTCTTGGTCAGGTCGACGACGCGGTTCGAGTAGCCCCACTCGTTGTCGTACCAGCTGACCAGCTTGAAGAAGTTCTTGTTGAGCTCGACCGACGCGCCGGCGTCGAACACCGACGACAGCTTCTCGTGGATGAAGTCGGAGGAGACGACCTCCTCCTCGGTGTAGCCGAGGATGCCCTTCATGTACGTCTCGCTGGCCTTCTTCATCGCGGCCTTGATCTCGGCGAGCGAGGTCTCCTTGACCGTCTTGAAGGTCAGGTCCACGACGGAGACGGTCGGCACCGGGACGCGGAACGCCATGCCGGTGAGCTTGCCCTTCACCTCGGGGAGGACGAGGGCGACGGCCTTCGCGGCGCCGGTCGTGGACGGGATGATGTTCTGCGCGGCGGTGCGGCCGCCCTTCCAGTCCTTCTTCGACGGGCCGTCCACGGTCTTCTGCGTCGCCGTGTAGGCGTGGACCGTCGTCATGAGGCCCTCGGCGAGGCCGAAGCCCTCCTTGAGGAGGACGTGGACCACGGGGGCGAGGCAGTTCGTGGTGCAGGACGCGTTCGAGACGATGTTGTGCTTCGCGGCGTCGTACTTGTCGTCGTTGACGCCGAGGACGACCGTGAGGTCCTCGCCCTTGGCCGGGGCGGTGATGAGGACCTTCTTCGCGCCGGCGGCGATGTGGCCCTTCGCCTTCTCCGCGTCCGTGAAGAGGCCGGTGGACTCGATCACGAGCTGGACGCCCAGCTTCCCCCAGGGCAGCTCGGCCGGGGTCTTGGCGCTCACGACCTGGATCTTCTTGCCGTTCACGACGAGCACGTCGTCCTCGGCCTTGTCCGGCGCCGACTTCTCGGAGCTGACCGTGCCCTGGAAGCGGCCCTGGATCGAGTCGTACTTGAGGAGGTAGGCGAGGTTGTCGGCCGGAACGATGTCGCCCACGGCGACGACCTCCAGCTCACCCAGCAGGCCCTGCTCGACGAGGGCGCGGAAGACGAGGCGGCCGATGCGGCCGAAACCGTTGATCGCGACTTTCACAGCCATGGACGTTTCCCCTGATCCGGTGGTGGTGGGCTACGGTACTCGGTAGCTCGTGGCGCAGCCGGAGGGCCGTGCGCTCCCGTGACGACCGGCTGCGGACTTCGTTTGCTCGTATCCCATTCTTCGCACGCTTGTCGATGCGCGAGTGATCGCACCGATAGCCGTCCCCGCGTGCGGCGCGTGCGGTGCCTTGGCGCATCCAAACGAGCGTTTCCGAGGCCTCCGCGCGATGCGCGCTGGCGCGCAGGCGACCAGGGGACCCGTGGGCTCCCTCCACGGACGAGGCCGCCTCGGAGGGCCCGCTACGCCGACTGCCGCACCACCAGCTCCGGCTTCAGGATGACGCGCCGGGGCCGCGCGAGGAGCTCCTCGCGCTCCTCGGTCGCGAGCCGGAACGCCTCGTCGGCCATCGCCTCGCCCGGCTGGCGGATGGTGGTGAGCGGCGGGTCGGAGGTCGCGGCGACGTCGAGGTCGTCGAACCCGACGACGGCGACGTCCTCCGGCACCCGCACCCCGCGTTCGCGCGCCACCGCCAGCATCCCCGTCGCGCAGATGTCGCCCGCGGCGGAGAACACCGCGTCCACGCCGCGGCGCGCGCCGAGGAGCCGCGTCATCGCGGTGACGCCGTCCTTGCGCGAGTAGTCGATCGAGTAGATCACCTCGACCGGCGCGAGGCCCTGCGCCGAGAGCGCCTTCTCGAACCCGTCGAGCCGGAGGGCGGTGTTCATGTCCCCCTCGGCGTTGAGCTTCCCCACGACGATCGCGATCCGCCGCCGCCCCTGCTCCGTCAGGTGCGCGCCGGCGAGGACGCCGCCCAGGTAGTTGTCGCACGCGACCGTCGTCGCGCCCTCCGCCTCCTCGTCGATGAGCACCACCGGCACGCGCGCGGCGCGGAAGGCGGCGAGCGAGCGCGGGTCCGGGCGCACGGAGATGCCGATGAACGCGATGGGCTTCGGCTCGCCCTCGAGCAGCCGCGTGAGCCGCGCGCGCGCGACGTCCGCCGCCGCCGTGCTGGTGGTGGCGCACTCGACGAACGACTGGTCGGGGCGCAGGTGCCGCTGGAGGCGCGCGTACATCATGCCCGGGAACGTCGCCCCGAAGTTCACGGCAGCAACGGCGATCCGTGCCGGCATCTCGCTCCGCTCCTCCGCACCGAGTGATTGGAGCCGCGGATGTTACAGGAAATCCGCGCACCGGGCGCGCAGCGTGATGGGCCGCGAGAGCCCGGGCGAGCGCCGCTCCGCCCCTGCGCCCCGGAGGGTCTCGACGATGACCTCGGGCCCCGCTCCGCGCGCCCCGCCGGCGCTCGACCGGGTGCCCCCGGACGTCGCGGCGCACCGCCTCCTCGTCCGGCGCCGGCAACCCGGGCAGATGTACCACCCGAGTTGCCGGCCGGACCCGGAGTGCGTGGGCAGGACACGGGAGCCTGCGCCCGCCTCCGTCATGCGCTCGCCGCGCTCCAGCGCCGACGTCCGCCGGCCGCGACGAGGTGCGCGGGTCGCCCCGCGCTGGAGCCGACGGCGGGGGTGGAGAGCACCTCGTCACCGGGCTGGACCGCGGAGGTGCCGGCAGCGGTGACGACCATGGTCTGCACCCCCGCCGCGGCGAGGTCGAGATCGAGCGTGCCCGGGACGAGCGTCGCGCGCGGCTGGAACGGCGCGCAGGCCGGGCCCGGGCAGCGCGTCGCCGCGACGAGACCAGGCTTCGTGAGCATGCGCAGCGCTCCCTCGTCCACTCGTGGGCCCGCACGCCCTCCCGCCTCCTCGTGCGGACGGAAGCGCGGCTGCGTGGGAGCTCGGATTGGCCGCGCAACTTAGCAGAACCGAGCGTGTGCGCGTCAATCGGCGAGGCGGGGCCGCCGGTCTCCCCGAAAGGGATCGCCCGGCGCGCGTTGCGTTCCCGCGCGCCCCCGACGGTGAACGTTTTCCCAAACGTTTTGCGCGCCGCTCGAGGCGGTCCGCCTCACCCGGAGAGCTGGATGCCGGGCCAGGCCTCGATCGGATCCGTGGAGCGCACCACGTGCATGCCCGCGTCCGCGAAGCGCCGGAGCGCCTCCTCGGCCTGGGGCGTGAAGTCCGCGAGGAAGCCGCCCTTCCCGTCGGGGACCGTCACCGCCGACATGCAGTCCGCCAGGACGTACACCTTGCGTGCGAGCCTCGGATCCCGCGCCTGGACGGCTTCGAGCAGATCCTCCACCGAGCTCTTCACGCAGTGGCTCGCCGCCTGCCCGGCGACGATCACCGCGTCGGCGGCGAGCAGCGTGTCCACGAACCGGTCGTTCCGGTCGGCGAGCGGCCCGCCGTCGTGCCGGACGAGCACCTCCGGGCGGAGCACGGAGTAGTTCTCGGTGAGCGGGCTCCCGCCCTTCACCTCGACCTCCGACTGCGCGTCCCGCGCGAACGCGTGGAACATCCGGGCCTCGTGGACGACGCCGGCGAGCGCGTGGCCGTCGCTGCCCAGGATGCAGTGCGGCGGCCAGAGGTAGAGCCGGTACTTGCCGGCCTTCTCCAGCTCCGCGCAGTAGAACCGGACCTGGGCCCGGAGCCACGCCTCGTCGCCGCCGCACAGCCAGGCCGCCACCGCCGGGTTCGGGCGCGCGTCGCCGCGGTCGAGGTCGTCCGTGGCGATCTCGCGGTACGGCGCGAGCGGCGCGCCGTCCTTCCCCACCCAGAACGACGGGAAGAAGATCTGGAACGCGAAGTGCGTGTCCATCGTGGCCGTCACCTGCGTGAGCACGTCCAGGTTCCGGTAGACGAACTCGGCGACGCGGCGGTTGTCGTCGAGCGCGCCGCGCCCGCTCCGGCCGGCGACGTAGAGCGCGCCGGTCGGGAAGCAGAAGTCCTTCTGCTCGTCGATGAGGAGGAGGTGGAGCCTCCGCCGGTCGGTCGCGGCCGGCCGCAGGCCGTGCGCCCGGCGCCACGCCACCGCCTCGGCGAACAGGCGGAGCTGATCCGGCGCGTACTCCGGGCGCTCGGCGTTCCTCGGGTCGTAGAAGCCGGGGAGCGGGAGGGGCGGGCGGGTCGTCATGAGGTCCTCGCTCCGCTCGCCCTTCGACAGGCCCAGGGCGAGCGGTCTCGCTCGTCCGCTCGTGCTGAGCCTGTCGAAGCACGAGCGGTGACGGATCAGCGCTTCACACCTCGAACATGAAGCCTTCCTTCTCGAGCTGCTCGTACTTCCTGCGGTCGAACCGGTACAGCCGGGCGGCGCGGTGCGCGACGCCGCGCTCGCGCTCGTCGAGCTCCTCGAGGAGCGCGGTGGCGAGGAGCTTCTTGCGGAAGTTCCGCTTGTCGAGCGGGCGCGCCAGGATCTTCTCGTACACGCGCTGGAGCTGGGTGAGCGTGAACTTCGGCGGGAGGAGCTCGAAGCCGATGGGCTGGTACCGGACCTTGCCCTGGAGCCGCGCGCGCGCGGTGGCGAGGATGCGATCGTGGTCGAACGCGAGGCGCGGGACGTCCCCCGCCGCGAACCAGCGGGCCTCGCGCGCGTCGGTCGCCGCGCGCACGCGGTGATCGCCGAGCTTCACGAGCGCGTAGTACGCGACCGAGATGACCCGCCCGCGCGGATCGCGGCCGGGATCCCCGAACGTGTAGAGCTGCTCGAGGAACACCTTCTCGAGCCCCGTCTCCTCCTGGAGCTCGCGCCGCGCGGCCGACGGGAGGTCCTCCTCCTCGCGGACGAACCCGCCCGGCAACGCCCAGCGCCCCATGAACGGCGGGACGCCGCGGCGCACGAGGAGGATCTTGAGGTCCTCCTCGTCCACGCCGAAGACGACGCAGTCCACGGTGACCGCGGGGCGCGGGTAGTCGTAGGCGTACCGCCCCCCCTGCCGCTCCGGGCCCCTCCGCGCGGCGGGCGCCTTCGGGGCGGGGATCACGGCTCCCCCCGGACGTGGGCGCGCAGCGCGTCGAGCTCGCGCGCGAACCCGGAGGAGAGGATCGGGAACCGGCACCAGGTCTTCGGATCCAGGTTCTCGTCGTCGAGGTGGAACGAGGGCGCGTACCGCTCGCGCTTCCACTGGTTGCGCGCCCACAGCCGGAAGAACCGCTCGACCCAGGCGGCGAGCTCCGCGGCGGCGCGCGCCGGGAACTCCGCGCGCAGCCGCCGGAACACCTCGACCGGCAGGAGCTTGTCGCGGATCGCGGCGCGCTCGACGGCGTCGAGGACGTCGTAGGGCATGAGGTCCTCCTCGTCGGTCTGGCCGCGCTCGGGCGGCCGGAGCTCGGCGGTGGGCGCGAGGCGCGTCACCGCGGCCAGCGCGGGGATCGGCCCCAGCCCGCGCGGCCCCTCCTCGGCGAGCCAGCGGAGCCAGCGGAGCAGGAAGGCCTTGTCCACGCCGGCGATCGGCGCGAGCCCGCCGCAGGTGTCGCCGTCCATGGTGGCGTAGCCGACCGCCGCCTCCGACCGGTTGCTCGTCGTGAGGAGGAGCGCGTTGCGGAGGTTCGCGAGCATCCAGACGCCGGGGGCGCGGGCGCGGGCCTGGATGTTCTGGAGCGCGAGGTCGTCCCGCTCCCAGCCGAGAGGCCGGCCGATCGCCTCCGAGACGAGCGCCTTGTACCCCTCGACGAGCCCGTCGACGTCGAGCTCGAGGTGCTCCGCGCCGATCCCCTCCGCGGCGGCGCGCGCCGCCGCGCGCGTCGCGGCGGAGCTGTTCCGGGTCGCCTGGTAGGCCGTCGTGAGGAGCCGCCCGACGATGGCGTTGGGCTCCCGCGCGCCCGCGAGCCGCGGCGCGTGCGCGAGCTTCGCGAGGAAGCCCTCCGCGCCGAGCTCCGCGACGCCGAGCCGGACCATCAGGGCGACGAGGGCCGCCACCGCCGACGAGTCGCAGCCGCCCGAGAGCGAGACCACGAACCCCTCGGACCGGCTCTTGCGGAGGTAGTCGAAGAGGCCGAGCGCGATCGCCCGGGCGCACTCCTCCTCCTCGAGGCGCGGGCTCTCCTCCCACGCGGCGACCTCCGGCTGCTCCACGACCGGCTCGAGGGCGGGGTAGAGGAAGTCCGCCCGGACCAGGCCCGCGGCGCCGCCGCCGAGCTCGGGCGCGAAGCTCGCGGTGCGCGCCTGGGCCATCCGCGTCGCGTCGAGGTCCACCACCGCGCGGGTGAGCACGTGCCCGCGGAACGAGAACCGCGGCCCGCGCGCGACCAGCCGTCCGCCGGAGGCGACGAGCGTCCCGCCGTCGTAGATCACCCGGCCCGCCTCGTTGCCGAGCAGGTTCGCGTAGACGTACGTGACGCCGAACGCCCGCGCGCCCTCCACGACGAGGCGCTCGCGGGTCGCGTGCTTGCCGAACGCGAAGTGGCTGGCGCTCGGGTTGAGGATGAGGTCCATGCCGAGCGCCGCCAGCTCCGCCCCGGGCCGCCGCGCCACCCAGGCGTCCTCGCAGATCTCGAACCCGAACCGCACCCCGCCGACCTCGAAGTGGAGATCGCCGAGCGGGTACCGCGCGCCGTCGAGCGCGACCTCGGCCCGCGCGCCGGCCGGCCACGGCCGGAACCAGCGCGGCTCGTAGTGGACGCCGTCGCCGGCGAGGTGCCGCTTCGCGGCGAAGCCCAGGATCCGGCCGTCCGCCACGACGCACGCGGTGTCGAGGAGCGCGTTCTGGTGCAGGAGCGGGAGGCCGAGCGAGACCACCATCCCGCGCGTCTCGGGCAGGAGCTCGAGGAGCGTGCGCCGCGCGGCCTCCTCCACGCCGCGCGCGTGGAAGGCGTCCTCGCAGCCGTACCCGGTGAGGCAGAGCTCCGGCAGGCAGAGGAGGCTCACGCCCGCCGCGCGCGCCTCGCGCAGGCAGGCGCGCACCTTGGCGGCGTTCCCGTCCCAGTCGAGCGGGGTCTGGTTCAGCGCCGCTGCGCCGACGGAGAGGAGCCTCATCGCCGCACCGCCCCGCGCGCCTCGAGGACGAGCCGCGTCTTGCGCTCGTGGAGCGACGGCTCGAGCCCGACGGGATACTGGTGCGGGTTGAGGAAGCGCTTGAGGCTCGCCGGCAGGCGCGCCACCTCGGCGAGCGCCCGGTCGCGGATGGCGGCGAGCGGCGGCGACGCGTAGACCGGCTCCCCGGCGCGCAGCACGGGCACGAGCAGGTCCGTCTCGCGCGCGCCGGCGGGGATCCGCTTCTGACGGGTGAAGTCGAGCGGGTCCACGATCGCCCGCGGCCCGTCGGGCCACCCGCGGGTCTCGTCGAAGATCCCGTCCGCGACGAGCCCGGCGCCGTCCTCGAACCGGCGCACCTGGAGGATGCCCGGCGTCGTGGTCTTGGCCGCCTGCTCCGAGAGCTTCACGCGGTACTGCCAGGGCTCGCCCGGCCGGCGCACCGCGCCCAGCTTGTACACGCCGCCGAGGGCGGGGTCGTCGTACCCGGTGACGAGACGGGTGCCCACCCCCCAGACCGCGATGGCCGCGCCCTGCCGCTTGAGGCTCTCGATGGTCTGCTCGTCGAGGTCGTTCGAGGCGAGGATCTTCGCGTCGGGGAAGCCGGCCGCGTCGAGGAGCTTGCGGGCCTCGAGGCTGAACCAGGCCAGGTCGCCCGAGTCGAGGCGGACCCCCAGGAGCTGGTGGCCGTGGTCGCGGAGCCAGCGGCCGACCTCGATCGCGTTCCGCACGCCCTCGAGCGTGTCGTAGGTGTCGACGAGGAACACGCAGTTGTTGGGCAGCGCCCTCGCGTAGGTCTCGAACGCCTCGCGCTCGCCGTCGAAGAGCATCACCCAGCTGTGCGCGTGCGTGCCCTTCACCGGGATCCCGAACAGCCGGCCGGCGAGCACGTTGGAGGTGGCGGCGCAGCCCCCGGCGTAGGCGGCGCGGCTGGCGGTGAGCGCGCCGTCCACGCCCTGCGCGCGGCGCAGGCCGAAGTCGATCACCGGCTCGCCCTGGGCCGCGTGGACGATCCGCGAGGCCTTGGTGGCGATGAGCGTCTGGAAGTTGACGACGTTGAGGAGCGGCGACTCGACCAGCATCGCCGGGACGATCGGCCCGCGGACGCGGAGGAGCGGCTCGTTCGGGAACACCACCGTCCCCTCCGGCACGGCGTCCACGTCGAGCGCGAGCGGCAGCCCCCGGAGCGCGGCCAGGAAGTCGTCCGGGAACAGCCGCCCGCCGTCCGCGCCCGGGAGGCCCGCGAGGTAGGCGAGGTCCTCCTCGTCGAAGCGGAGGGCCGTCAGGTAGTCGAGCGCGTCCTCGAGCCCACAGGCGATCGAGTACCCGCCGCCGAACGGGTTCCTCCGGAAGAAGAGGTGGAACACGGCCTCGCGGTCGGCGAGCCCCGCGCGCCACGCGGCGCAGGCCATCGTGAGCTGGTAGAGATCCGTGAGCAGCGCCAGGGACGGCCGGTACCGCTCCGAGAGCTTGCGCATCGCGACGCCTCCCGCCTTCGTGTATAATCCACACCAAGGCGGCCCGCAACGCCGCGGAGGACGCGGGCCCGGGCCCGCGCTAGTTCACCGGGAACCGCAGCGTGACGCGCGCGCCCCGCCCCGCGCCCTCGCTCTCGACGAGGATCGTGCCGCCGAGCTGGCGCATGGTGTTGGCGCAGCTGTGGAGGCCGAAGCCGTGGCCGCCCGGCTTGGTCGTGAAGCCGTACGAGAAGATGCGCAGCAGGTTCTCCTGCGAGATCCCCTCGCCCTCGTCGGCGAAGACGAGCGTCACGGCGCCCTCGTCGAGGCGGCCGCGCACGGTGAGCACGCGCCGCTCCTCGGGGACGGCGCGCATCGCCTCGGCCGCGTTCTTCACGACGTTGACGAGGACGTGCAGGAGCTTCGAGCGCTGCGACTCGAGCGTGGGGAGCGGCGGGTGGCTCCGGTGCACGCGGATCCCGTGGCGGACGAGGCTCGGCGCCTGGATGCGGAGCGCGGTCTCCATCACCTCGGAGAGATCGACGGGCTCCCGCGGGACGTCGTCGCCCCCGCGCGCGTAGCTCTGGAGCGCGAGCACCGTCTCGCGGATGAGGGCGACCTGGTTCTGGAGGCTCACCGCCTCGCCGCGGATCACGTCCTGCTCCGCGGCGAGCCGCTCGGCGAGCCTGGTGAGGTACTCGATGACGAGCGGGCCGCGCCCCTCGGCGGCGACGAACGCGGGCAGGTCCTCGCGGTGCTCGGCGAGGAGGGCCGCCGTGCGGCGCACGCCCTCGACCTCGGCGCGGGAGGCGCGGGTCGCGATCTCCGACGCGGAGACGTTCACGCTCGTCAGCAGGTTGCCGATGTTGTGCAGGGCCCCGACCGCGATCTCGGCCATGCCCGCGTGGCGCGCGGCCTCGAGGAGCTGCCGCTGGGCCCCCGCCAGATCCCGGGTCCGCTCCTCGACCTGGCGCTCCAGCTCGTCGGCGTGGCTCCGCTGCGCCTCGAGCAGCGACGAGACGCGCACCGCGGTGCTGATCTGGTTCATGAGCGCCTCGTAGGCGCCGCCGGAGAGCGGGGCCAGCTCCACGACGGCGAACCCGAGCTGATCGTCGCGCGAGTACACCGGCAGCACCGCGAACGCGTGGCGGTGATCGGAGGAGAACCGGCCCGGCACGAGGCGGCCGGCGTCGAACGGCGCGCGCTCGTCCTCGAGCGCGACGCGGTCGGCGGGGCCGTAGTGCGCGACCAGGCGGGCCTGCCGGCGATCGCCGCCCACGAACCGCGAGAGGTAGAAGCTCCGCACGCCGAGGTTGGGGAGCTGGGTCACGAGGATCCGGCGCACCTCGTCCTCGCTCACGTCCGTGGGGAAGAAGACCCGCTGGACGCCCTTGAACTCCTCGTCCAGCCGCGCGCGCGCGGCGGCGTGCCATCCCAGCAGATCGCCGAGCGCGGCCGCGAACCGGGCCCGGGCGCCCGGGGCGGCGTCCGCCCCGGCGAGGAGGTCGCGCGCGAGGGAGAGCGCGCGCGGGGCGCCCTCGGCC
>JAEYZK010000275.1 GCA_023428085.1 Pseudomonadota bacterium
CGCCGAGGGCCGCGCGGTCCGCCGCCAGGGCGGCGCCGACGCCGCCGGCGCGCCGCACGAGCGGGACGGTGAGCGCCAGGAGGCCGAACGAGATCGCCCACGAGACCGCGCACATGATGCAGAACCGGTCGAGCACGACGTGCGAGACGATCGCGAGCACCACGGCCCCGGCCGACATGAACGCCGCGAGCACGAACAGCAGGCCGCCCGGCCAGCTCGGGCTGGGACGCCTGCGGCCGAGCGCGCTCGCCGCGAGCCCGGCCATCCCGAGGTACACGAGGGCGCCCCACGCCGCGATCGGCACGCCGAGGAAGGCCGCGTACTTCGACCGGGCGACGTCGGTGCAGCTCACGGTGGCGTTGACGTCGCAGAACGAGGAGCCGCCCGCCTTGGCCCGGACGTGGATGAGCCACAGGTCGATGGCGACGCCGACGCCGGCGAGCGCGAGGACCAGCAGGGCGACAGGCAGGGCCCGGGACGCCGGCGCCGCTTCGGGCGCCGCTCGAGGCTGGGAGCGGGTACGGGAAGGGTTGGGCACGGCGGGATGCTAGCCGATCTCCCCCGTCCGCGCCCGCCTGGATTCGCGGGCCGGTCTCCCCGCACAGGGGACGACGCGTCGCCGCGCCCGCCGCGCGGTGCGCCCCGATCGCGAGGCGCTCGGGCCGCGGCCGTGGATGGATCTGTGGATGGCGCGTGGAAGGAATGTGGAAAGGGCGTGGACGGCCGGAGGCGCGCGCGGAGACGCGCGCGCCGCCCAAGCTGGCCGCTCGCCCTCCTTGCGTTCGTTCACGCGTTCGTCATACTGCGCGGCACTCGAAGCGACGCCTGGCGCAGCGCACCTCGCCCGTGTGGAAGGATGCAGTCGATGAGCTCTCCCCCGCTCCGGATCCTGGTGGTGGAAGACGAGCCCGACATCCGTGAGCTGCTCCTCACGAGCCTCTCGGTCGAGGCCGAGGTCGAGGGGGCGGCGGACGGGCAGGAGGCGCTCGAGCGCCTGGACCGCGGCCCGCTCCCCTCGGTCATCCTCCTCGATCTCCGCATGCCCCGGCTCTCGGGCGAGGGCGTGCTCCGGGCGCTCGAGCAGCGGCCGGCGCGGCCGCCCGTGGTTACGATGTCGGCCTGCACGCACGAGGCGCCGCCCGGGGCGGCGGCGCACCTCGACAAGCCGTTCACCGTGGGTGACGCGCTCAGCGTGCTGAAGCGGGTGTCATGCCAGACCTCGTCCTGACCCTCCTCGGCCCCGACCGCCCCGGCATCGTCGAGGCGATCGCGGAGCCGATCACCCGGCACGGCGGCAACTGGCTCGAGAGCAGGATGGCGCACCTCGCGGGGAAGTTCGCGGGGATCCTCCGGATCGAGGTGCCCGCGGGCCACGAGGCGGCGCTCGTCGCCGCGCTCCGCGGCCTCGAGGCGGCCGGGCTCAAGCTCACGATCGACGCCGGGCCGTCCGCCGCCGGCCTGCCGGGCGCGCGCCCGTTCGTCCTCGACCTCGTGGGCCTCGACCGGCCGGGCATCGTCCGCGAGATCTCGCGCGCCCTCGCCGAGCACGGCGTCAACATCGAGGAGCTCACCACCGATCGGACGACCGCGCCGATGTCGGGCGAGCTGCTCTTCCGCTCGCGGGCGCGCGTCAGCGTGCCCGCCGGCGCGGACCCCGGGCGCCTGCGCGAGCGGCTGGAGCAGCTCGCCGGCGATCTGATGGTGCAGGTCACGCTGGCCGCGCCGGAGTAGACGGCAGGCTCGGGTCCCCGGTCCACGGTTCCCAGCGCACGGTTCTCGGTCGCACTGTGAACCGTGGACGGTACACTGTGAACCCACGCGGGCTCGGCGAGCCGGGCCCGTCCAGGAAAGGCGAGCCAGCGCATGTCCGAATCGCGGATCGAGAAGCGTTCCTTCGGCACCCTGCCCGACGGCACCCCCGTGGACCTCTACACGCTCGAGGGCCCGCAGCTCTCCGTGGGCGTCACGACGTACGGCGGGACCGTGGTGTCGATCCTCGCGCCGGACGCGGCGGGTCGGCGCGCGGACGTGGTCCTCGGGTTCGACGACGTCGCCGGCTACCTCCAGCGGTCGAACCCGTACTTCGGCAGCATCATCGGCCGGTTCGGGAACCGGATCTCCCGCGGCCAGTTCACGCTCGACGGCGCCGCGTACACGCTCGCGCGGAACGACGGCGAGAACCACCTGCACGGCGGCGTGGCGCGCGCGTTCGACAAGGTCGTCTGGTCCGCCCGGCCGTTCACGTCGCCCCGGGGCCCGGCGCTCGAGCTCACCTACCTGTCGCGCGACGGCGAGGAGGGCTACCCGGGGAACCTCTCGGTCACGGTGGTCTACACGGTCGCGGGCGATGCGCTGGTGATCGAGTACGCCGCCACCACCGATCGCCCCACGCACGTGAACCTCACGAACCACTCCTACTTCAACCTCGAGGGCGAGGGCAGCGGCTCCATCCTCGACCACGAGGTGCAGCTCCACGCCGCGCGCACGACGGCGATCGGGCCGGGCCTCATCCCCACCGGCGCGCTCCGCGACGTCGCCGGGACGCCGTTCGACTTCCGCGCGCCGCGCCGCGTCGGCGAACGGATCGGCGCCGACGACCCGGAGATCAAGCTCGCGCGCGGCTTCGACGGGGCGGGCGGCTACGATCACAACTGGGTCCTCGACCAGGCCGGCGCGCCGCCCTGGCCGTGCGCGCGCGTCCGGGCGCCGCGCTCGGGGCGGGTGATGGAGGTGCGCACCGCCGAGCCCGGCGTCCAGTTCTACACGGGCAACTTCCTCGACGGCACGCTCCGCGGGAAGGGCGGCAAGGTCTACGGGCACCGCGCCGGCCTCTGCCTCGAGACCCAGCACTTCCCCGACGCGCCGAACCGGCCGGAGTTCCCGAGCACGGTCCTCCGGCCGGGCGAGAAGTACGCGACGACGACGAGCTACCGGTTCACGGCTCAGTAGACCGACTCCGGCACGTAGTAGTCCTTCGCGTTCTCCTTCGTGACGAGCTCGGCGGCGAGGACGATCTTCGACGGGATCTTCTTCTGGTAGAAGCCCTCGAGCGGCTGGTTCCGCACCCCGAGCACGCCGAGGCTGATGCCGGTGGCGATCATGCTCGGCGGGTAGGTCACGTCGGCGCGGACGAGCGGATCGCCGTCCATGATCCGCTTGATCATCACCTTGGAGCCGGCGCCGCCGAGCATGACCTTCACGTCCTTGCGCCCGGACTCCTTGTAGGCCTGGAGCACGCCGATGAGGACGTCGTCGTCCTGCGCCCAGACGCCGTCGATCTGCTTGTACTTCTGGAGGTAGTTCTCCATCAGGGCGAGGCCCTTCTGCGTGTCCCAGTACGCCGGCTGCGACTCGAGGATCTTGATGCCCGGGTACTTGTTCTTCATCACCGCGCGGAACGCCTCCACCCGCTCCGTGTTGATGACGGTGGGGATCCCCTCGAGCATGACGATCTGCCCCTTCCCGCCGAGCGCCTTCCCCATCCACTCGGCCGAGACGGCGCCCAGCCCCGGGTTGTCGCCGGCGATGTAGACGTGCTCGGCCTTCTCGGTGAGGCCGCGGTCCACCGAGACGACGTAGATCCCCCGGTCGTAGGCGCGCTTCACGACGGGAGTGAGCGTGGACGAGTCGTGGGCGAGGATCACGAGCGCGTTGATGCCGCGGGTCATCAGGTCCTCGACGTCGTTGACCTGCTTCTGCGGGCTGTCGGCGGTCACGAGGATGAACTCGACGTTCTTGTCCTTGGCCTGCCAGTCCTTGACGGCCTTCTGCGCCCACCAGTTGATGCCGCCGGTCCAGCCGTGGTCGGCGGTGGGGATGGAGATGCCCACCTTCACCCGCGCCTGGGCGAGCGCGAACGAGGGCAGGAGGAGCGACGCCAGCGCGACGAGCAGTGTCTTCTTCATGGACTCCCTCTCGGATCGGACGACCTGGCCGCGCCGCGGACGGACGGCGCGGGTGCTTCGCTTCAGAGCCTCCGCTGGATGAGCGCGGCGACGATGATCACGAGGCCCTTCACCGTGCCCTGCAGGTACGGCGACACGGACATCATGTTCAGCATGTTGTTGATGATCTGGAGCATGACGGCGCCGATCACGGTCCCCCAGACCGAGCCGCGCCCGCCGTTGATCGGCGTGCCTCCGATGATGACGGCGGCGATCGCGTTGAGCTCCTCGCCCTGGCCGAAGTTCGTCGAGTTGATCGAGTTCGTGCGGGCGGACCAGAACACCGCGGACACGGCGACGGCCGCGCCGGCGATCACGTACGTGAGCGTCCGGATCCTGTTCACGGCGACGGCGGAGAACTGGGCGACCCGCTCGTTCGAGCCGACCGCGCAGACGTGCCGGCCGTACCGCGTCCGGTGGAGGAGCACGTCGAGCAGCACGGCGAGGCCGAGGAACACCCAGATCGGCGTCGGCACGCCGAGCACGCGGCTCGCGCCCATGTCGCCGTAGGCGGCGTTCACGGACCGCAGCTCGCCCGCGTCGGCGAGGTAGAGGGCGAGCGAGCGGAAGATCGCGAGCGTGCCGAGCGTCACGATGAACGGCGCGATCCGCCCCGCCGCGACGGCGAGGCCGTTCGCGAGCCCCAGGACGGCGCCGAGCGCGAGGGCCGCGACCCCCGCCACCAGGACCGGCCCTGCGGGCGACGCCTCGGGGTCGAGCCCGCCGCTCATGGCGTTGAGGGTCCGGATCGCCACGAACCCCACGAGGGCCAGCATCGAGCCCACGGACAGGTCGATGCCTCCGCCGATGATGACGAACGTCATCCCGAGCGCGACGATCCCGAAGTACGAGGCCTGCCGCAGGATGTTGAGCGCGTTCCCGACCGAGCGGAAGGGCTCGCTCATGGCCGCGGAGATCGCCACCAGGACGAGCAGCGCGAGCAGGGGCGCGTAGTTGAAGCGGCGGAGCCGATCGAGCAGGGAGGCGCGGGCGACGGGGACGACGACGGCCATGGCTAGGCGGTCTCCTTCACGCCCGTGGCGTGGAACATGATCTCCTCCTCGCCCAGGTGCTCCCCGGTGAGCGCGGCGACGAGCCGCCCGGCGCGCAGCACGAGCACGCGCGAGCACATCCCCAGGACCTCCTCCAGCTCCGAGGAGATGAGGACGATCGAGACGCCGCCCGCCGCGAGCTGGTGCACGAAGCGGTAGATGTCGCGCTTGGCGCCGATGTCCACGCCGCGCGTGGGCTCGTCCACCAGGAGGACGCGCGGCCCCGGGTCGAGCGTCTTCGCGAGCGAGACCTTCTGCTGGTTGCCGCCGGACAGGGACTCGAGCCGGGCGTCGAGGCCGGCGGCGCGGATCCCGAACTGCTGCACGTACGAGGCGGCGGCGGCGCGCTCGCGGCGGCGGGCGATGAGGCCGCCGCGCAGGTATCTCCCGATGGAGATCAGCGACACGTTCGCGACGAGCGAGTGCTGCGCGAGGATGCCCGACCCCTGCCGGTCCTCGGACAGGTACCCGATGCCCGCGCGCACCGCGTCGCGCGGGGAGCGGATCCGCACGGGCCGGCCCTCGACCTCGATCGTCCCGGCGCTCGCGCGCCGGACGCCGAGGATCGTCTCGGCGACCTCCGTCCGGCCGGCGCCGCCCAGCCCCGCGAACCCGAGGATCTCGCCCCGCCGGAGGTCGAACGAGACGTCCTCGAGGACGCCCGGGACCGTGAGCCCGCGGACGCGGAGGGCCACCTCGCCGGCGCCGGCCCTCTTCTCCGGGAAGACCTGCGAGAGCTCCCGGCCCACCATGCGGCGGGCCATCTCGTCGATCGGGAGCGCCGCGGTCGGCTCCAGGCACACGAACGCGCCGTCGCGGAGGACCAGGACGCGGTCGGTGATCTCCTTCACCTCGCGGAGCTTGTGGGAGACGTAGATGAGCGTCACGCCGCGGGCGCGGAGCGCCCGCATCCGCTCGAAGAGGAGCCCGATCTCGTGCCGCGTGAGCACGGTGGTCGGCTCGTCCATGATGAGGAGCCGCGCGTCGAAGGCGAGGGCCTTGGCGATCTCCACCAGCTGCTTCTGGGCGACGTTGAGCGCGTCGATCCGGGCGTCGGGCGCGACCTGCACCTCGAGCGAGGCGAGCACGTCGGCGGTGCGGCGGATCATCGCCCGCCGGTCGAGCAGGCCGGTCCGGGTGCGCAGCTCGTTCCCGAGGAAGACGTTCTCGTACACGCTGAGATCGGGGATGAGGTTGAACTCCTGCGGGATGAGCCGGATCCCGAGCCGCTTCGCGTCCTCGGCCGAGCGGATGGAGACCTCCTGCCCGTCCACGAGGAGCCGGCCGGCGCTCGGGGGGTGGATCCCCGAGAGGATCTTCATGAAGGTGCTCTTGCCGGCCCCGTTCTCGCCGATGAGGCCGAGGATCTCGCCGGCCCGGACCTCCACGCTGATCCCGCGGAGGACCCACACCGACGAGAACTCCTTCCCGATGTTCTCGGTCTGGACGAAGGCCGTGCCCATGCGCCTCAGGAGCTCCTGGTCGCGTCCTTCATCGCGTCGTCGAAGGCGATCGCGGACGGCGCGAAGTCGGTCCTGCGGACGAACTGCAGCGCCTCCTGCGCCCCGTACTCGCGCTCCATCCCCGCGTCCTCCCACTCGACCGAGAGCGGGCCCCGGTAGCCGGCCGCGTTCAGCGCGCGGATGATCGCGTCGAAGTCCACGTCGCCGTGCCCGAGCGAGCGGAAGTTCCAGCCGCGCCGGTCGTCGCCGAACGCGAGGTGCGAGCCGAGGATCCCGGCGCGGCCGTCGAGCGTCACGGCGCAGTCCTTCATGTGCACGTGGTAGATGCGGTCGGCGAAGTCGCGGATGAAGAGGTGCGGCTTCATCCCCTGCCACTGCAGGTGGCTCGGGTCGAAGTTGAAGCCGAGGGTCTCCCGCCCCCGGAACTCGTCCAGGAGCCGGCGCGCCGTGTAGAAGTCGAAGGCGATCTCGGTCGGGTGGACCTCGAGGGCGAAGCGGACCCCGCACCGGTCGAACTCGTCCAGGATCGGCGACCAGAGCTCGACGATCTGCTTGAACGCGTCGTCGATCATCCGATCGGTCGTGGGCGGGAACGAGTACCAGTACTTCCAGACGGCCGAGCCCATGAACCCGGTCACCACCTTGCAGCCCATGGCCCTGGCCGCCTGGGCGGTCCACTTCATCTCCTGGACGGCCCACGCGCGCGTCTTCTCCGGGCTCCCCCTGCACTCCGCGGGCGCGAAGGCGTCGAGCCGCGGGTCCCAGAGGTCGCCCACGCACTGGCCGGACAGGTGTGCGCCGAGCGTGAAGACCTGGAGGCCGTGGTCGGCGAGGACCTTCTTCTTCGCCTCGACGTACTTCGGGTCGTTCGCCGCCTTCCGCGGCTCCATGTGGTCGCCCCAGCAGGCGATCTCCGGGCCGTCGTAGCCCATCGCCTTCACCTTCTGGCAGAGGACGGGGAACGGCAGGTCGGCCCACTGGCCGGTGAACAGGGTGACGGGGCGTGCCATCGGTGGCTCCTCCTCGGTTCGTCGCTTCAGAGATCGACCCAGACCGCGCCCTGCTGCGAGCTCTCCACGCAGCGCCCGATGAACCGGACGCCGGAGAGGCCGTCGTCGACGTCCGGGAAGTCGAGGTCCGCCTCGGTGAGCGCGCCGCCCGCCTTCCTCTTCGCGAGCGCGGCGGCGAACGTCCGGTAGAGGTTGGCGAAGGCCTCGAAGTAGCCCTCGGGGTGGCCGGAGGGGACGCGCGAGTACGACTGCGCGTGCGCGTAGAAGGGGTCGCGCCCACGCGAGAGCACCTCGGTCGGCCTCCCGAGGCGCGCGACCGTGAGGGAGTTCGGGGTCTCCTGCGCCCACTGGATCGAGCCGGTCGCGCCGAAGATCCGCACGCGCAGGGCGTTGTCGTACCCCACGGCGATCTGCGACGACCAGTACAGCCCCTTCGCGCCGCCCCGGTACTCGACCAGGATCGACGCGTTGTCGTCGAGCACGCGCCCGGGCACGCACGTGTCGAGCCGCGCGCAGAGGCGCGCGATCTCCAGCCCCGTGACGTAGCGGACCAGGTTCTCGACGTGGCTCCCGATGTCCCCGACGCAGTTCGACTTGCCGGTCTGCGCCGGGTCGGCGCGCCAGGAGGCCTGCCGCTGCCCCTCCTTCTCGACGGGCGTCGCGAGCCACTCCTGCGGGTACTCCGCGTTCACGAACCGGATCGGGCCGATGTCGCCGCGCGCGACCATCTCGCGCGCGTGCTTCACGGCGGGGTAGCCGGTGTACGTGTACGTGACGCAGAGGAGGAGGTCCTTCGCCTGCGCGAGCGCCCTCAGCTCCTCCGCCTCCGTCACCTCGAACACGAGCGGCTTGTCGCAGACGACGTGGATGCCGCGGGAGAGGAACGCCCTGGCGGCGGCGTGGTGCGCGGCGTTCGGCGTGACCACGACCGCGAAGTCGATGCCGTCCTTGCGCCCGGACTCCGCCTCCGCCATCTCGTCGAACGAGCGGTACAGCCGGTCGTCCGGGAGGCCGAGCGCGCGCCCGGTCGCGCGCGTGTTCTCGAGCGAGCGGGAGAAGCAGCCGGCCACGAGCGAGGCGCTCCCGTCGAGCGCGATCGCCTTCCGGTGCACGTCGCCGATGAACGCGCCCGGGCCGCCGCCGACCATCCCGTACCGCAGCGAGCGCCCGGACCCCTGCGCGGAGCCCTCGATCATCTCTCGTCCCCCGTTCGACCCCGGCGATCAATCTGTGGAGATCCGACGCCGCCGGCGCGCGCCCGCCACGTCCGGGATGGTCCGGGCGCCGCGCGGGACGCGCAGTCATACGGTCAGTGAATACGGCGCGGGGGCGATCGGGAGCCTGCACCCGGCGCGGGCGCGTGGAGCGAACCGCCTCACCCGCCTGGCCGCGAACCCTGCCATACTGCGGGGCGGGCGAGCGGGTGGCGGGGCCCATCCCGGGCGGTCCACCCGACGAGCCAGGGGGAGCCGTGTTCCTGCCGCTGGGGCTCGACACCACGCGCCTGAGCCGCCTCCCGCGCGCGTCGCTGGCGATCGCCGGCCTGTGCCTCGCGGCCTTCCTGCTCACCGAGTGCTCGGGGTCCGAGGGCGCGGTGCGCCGGCACGCCCTGGAGCTGGACCGGTACCACCAGGAGCACCCCTACCTCGCCATCCCCGAGGTGCTCGTCGAGCGGTTCGGGATCGAGGTGCCGCCCGCGCCGGTCCCGCCGGACCTCCCGCAGGAGTCCCTGCGCCGCGAGCAGGAGGAGCTCCAGCTCCTCGCCGACGCGCTCGTCGCCGCGGTGGACGATCGCCCGGTGCAGCGGTACGCGCTCGTCCCGGAGCGGGGCGCGCTCCAGCCCGGGTGGATCACCTACCAGTTCCTTCACGGGGGGTGGATGCACCTCCTCGGCAACCTGCTGGTGTTCCTGCTGGTGGTGGGGCCGTTCCTCGAGGACGTCTGGGGTGCGCGGTTCTTCGCCGGCTTCTTCCTCGTGGGCGGCGTCGCCGCCGGAGCCTTCCAGCTCCCCTTCACGCCGCCGCAGGTGCCGATCATCGGCGCGTCCGGCTCGATCGCCGCCTGCCTGGGCGCCTTCATGCTCCGCTTCGCGCACCGGAAGGTGCGCATGTTCTGGATCCCGTTCTTCCCGATCTGGGCCATCCGGAAGCAGTTCTTCGTGCCCGCCTGGCTCTACGCGCTCTTCGGGTTCGCGATGGACACGCTCGCGCTCCGGCTCTCCGACGCCGGGTCCGACGGGGTGGCGCACGGCGCGCACGTGGGCGGGTTCGTCTTCGGGCTGGGGGTGGCGCTCGTCCTCCGGCTCACCGGGCTCGAGGCGCGGTTCGCCCCGGAGGGCGCGGTGGCGTGGAAGCAGGGGATGGCGCTGAACCGCGCCGCGGACGCGCTCGCCGCGGGCGACGTGTACGGGGCGCGGGTGAGGATCCAGGAGGCGCTCGCGAAGCGGCCCGGGGATCCCGACGCGCTGCTCGAGCTGGCGCGGCTCGAGGCGGCCGCCCTGAACGTCCCCGCCGCGACCGAGGCGCTGCAGCCCGTCCTCGCGCAGCGGCTCGCGGCGGACGACGCCGCCGGGGTGCGGGCGCTGCTCGCCGAGTTCCAGGGCCGCCTGCGGCCCGAGCTCCTCCGCCCTGCGACGGCGTACCGCCTGGCGGAGATCGTCGAGGGCGACGACCGGGACCTCGCCCTCGCGCTCCTCGACGCCGCCGGCGCGGCGGGCGGCGCGCTGGGCGACGACATTGTCGGACGCGCCGGTGATGGCGGCGACCAGCTGGTCGGTGGTCGCCTCCTCGGTGCGGAACTCGGCGGCGTTGCGGCCCAGCCGCAGCACCACGATCCGGTCGGACACCGCCTGGACGTCGGCCATGTTGTGGCTGATCAGGATCACGGCCAGGCCCTGCTCGCGCAGCCGCTCGACCAGGTTGAGCACCTCGGCGGTCTGGGC
>JAEYZK010000313.1 GCA_023428085.1 Pseudomonadota bacterium
GGTCGAGGCCGCCCGGGCCCGCGCCGCGCGCGCCCTTCGCGAGGCGGAGGAGCGTGCGGTGGGGCGGCCGGGGGCCCCGCCTGCGCGCGTGGCGGTGGCGACCCGCGGCGGCGGCCTCGTCAACCAGCACTTCGGCCACGCCAGGGAGTTCCTCGTGTACGAGGTCTCCCCGCGCGGCGCGCGGCTCCTGGGCGTACGGAGGGTCGAGCGCTACTGCCGCGGCGGCGACGGCGAGGACGAGGCGCTGCCCGCGATCCTCCGCGCCCTCGAGGGCTGCGCCGCGGTGCTGGTGGCGAGGATCGGACGCTGCCCCTCCGGCCAGCTCCAGGCCGCGGGGATCGCGCCCGTCAGCGCGCACGCGTTCCAGCCGATCGAGGCCGCGCTGCTCGCCTGGTACGGGGCGCGGTCCGGCGACGCCGGGCCGGGCGCGCGCGCGGAGGTGGCATGATCCCCGAGCTGCACGGCTGCGACGAGGCGGAGGACTTCTTCCGGGCGCTCGGGGTGCCCTTCGACGCGGCCGCGCTCGCGGCGCACCGGCTCCCGATCCTGCGGCGGTTCGGCGAGCTGCTCGTCCAGATCGTCGACGCGCACCCGGGCGCGGACGACAGGACGCTCCGCGCGCTCGCGCGCGCTGCGCTCCAGGAGGCGTACCACGCGGCACGGCTCGGCGTGACCCTGTCCCGGGGCGCGCCGCCGGCGTCCTGCGGCGGGTGCGCGCTGGTGTCGGCCTGCGGCGGATGACCCGCCGCGCGTCCGCCTCCCGCGCGGGCCGTCCCTTGCCCGCCGCGGAGGCAGCGCGGGCGGGCCCTCCCGCCTGGAGCGACGGGTGCGCGAGCTCCGGCGAGGCATGCGGCTTGCGTCCCTGGGCGCGCAGGAGGAGACATGAGGCACCGCGCCATGCGCCGAACCTGGGTCCCACTCCTCCTCGCGCTCGTCGCTCCGCCCGCCCACGCGACGGAGTCGAAGCTCGCGGTCGCCGCCGCCGCCAACCTCAAGTCCGCGGCCGAGGAGCTCGCGCGCGCCTTCGAGGGCGAGCGGCCCGGCGCGCGCGTCGCGCTCTCGTTCGGCGCGTCGGGCGCGTTCTTCGCGCAGTTCCAGAACGGCGCTCCGTTCGACGTGTTCCTCTCCGCGGATCGCGAGTATCCGGCGAAGCTGGTGCAGGCCGGCCTCGCCGCCGCGGCCGACGAGCGGGTGTACGCGATCGGCACGCTCGTCGTCTGGCTGCCGCCGGGGGCGCGGGTCGACGTCGCCGGGGAGGGGCTCGCCGCCCTCGCCGCGCCGGAGGTGAAGCGGATCGCCATCGCCAACCCCAGGGTGGCCCCCTTCGGCCGGGCGGCGGAGGCGGCGCTCCGGCGCGCGGGCGTGCTCGAGGCGGTGAAGGGCAGGCTCGTGCTCGGCGCGAGCGTGGGACAGGCGGCGCAGTTCGCGAGCACGGGCGCGGCCGACGCCGCCTTCCTGCCGTACTCGCTCACCCTCGAGAAGGAGCTCGCGGCCGGCCAGGTGGTGCCCGTCCCCGCGCCGCTGTACCCGCGCATCGAGCAGTCCGGCGTCGTGCTCTCGTCCGCGCGGGAGCCCGGCCTCGCCCGCGCCTTCCTCGCCTTCCTCGGCGGCGAGAAGGGCCGTGCCATCCTCGCGCGGTACGGCTACGGTCTGCCCTAGCCCATGGACGTCCAGGCCCTCCTCCTCTCGCTCCAGCTCGCCGGGCTCACCACGCTCGTCCTCCTCGCGGTGGGCCTGCCGCTCGCGTGGTGGCTGGCGGTGAGCCGGTTCCGGCTCAAGTTCCTCGTCGAGGCGGTCGTCGCGCTGCCGCTCGTGCTCCCGCCGACGGTGCTCGGCTTCTACCTCCTCGCCGGGCTCGGCCCGCGCACGCCGGCGGGCCGCGCCTGGGAGGCCGCCTTCGGCCACCCGTTCCCGTTCTCGTTCGGCGGCCTCCTCGCCGCCTCCGTCCTCTACAGCCTCCCCTTCGCCGTCCAGCCGTTCACCGCGGCGCTGGCGGGCGTGGACCGGCGGCTCGTCGAGGTGGCGCACACGCTCGGCGCCTCGCGGCTCGGCGCGTTCGTGCGGGTCATGCTCCCGCTGGCCTGGCCGGGCGTGCTCGCCGGCGCGGTGCTCTCGTTCGCGCACACGCTCGGCGAGTTCGGGGTGGTGCTCATGGTCGGGGGCAACATCCCCGGGCGCACGCGGACGGTCTCGGTCGCGATCTTCGATCAGGTCGAGGCGCTCGAGTACGCCGCGGCGGCACGCACCGCCGGGCTCCTGCTCGCGATCTCCTTCTGCGTGCTGGCGCTCGTCTACGCCGTCCAGCGACCGAGCGTGCTCCGATGGAACGGGCGCTGACCTTCGAGATCGTGCGGCGGTTCCGGCGCGGCCCGCGGATCGCCGCGCGCGCGGAGTGGCCGCTCGCGCAGGACCGGGTCACGGTCCTGTTCGGCCCGTCGGGCGCGGGGAAGACGACCATCCTCCGGGCGCTCGCGGGGCTCGAGCGCCCGGACGCGGGGGTGATCGCCTTCGAGGGAGAGACGTGGTTCGACGCCGCGCGCCGCCTCCACGTCCACGCGCAGGCGCGCCGGGTCGGCTTCGTCTTCCAGGAGGGCGCGCTCTTCCCGCACCTCTCGGTCGAGCGGAACGTCTCCTTCGGGCTCCACGGGCTCCCGCGCGCCGAGCGGCAGGCGCGCGTCGAGGAGCTGGGGGCACGCCTCGGGATCGAGGACCTCCTCCGCCGCCGGCCCGCCGAGCTCTCCGGCGGCCAGCGCCAGCGCGTCGCCCTGGCGCGCGCCATGGTGCGCCAGCCGCGCGTGTTCCTGATGGATGAGCCGCTTTCCAACCTCGATGCGCGCCTGCGCGTGCATATGCGCAGCGAGCTTTCGGATCTGCATCGCCGGCTCGGCGCCACCTTCATCTATGTCACCCATGATCAGGTGGAAGCCATGACCATGTCGTCGCGCGTGGCGCTGATGATGGATGGCGAAATCATCCAGGTCGCCACGCCGCACGAGATCTATT
>JAEYZK010000315.1 GCA_023428085.1 Pseudomonadota bacterium
CGGCAGAGATCCACGGGAGGCAACACGACATGGAACTGTACCTGGACTCGGTGGACTTCAAGGAGATCGAGGCTGCCTTCAAGCTCGGCTTCGTGAAGGCGCTCACCACCACCCCCAAGGAGGACCCGGAGGTCCTCACGCAGCTGGCGGCCGAGGCGCGCGCCGCGGGCGACGCGGCGGCCGAGCAGCGGGCGCTCGAGCGGCTCGCCAAGCTCAAGCCCACGGCCGGGCAGTGGAAGCGGGTCGCGGCGCTCCGCATGGACGCGCGCGACTGGGACGGCGCGGAGCGGGCCTGGCGGCGCGTGCTCGAGACCGCGCCGCGCGATCCGGACGCGAGCCTGGGCATGGGGCGGATCCACCTCGCCCGCGGCGACGCGGTCCGCGGCGTCGAGGCCCTGCGCGCGGCGGGGGAGCCGGCCCGCGTGGAGCTCGCCGCCCTCGAGCAGCGGCTCCAGCTCGAGCGGATCTCGAGGCCGGACGTGAACGCGCTCCAGCGCGCCGTGCAGGCCCGGGTGGACAAGGTCTACCGGGCGCGGCTCGCCGAGGCGCCCTCGCTCTCCGGCAGCCTCCGCGTCCGCGTCACGGTGGACGGCGCCGGCACGGCGACGCTGGTCGAGGTCCTCGAGGACTCCGTGCACGACAACGACGTCAGGGCCTGCGCCTACTGGAACCTCCGCGATGCCACGTATCCGCCGGACCGCCCGGGCCGCTACTCGTTCGTCTTCTCGTTCCGCAGGTGACCGGGCGCCGGTGCGGACCGGCCTCGACGCGCTCGCCGCCGCCCGCTTCCGCGCGCTGCGCGGCAAGCGCGTCGGGCTCGTCTGCAACCCGACCGCCGTCACGCGCGGCCTGGTCCACGCGGCCGACCTCCTCGCCGCCGCGCCGGGCGTGACGCTCGCGCTCCTCCTCGGGCCCGAGCACGGCGTCCGCGGCGACGCGCAGTACATGGCCGCCGTGGAGAGCGAGCGCCGCGACCCCCGCACCGGCGTGCCGGTCGTCTCGCTCTACGGCGAGACCGCCGACTCGCTGAAGCCCGCTCCGGAGCTCCTCGCCGGGCTCGACGTGCTCGTCTTCGACATCCAGGACGTCGGGACCCGCTACTACACGTACCAGGCGACGATGATGCTCTGCATGGAGGCGGCCGCGGCGGCGCGGATCGGCTTCCTCGTGCTCGATCGCCCGAACCCGCTCGGCGGCGTGCTCGTGGAGGGCCCGGCGCTCCGCCCCGGGTTCGAGAGCTTCTGCGGCCTGCACGACCTCGCGGTCCGCCACGGGATGACCGTGGGCGAGCTCGCCCGGCTCTTCCGCGCCGAGCGGCGGCTGGAGCTCGAGCTCGCGGTCGCGGAGTGCGAGGGCTGGCGGCGCGGCCAGTCCTTCCGCGAGACCGGTCTCCCATGGGTGTTCCCGTCCCCCAACATGCCGACCCCGGAGACCGCCCTCGTCTACCCCGGCATGTGCCTGCTCGAGGGGACGAACCTCTCCGAGGGCCGCGGGACGACGCGCCCGTTCGAGCTCATGGGCGCGCCCTGGCTGGACGGCGCGCGGCTCGCCGAGGACCTCGCCCGCGAGCGGCTCCCGGGCGTGGCGCTCCGGCCGGCGAGCTTCGTCCCGACCTGGGACAAGCACGCGGGGACCCGCTGCCACGGCGTCGAGCTGTTCGTCACCGATCCGGCGCGGTTCCGGCCCTTCCGCGCCGGCCTCGCCTGCGTGCTGCACGCGCGGCGACAGGCGCCGGAGCGGTTCGCCTGGCGGACGGAGCGGTACGAGTTCGTGGACGACGTGCTCGCGTTCGACCTCCTGTGCGGCTCCGACCGGGAGCGGCGGGGCATCGAGGCGGGGGCCACCCTGGCGGAGCTGTCGCGGCCGCTCGCGCCGGAGGAGCGGGCGTTCGCGCGCCGCCGGCGGTCCTTCCTCATCTACGAGTGATCGCAGGACCCTCCGGGTTAAGATCGCGCCGTGCTCCGGATCGGCCTCGCCAGCGACAGCCACGGGAACGTCGACGCGCTCGCCCTCGCGCTCGACATCTTCGCGCGCGCGGGCGCGGAGCGGGTCTTCTTCCTCGGGGGCTGCGCGGCGGACGTGGACGCCGCCCTGGCGCGGCGGCGGTCGGCGGGCGCGGACCCGCTCGCCGGGCGGATCACCCGCGTCGCGAGCCGCGCGTGCCCCGAGGCGGCGCTCGGCGCGCCCACGATGACGGTGGACATGCTCGACGGCCACGTCTGCCTGCTCGTGCACGACAAGGCGGACCTCGGCCGCGACGACATCGCCAACGCCGCGCTGCTCTTCCACGGCAAGAGCGACGCCGCGGCGCTCGTCCAGATCGGGCCGCGCGCGTTCGTGACGCCCGGTCACCTCCGGGCCGCGGCGGACGCGGCGCGGCCGGCCACCTTCGCCTTCCTGGAGCTCGAGGGCACCGCGCTCGAGCTCGTGGTCTTCTCGGCCGAGGGCGCGGAGCTCCGGCGCGTGCGCGGCGCGCTCGGCCCGGGCGCCAAGGTGTCGGTGCGATGACCGGCGCAACGGCAGGCAGGCACGTCGCCCTCCTCGGCGGCTCGTTCAACCCGCCGCACGTGGCCCACGTCATGGCGGCCTGGTGGGCGCTCTCGACGCAGGAGGTGGACGAGGTCTGGCTCGTCCCCGCCTTCGTCCATCCCTTCGGGAAGGCGCTCGCGCCCTTCGAGGACCGCGTTCGCATGTGCGAGCTCGCGGTCCGCGCCGTGCGCGGCGCGTTCGTCTGCGCCGCCGAGGCGGAGCTCGCCGGCGATCCGCTCGCCGGGAAGACGGCCCGCCTCCTCGAGCACCTCGCCGCGAAGCACCCGGACCGCCGGTTCTCGCTCGTCGTCGGCGCGGACATCCTGCCGGACACGCCCAAGTGGTACCGCTGGGACCGGGTCCGGGAGCTCGCCGGCGTGATCGTGATCGGGCGGGAGGGTTGGCCGCCGGTCGAGGGCGCGCCGATGCTGCCGGCGATCTCGTCGAGCGCCATCCGCGAGCGGCTCGCCCGCGGCGAGGACGTCGCGGGGCTGGTGCCGCGGAGGGTGCTCGCCTACGCGCGGGAGCGGGGGTTGTACCGCGGGTGAGGGCCGCGGGCGCGGGCGCCCGATCTCATCCGCCGCGCAGGTAGAAGTCGATCACCCCGCGCTTCGCCTCCGGCGAGAAGATCCGCTCCGCCGCCCGCCGGGCCTCGGCCCCCATGCGCGCCGCCTGGGCGCCGCCGTCGCGCAGCCGCCGCACGAGCGCGAGCCCCTCGGCGTCGTCCTGGAACACGAACCCGGTGCGGCCGTGCTCGACGTACTCGCGCATCCCGCCGACCTGGCCGCAGACGACCGGGAGCCCGCAGGCCATCGCCTCCTGGACCACCCGCCCGTGCGGCTCGGGCCAGGCGTCGTCGGTGCGGTAGACGAAGCAGTCGAGGCTCCGCAGGAACTCGGCCGCGTCCTCCGCGCCGTGGGGGAGGAGCTCGATCCGCTCGTCCACCGGCCCGTGCGCGCGGAGCGAGGTGCCCCCCATGATCCGGACGCGCACGCCTTCGCGCGCGAGCTGGCCGAAGAGCGCCGCGTCGCCGGGGTGGAACTTCTCCGCGACGTCGCGGCTCAGCCGGCCGACGGTGAAGGGCCGGTCGGGCCGCGGGCCCGTGCGCGGCGTGAACCGCTCGAGATCGACGATCGAGATCTGCACCGGGCCGGGCTGGCCGCTCGCCTCCTGCAGCCAGCGCGAGGCGAACGCGAACTCGAGCCGGTACCGGCCGAAGGAGCCGATCCGGCCGAGCCGCCGTGCGAGCAGCTCCGGGTGGAGCGTGTTGTAGACGACGACGCGGCGCCGGGCGCGCGAGAGGTGCACCCACCGCCCGACCCGGTGGTACGCGCCCACGAACACCAGCGTGCCGTCGCGGGGGAACCGGAGCCGCCAGGGGTCGAGCCGCTCGATCGGCACGAGCCCGGCCAGGCGCGGGTGCGGCGCGCGCGCGGACCAGACCCGCACCTCCGCGTGCGGCCGGAGGAGGCGGAAGAGCTCGACCGTGCGCCACTCGGAGCCGGCCAGCGCCGTCATCGGGTTCAGGAGGTGAATGGGGCCGGGCACGGCCGCTACACTATCCCACCCCGGGCGGCGGCGAGAGCCAGCCGAGCGCGGCGCCGATCGCGGCGCCCGCGAGGACGAGCCAGCTCGAGGACGCCCGCGTGCGGAGCAGGAGCAGCGCGCTCGCCGCGAAGAGGCCGACGCCGGCGGGGTCCCGCAGGGCCCCGGCCCCGAGCTGCACGGTGACGAGGGCCATCAGCGCGAGCGAGGCCACGTTGACGCCGTCGAGGAACGCCCCCGCGAGCGGCGAGCGCCGCAGGCGCGGGACGAGCGGGCCCGAGACGGCGACGAAGAGGAAGGCCGGCAGGAAGATGCCCAGCGTCGCGGCCGCCGCCCCCGCCCCGCCTCCCAGGAGATAGCCGACGAACGTGGCCGTGGTGAAGACCGGCCCCGGCGTGACCTGGCCGACGGCCACCGCGTCGAGGAGCTGCGCCTCCGAGAGCCAGCCGAGCCGGACGACGAGCTCGGCGCGGAGGAAGGCGAGGAGCACGTAGCCGCTCCCGTACAGGACGGAGCCGATCTTCAGGAACGAGAGGAAGAGCTGGGGGAGGGCGAACGGGACGGCGGCCGCGCCCGCCGCAGGCAGCGTGGCCGCGAGCGCGGCAGGGAGCGCGGTGGGGGAGGCCGGGAGGATCGCGG
>JAEYZK010000359.1 GCA_023428085.1 Pseudomonadota bacterium
GGCCGAGGCGCTGGCGACGGCGCTGGCGGGCGCGGGCATCGCGCGGGAGCGCATCGAGCCCGCGGGGGTGTACCGCCTGCCCAACGGCCGACGCGCGGAGGACAGCGTCGAGGTGGTGCTGGTGCTCCCGGGGGAGCCCTAATAGAGCGGTTGGACGAACTGCGCGAGCAGCACCTTCGTCTGGCCCACCCCGGGGAAGTACACCTCCAGCTTGAGCTCCGCGCCGTGGATGACCCCCTTCACGGTGCCCAGGCCGAACTTCGGGTGCTTCACCCGTGACCCCCTGCGGTAGCTCGTGGGCATCGCGCCGTCGCGCACCAGCACCGGCCCATCCTCCGCCGCGGGGCCGTCGTCTTCGGCGACCTCGTGACGGCGGTGCGGCGGGGGCGGCGGCGCGCTCCTCGCGGTGAGGTCCATCCCTCGGCGCGCGACGGGCTGCGAGAGCACGTCGTCGGGCAGCTCCTTCAAGAACCTCGAGGGCCCGTTCACCTTCGTCTGCCCGAAGATCTGCCGAAAGCGCGTGAAGCTCACCGTGAGCTCCTGCCGCGCGCGGGTGATCGCCACGTAGGCGAGGCGCCTCTCCTCCTCCAGCTCCTCGGGGTCGGCCCCGAACTCGATGCCCTTGTAGGGGAACATCCCCTCTTCGAGGCCGGTGATGAAGACCTTCTGAAACTCCAGGCCCTTCGCGGAGTGCACGGTCATCAACGACACCCGCTCGGCGACCTCGCCCTCGGGCGCCGTCTCGGCGAGCGTCACCCGCTCCAGCCAGTCGCTCAGCGTGGGCTCCTCGGTCTCTTCCTCGTACGACTCCAGCGTGCCGAGGAGCTCCTCGACGTTCTCTCTGCGCGCCTCGTCCTCGGGCTCGTTCTTCTCGTTGAGCATCCGCTCGTAGCCGGTCTCTTGATAGACCATGCGCCCCAGCGCCGAGGGCTGATCCAAGAGGTCCAGCGCGCGCTTTCGCATCCCCGCGACGAGCGTGTAGAAGCCCACCAGCGCCTTGCGCGCGGCGCCCGCGACGTCGTCGGTGAAGTCCCCCGACGCGATGATCCTCCAGAGCGAGCACTGCTTTCGGATCGCCTGCAGCTGCACCCGGTCGAGGGTGGTCTTGCCGATCTTGCGCGAGGGCGTGTTGATCACCCGCAGGAGGCTCACGTCGTCGTTGGGGTTGAGGAGCAGCCGCAGGTACGCGAGCACGTCCTTCACCTCGGCGCGCTCGTAGAAGCGCACGCCGCCGACGATCACGTAGGCGATACCCGCCGCCCGCAGCGCCTCCTCCAACGGCCGCGACTGCGCGTGGACCCTGTAGAACACCGCGACCTCGCGCGCCGACACGCCCTTGTCGATGGCCGACTTCACCCGCAGCGCGATGAGCCTCGCCTCGTCGCGCTCGTCTTCACACGGCAGCACCTCGACCTTCGGGCCCTCGCCGTTGCGGGTGAAGAGGGTCTTGGCCTCGCGGCCCCCCGCCCGCGCGATCACCGCGTTGGCCGCCCTCAAGATCCGCTGGGTCGAGCGGTAGTTCTGCTCGAGCTTCACCACCTTCGTGCCCGGGAAGTCGCGGTCGAAGCCGAGGATGTTCTCGACGTCCGCGCCGCGCCACCGGTAGATGGCCTGGTCGTCGTCGCCGACGACGCAGACGTTCCGCTTCTCCCCCGCGAGGTGGCGGAGGAGGCGGTACTGCGCCGGGTTCGTGTCCTGGAACTCGTCGACGAGCAGGAACCGGAACCGCCCCGCCCACCGGGCCCGCATCGCCGGGTCGGCCTCGAGGAGCCGGAGCGGCATGACGAGCAGATCGCCGAAGTCCACCGCGCCGGCCCGGCGCAGCGCCGCGGTGTAGCGGGCGTACAGGTCGCGATCGCGGGCGCCCTTGCGGTCGCCGGCGACGACCCGGACCTCCTCCGGCGCGAGCCCCTCGTTCTTCCAGCCGTCGATCCGGCTCAGGAGCTCGCGCGGGGAGAGATCGTCGTCGTGGCCCGCCTCGGCGAGGAGGCCCTTCGCGAGCCGCACCTGGTCGTCGTCGTCGTAGATCGGGAACGACGGGGAGAGCCCGGCCCGGGCCGCCTCGCGCCGGAGGAACCGCGCGCCGAAGGCGTGGAAGGTCTGGACCCAGAGGTCCGCCGCGAGCACCGGCCCGAGCAAGGCCTCGAGCCGCTCCCGCATCTCGCCCGCGGCCTTGTTGGTGAAGGTGACCGCGAGGACGTGCCACGGCATGACGCCCAGCTCGCGCACGAGCCGGGCGATCCGGTGGACGATGACGCGCGTCTTGCCGCTGCCGGCGCCGGCCAGGACGAGCAGCGGCCCCTCGCCGTGCAGGACCGCCTCGCGCTGGGCGTCGTTGAGGCCGCGGAGGGGGTCGGACGGTTCCATCGGGGGACCGAACATAGTCGATCCGCCCGACGGAGGCCGGGCCTTCCGGCGGGCCCTACTTCTTCCCGAAGCTCCGCTCGAACAGCTCGCGGATCGCCGCCTTGCCGGCGTCGTTCAGGGAGCGCGTGCCGCAGCCCGCGAACCGCTCGCGGGTGACGACCGGCGCGTCCTCGGCGGACCACTCCTTGCCGCTCCAGGCGAACCAGCGCTTCTTCTCCTGGTCGTAGACGTGGACCGGCTTCTTCCAGTGCCGGGCGAGCTCGACCGCCCAGCCCGTGCCGCCGTGCGTGGTGCCGTCGGCCTCGAGGGTGCCGACCGCGAACACCTCGCTCGCGGTGCTCACCTGGTGCCAGATGGCCTGGAGCACGTGCTGGAACGCCGGCGTCGCCGGGTAGGTCCGGTGCATGTGCGCCTTCAGGTACGCGGCGCTGACCTCGCCGAGCTTCAGCTCGTCGGCGGTGAGCTCGACGAGCCCGCGGGTGCGGGCGATCTCGTCGCGGCCCTGGAAGGTGAAGTTCACCTCCTGCACGCCGAACTTCTCGGCGTTGGCGCCGAACTCGGCCTCGGCGCCGGCGGTGCCGAGCGCGAGGAGCGTGTGCCAGCGGGCCGGGAGCTTCACCGGGGCGGCGGCGTCACCGTCGTGGACGAGCCGGAGCGTGTCCATGTGGAGCGTGAGCTGCACGTCCGCGGGCGACGCGTGCTCGTGATCCTTCACGAGCCGGAGCGCCACGTGGCTCCCCTGCGGCTCGAGGAACAGGGCCACGTCGATGAGCTTCGCGCAGGGCTCGCACGGCGGCGCGAGCGTGTTCGGCCGGGCGACGTCGTAGCCGCGCGGCGTCTGGGCGGTCATCCAGAGCTCGGCGCCGATCCGCTTCGCCGTGGCCTTGATCGCCTCGACCGCGGCGGTGCAGCCCGGGCCCTTCCAGTCGAACCCGTCGATCAGGATCGCCGACGGCGGGAGCTTCACCGTCTGCTGGAGCTGGGCGAGCGCCTCGTCGAGCTTCTGGGGGCCGAACGCGCCCTCGGCGACGGCGCGGATGAGGCGGCAGCGGCCGACGCTCTCCCGCACGGCGGCGCGATCGGCGAGGCCGACCCGGTCGGCGAGGTCGTCGAAGAGCACGTCGTACCAGGTGGAGACGTGCTCCACCGTCTGGCCGACGGCGACGTGCAGGACGGTCCGCTCCCGCATGAGATCGTCGAGGCCGATCTGGACGAGGCAGGCCGACTTGCCGACGCCGGCGGGCGCGAGGATCACGCCCAGGTTCCCCTTGCCGAGGCCGCCGTGGATCGACTTCTCCAGGATCCGCAGCGGGCTCTGCGCGTTCACTTCCTTGCGGTACATGTGCGCGCTCCTTCGCTCTACTTCTTGCCCGCCTGGGCGGCGTCCTTGCCCTTCGCCTTCGCCAGGAGCTCCTCGGCGGTGGCGGCGGGGACGGGGAGGTAACGGGAGAACTCCATCGTGAAGTCGGCCTTGCCCTGGGTGGACGAGCGCAGGGTGGTGGAGTAGCCGAACATCTCGGCCAGCGGGACCTCGGCCTCGATCTTGGCCATGCCCGCGTCCTCCTGCGAGCCGATGATCATCGCGCGGCGCTGCATGAGCGTGCCGAGGATCCCGCCGGAGAACTCCGCCGGGCCCTCCACGACGACCCGCATGATCGGCTCGAGCAGCTTCGGCTTCGCGCGATCGAACGCCTCGCGCCAGGCGCCGCGGGCGGCCTCCTGGAAGGCGATGTCCGAGGAGTCCACCGCGTGGCTCGCGCCGTCGTTGATGACGACGCGGACGTTCACGACGGGGAAGCCGAGGAGCCGGCCCTTCGCCAGCATCGAGCGGAAGCCCTTCTCCACCGAGCTGATGAACTCGCGCGGGATGGCGCCGCCGACGACGTCGTCCACGAACTCGAACTGCGCCTCGCACGGCTCGAGGTAGCCGCACACGCGGCCGAACTGGCCGGAGCCGCCGGTCTGCTTCTTGTGCGTGTACGCGAAGTCCGCGCGCTGGCCGACCGTCTCGCGGTAGGCGACCTGCGGCGGCGACGCCTGCACGACCGCGCTGTACTCGCGCTTCATCCGCTCGATGTAGACCTCGAGGTGGAGCTCCCCCATGCCGCGGATGATGGTCTCGCCGCTCTCCTCGTCGATGCCGGCGCGGAACGTCGGGTCCTCGCGGGTGAAGCGCCGCAGGGCCTTCGACATGTTGTTCTCGCTCTTGTTGTCCACCGGCTTGATCGAGAGCGCGATCACCGGCTCGGGCACGTGCATCGAGGTCATGTTCAGCTTCACCGAACCGTCGGTGAAGGTGTCGCCCGAGTTGCACTCGATGCCGAACATCGCGACGATGTCGCCCGCGCCCGCGGCGTCGATGTCCTCCATCTGGTCGGCGTGCATGCGCACGAGCCGGCCCACGCGGTGGTCCTTGCCGGTCCGCATGTTGGTGATGAAGGAGTCGCGGGCGAGCTTGCCCTGGTAGATGCGCAGGTACGTGAGCTGGCCGTACCGCCCGTCCTCGAGCTTGAACGCGAGGGCCACGGTCGGCTTCTCGGTGTCGATCGTGAGGACGACCTTCTCCTCGTCCTTGGTGAGGTCGAGGGCCTCGTTCACGACCTCGGTCGGATCGGGCAGGTAGTCCACGACGCCGTCGAGCAGCTTCTGGACCGCCTTGTTCTTGTAGGCGGAGCCCATGAAGACGGGGGTGAGCTTGAGCTCGATGGTGCCCTTGCGGATCGCCTTCCTGATGAGGTCCGGCGTCACGCGCTCCTCGAGGATGGCCTCGGTGAGCTCGTCGGAGAACATGGACGCCGCGTCGAGCATCTCCTCGCGCGCCTTCTGGGCGTCGGCCACCATGTCCGCCGGGATCTCCTCCTCGAGGATGTTCTGCCCGTCCTCGCCGGTGAACTTGTAGGCCTTCATGGTCACGAGATCGACGACGCCGTCGAACTTGTCCTCGAGACCGATGGGCAGCTGCATCAGCACGGGGTTGTGCTGGAGCTTCTCGCGCAGCTGGTCCTTGACGCGGATCGGGTTCGCGCCGGTCCGGTCGCACTTGTTCACGAAGGCGAGGCGCGGGACCTTGTAGCGGCGCATCTGCCGATCGACGGTGAGCGACTGGCTCTGGACGCCGGCCACCGCGCACAGGACGAGCACGGCGCCGTCGAGCACGCGCAGCGACCGCTCCACCTCGATGGTGAAGTCGACGTGCCCGGGGGTGTCGATGATGTTGAAGTGGAGGCCCTTCCACTCGCAGTGCGTCGCGGCGGAGGCGATGGTGATGCCGCGCTCGCGCTCCAGATCCATCGAATCCATCGTCGCGCCGACGCCGTCCTTGCCCTTCACCTCGTGAATGGCGTGGATGCGGTTCGTGTAGAAGAGGATCCGCTCGGTCAGCGTGGTCTTGCCGCTGTCGATGTGGGCCGAGATCCCGATGTTCCGAAGCTTCGAGAAATCCGTATACACCTGCGACCTCCGCAACTGGGGGGGCGCATTGGTAAGGGAATTCGCGCGGAAACACAAGGGTCGGATCGTCCCTGCGCAAGGGAATTTTTCGATCACGGCAATGTGCCGCGGGGCGGGTCGAGCCCGGGTCGAGCCTGGGTAGAGAAAGAGCGGCGGATCGGCCGCAGGGGTACATTGGGCCCCGTGGCCCCTCCGGTCCGGATCCTCCCCTTCGGCGGCCTCGGCGAGATCGGCATGAACTGCCTGGCCGTCGAGTGCGACGGCCGGATCGCCGTGGTGGACTGCGGCATCCTCTTCCCGAACGAGCCCATCGGGGTGGACGTCATCGCCCCCGACCTCTCGTGGCTCCGGGAGCGGCGCGAGCAGGTCGGCGCCGTCTTCCTCACCCACGGTCACGAGGACCACATCGGCGCGCTGCCGTTCCTGCTCCGGGACGTGCCGGTCCCGGTCTACGGGACGCCGTTCACGCTGGCGCTCCTCCGCCCGCGCCTGTCGGAGGCGAACGTGCAGGCGGATCTGCGCGTGGTGACGCCGGGTGACGTGCGCCCGGCCGGCGCGTCCTCGCCGATCTCCGCGCGGTTCCTCGCGGTCACGCACTCGATCCCGGACGCCTGCGGCCTCGCCCTCTCGACCCCCCAGGGGACGATCGTCCACACGGGCGACTTCAAGATCGACCCGACGCCGGTCCGCGGGCCGGGCATGGACCTGGCCGCCCTCGAGGGGCTCGGGCGGGAGGGCGTGCGCCTCCTCCTCTCCGACTCGACCAACGCCGAGCGCGCCGGCGTCTCGCTCTCCGAGGCGCAGGTCGGGCCGGCGCTCGAGGAGGCGTTCGAGGGCGCGCGCGGCCGGGTGTTCGTCGCCTGCTTCGCGAGCAACGTCCACCGCATCCAGGGGATCGTGAACGCGGCCCGGGCGTTCGGCCGGCGGCTCGCCTTCCTGGGCCGCTCGATGGAGGCCAACGTCGAGATCGCCCTGAACCTCGGCTACCTCGAGATGCCGGGGTGGATGCCGGTCTCGAACGCCGAGGCGCGGACGCTCCCGCGGAAGGAGCTCTGCGTCCTCACCACCGGCACGCAGGGCGAGCCCCGCAGCGCGCTCGCCCGGCTCGCCCGCGGCGAGCACCCGGACCTCGAGATCTCGCCCGGGGACCTCGTCATCCTGTCCTCGCGGTTCATCCCGGGGAACGAGATCGCGGTCGGACAGGTCGTGAACGATCTCGCCCGCCGCGGCGCGGAGGTGGTCTACGAGAGCCTGCGCCCGCTCCACGTCTCGGGCCACGCGCAGGAGGCGGAGCAGCGGCGGGTCATCTCGCTCGCCCGGCCGGCGCACTTCGTCCCGATCCACGGCGAGTACCGCCACCTCGCGAAGCACGCGGCCCACGCCGCCGCGGAGGGCGTGCGGGGCCGGACCATCCTCACCGACGGCCAGGTGCTCGAGCTCTCCGACGCGGGCGCCGCCGTGCTCCCGGATCGCGTGCCCACCGGCCGCGTCTACACCGACCGCGAGCTCCTCGTGGGCGAGGACATCGGGGCCATGGTGGTCCGCGATCGCCGCCTGCTCTCGGAGGCGGGCCTCTGCATCGCGGTCCTCGTCGTCGAGCGCGCCACCGGCGCGATCGTGCGCGGCCCGGAGCTCTTCGCGCGCGGGGTGGCGGCGTTCGAGGGCAACGAGGAGGAGCTCCGCGGCGAGGTCCTCCGCGCCCTCGAGGAGCTCTCGCCCAACGCGCGCGCCTCGGTCGAGGAGGTCCAGGAGGCGATCCGCCTCGCGGTGCGGCGGTACTTCCGGAAGACCACCGGGCGGAGGCCCACGGTCCTGCCGGTGGTGCTGGAGCTGTAGGCGCACTGGGAATGCGAGAGCCAGGCGGACTTCGCTCTCCGCTCGCCCTGAGCCGATCAGGGAGCTGAGCGTGGCCGTTCACTTACCGTACGCCTCGCCTGGGGCGCGTTGCCGTGGGGCGGCCGGCCGGGCCCGCCGGGCTCGCCGACCAGGGTCGAGTGCTCGGCGCCCACGAACAGTCGTAGAACGCGCGCGTGCCGCAGGTGATCCCGCGGGCGCGCCGCCGAAACTCGGCGGCCACCTCCGCGCTTCGCGCGGGTGGCCGCCTCGGACATCGGCGGCGCGCGCGCTCACTCCTCCACGCGCGCGTGCCACGCCAGCCGGCGTTCGGCGCCTGCGCTGATGGTCGGCTCGCTCCGGCGGGCCCGCCCGGCCGCCTGGGCGGCGTTGCTTGTGGCGGCTCGGCTGCGGGTTCGGGTCGGATGGCGCTCAGGCCGGTTTCGACGCTTGGAGGCTTTCGCGGAAGGATCTGAACGCGCGACACCGGTTCGCGACGGCGGTCAGACTCAGCAGAGCGGCGATCGTCTTGCGAACCTCCGCGGCAGCCTTCCCCGACCGAGCGATCGCGTCATCGAGCAGCCGCTTGGCTTCGCGCGGTCTCATCGCCTCCGGCTCGGCCGTGGCGGGAAACTCGACGCCGAGCGAGCCCTGCACCGCGGCATGGTCGGAGACGAGCCATGCCTCGAACTCTTGAACGGCCACTCCGATCGCGCATGCTCCCAGGTCCGCTGTCCAGTCTCGGAGATCTCTTTCGCGGCCGGCTTCCCCATCGGCGTCCACCAAGATGACGAACACGTCCGGCTTCATCTGGCCGGGGGCCCACCCGGCGAGGAGTTGGCGGACGATCGGACGGTGCCGGAGCTGGGAGCCTCGGGCCACGAGCCCCGTGCCGGTTCTCAGCGGCTCGATGAAGCGAACCGCCTCGGGCGGGAGCTTGGAGTCCTCGCTCAAGATCCGCCGAACGAGCACGTGCGCGGGACCCTCGAGGCCGGCTGGCACGACCGACCCCGGCGCGGGCCTGGCCGCGAAGCCGGCGGTCTCGCGACTGCCCTCGGCGTGGACCGCGACCCGGACGCTCATGAATGAAGACTACACCCCAGGTACGCCACCGAGGCTGCCGGAGAGCCACGCTTCGCGCAGCGATTCCCGGTACTCGGCGAAGTAGCGAGGCCAGTCGGGGTCGTTGGAAGGAACAGACTTCACGGTGGTCGAGCCGGTCTGCGGATCCCTTCCGACGAACCGGACCTCCTGCGGCTCGAGGTACTCCAGAAGTTCCGGCGAGTGGGTCGCGAGGACCACCTGGATCGGAGCGCGGCCGCCTTCGCCGCGCGTGAGACCCCGCAGGAAGGCGACGAGCTGCTCGAGGAGGTAGGGATGCAACCCGCGCTCGGGCTCCTCGATCGCGACGAGCGAGATCGGCGGGCTCTGGTACTGAAGGGTGAGGAACGAGGTCAGGAGGATCGTTCCGTCCGAGACCTCTTGCGGCGTGTACCAGACGCTCGGGTTCCAGCGGTCCTGATAACGGAGCTGATGAGCGCCGTTCCCGACGGGGGCGACGTCCACGTCCGTGAACAGGGGGATCAGGGAGCAAATCTGCTGTGCGAGTTCGGACTGCTGCTTCC
>JAEYZK010000388.1 GCA_023428085.1 Pseudomonadota bacterium
GGCCGAGGCGAACGCCCGGGCCGGCGTCGCCCGCGCGGACCAGGCGCGCTCCGGGCTCCTCCCGCAGGTCGGGGTGAGCGGCGCGGTCGAGTGGTCCGGCACCGACCGCGACGACGCGCTCGACGCCGGGCGCGACGGCACGACCTGGCGCGCCGGCGTCGCCGCCGACCAGACCCTCTTCGACGCCGGGACGCTGTTCCGCTGGCGCTCGGCGCGGTCCAGCGCCGACGCGCTGCGGAGCGCCGCCGAGACCACGGGCCTCGACGTCGTCTCCGCGGTGCGGGCCGCCTACTTCGCCGCCCGCGCCGAGCGCGACCTCACCCGCGTGGCGCGCGAGACCGTGGCGAACAACGAGGCCCACCTCCGCCAGGTGCAGGCGTTCGTGGACGTGGGCACCCAGCCCCCGATCGCCCTCGCCCAGACCCGCGCCGATCTCGCGTCCGCGCGCCTCGCGCTCATCCGCGCCGAGAACGCGTACGCGAGCGCGAAGGCCCGCCTCGCGCAGGCGATGGGGCTCGAGCGCTGGGAGCCGTTCGACGTGGCCGACGACACGCTGCCGGAGGTCGAGGGCGAGGCGGGGTCGCTCGAGCCGCTCGTCGCGGAGGCGCTCTCCCGGCGCCCGGAGCTCGCGACGATCGCCGCCCAGGAGCGGGCGGGCGAGCAGAGCCGCGCCGCCGCCCGCGCCGGCTGGCTGCCGAGCCTCGGCGCGCGCGCGACCTACGGCCGCTCCGGCCCGCGCCCCGACGACACGAGCGGCGCCTGGACCGCCGGGGTGAACCTCTCGTGGAGCCTCTTCGACGGCGGCCTCACCTCCGCGCGCGTGCGCGAGGCCGAGGCGTCGCTCGCGTCGCTCCGCGCGCAGGAGATCGCGCTCCGCACCGACATCCGCGTCGCGCTCGAGCAGGCGCACCTCGGCGTGCGCGCCGCCCGCGGCGCGGTGGAGGCGGCGGCCGAGGCCGAGACCGCCGCGCGCGAGCGGCTCCGGCTCGCCGAGGGGCGGTTCCAGGCCGGGGCGGGCAGCATCATCGAGCTCGGCGACGCGCAGGTGGCGGTGAGCACCGCGGCCGCGCAGCGGGTCCAGGCCGAGTACGACCTCTCCGCCGCGCGGGCTGCGCTGCTCAGATCGATGGGGCGGGAGTAGCTCCGTCTCCGTCGTCGTGCGGGCGCTCGAGCGCCGGCTCCACCCGCGCCGCGGCCTCGTCCCACGCCGCGGGGTCCGCCGGTTCGTAGCGGACCGGGGCGCAGGAGGCCCGCGCCAGCGCCCTCGCCTCGCTCCAGGACGCGCAGGCGCCGGTCGCGATCGCCTGGGCGAGCACGTTCCCGAGCGCGGCCGCCTCGGCCGGCCCGGCGAGCACCGGCCGCCCGCAGGCGTCGGCCGTGAGCTGGCAGAGGAGCGCGTTGCGCGCGCCGCCGCCGACGACGTGGACGACCTCCAGCCGCCGCCCGAGCAGGGCCTCCAGGTCGTGGAGCGTGCGCCGGTAGCTCCAGGCGAGGCTCTCGAGGATGGTTCGCAGGAGCTCCGCGCGCGTGTCGGGGGCAGGCTGCCCCGTGCGCGCGCAGAGCGCCCGGATCGCCGCGGGCATGTCGTCCGGCTCCCGCAGCGACGGGTGGTCGGGGTCCACGATCGACCGGAGCGGCCTCCCCGCCGCCGCCTGCGCCGCCAGCGACGCGGAGTCGAGCGCGCCGCCGGCGCCGGCCCAGGCGCGGCGGCACTCCTGCAGGAGCCGGAGCCCGGCCACGCTGCGGTGCAGGCACACGGTCCCGTCCACGCCGGCCTCGTTCGTGAACCCGAGCCTCCGCGCGCGCTCGCTCCGGACGGGCGCCGCGAGGGTCGTGCCCACGAGCGACGACGTCCCCGCGCTGACGTAGGCGTGGTCCGGGACCTCGGCCGGGATGGCCGCCACGGCCGAGGCGGTGGCGTGGCACGCGGGCGCGACCACCTGCACGCCCGGGAGCCCCGCGCGCCGCGCGGGCGCGCTCCGCAGCGGCCCGAGCTTCGTGGCGGGCGGGACGACGGGCGGGAAGAGGTGCGCAGGGATCCGCGCGCGCGCCAGCAGCGGCACGATCCAGGTGCGCTGCGCGAGGTCGTAGCACTGCGACGTGGACGCGATGGTGTGCTCGGCCGCCTGGACGCCGCACAGCCAGTACGCGAGGAGATCGGGGATGAAGAGGAGCCGGGCGGCGCGGAGGAGCGTGGACGATCTCCGGCGCGCCATGGCGAACAGCTGGTACAGGGTGTTGGTCTGCAGCGCCTGCACCCCGGTCGCGGCCCAGAGGTCGGGCTCCGGGACGCGCGCGTGGAGCCGGTCCGGGATCCCGTCCGTCTGGCGGTCGCGGGAGTGGAAGGGCGGGGCGAGCAGCTCCCCGCGCGCGTCGAGCAGGCCGAAGTCCACGCCCCACCCGTCGATCGCCACGCTGTCGAGCCCGCGGCCCGCCCGCGCGGCCGCGCCCAGGCCGGCGAGGATCTCGCCGTAGAGGCGCTGGACGTCCCAGCGCAGCGTCCCCTCCACCCGCGCCGTCCGGTTCGCGAACCGGTGCGCCTCCTGGAGCACGACGCGGCCCCCCTCGAGCCGACCCACGAACACCCGGCCGCTCTCCGCTCCCAGATCCACGGCGGACCAGGCGTGGCTCATGTCCGTGTCCTCCTGCCGGAGCGCGGCGCTCCGGCGCCGCGCCGCTCAGGCATCGCCGCAGCCCGACACGCGCAGCCCCAGGGCGTCCAGCGCCGCCTGGCAGGCGCGGCTGGCCGAGGGCCGCAGGGCACCGCTCGCGACGACGCGGACGGTCTTCATGGCGCGCTCCGCGGCGCGTGACGGCGCTCGCGCGGTGTCACGGCGGCGTGATCTCTCCGTCCAGATCCCAGAGATCCTCCCAGCGCTGGCCGTCCTTCCAGAGGAAGACCTGTCCCTTGATGAGCCGGCAGTTCCGGTCGATCCGGGCGACGGCCTGCATCTCCTCCGCGGTGAGCGGCGGGGACACGGCCGCCTGGAGGTTGCCCAGGTACTCGTGCCGCTTCACCGAGAAGGGGATCGGCACCTGGCCGCGCTGGACGGCCCACTTCACGCACACCGTCGCGGGGTGCACCCCGAGGCGCCGCGCGATGCCGACGATGACGGGATCCTCGATGTCCACGGTGTCGCCCGCGGTCCGATCGCGCTCGGGCCGGGTCGGGGAGCCGATGGGGCAGAAGCCGATCGGGACGATCCCGTGCTCGACCACGAACCGGAACAGCTCCGGCTGCTGGAAGTGGGGGTGGAGCTCCATCTCGTTGCACGCCGGCGGGATCCGCGCGTCCGCGAGCACGCGGCGGAGCTTGGGCACGGTCATGTTCGAGGTGCCGATGTGGCGGACGAGCCCCAGGTCCACCAGGCGCTCCATCTCCCGCCAGGTCCGCATGTAGCGCTCGTGGAGGTAGGGCTTCGCGTCCGGCGAGCGCGAGCTCACGTCGCAGCCGGGGGCGTGGTAGTTCGGGAAGGGCCAGTGCACGAGGTAGAGGTCGAGGTACTCGAGCTGGAGATCGGCGAGCGACTGCCGGCACGAGGCGATCACGTCCCCCTCGCCGTGCTTGTCGTTCCAGACCTTGGAGGTGATCCAGAGCTCGTCGCGCCGCACGCCGCCGCGCTGGATCCGGGCGAGCGCCTGCCCGATGAGCGGCTCGTTCCCGTAGACGGACGCGCAGTCGAAGTGCCGGTATCCGACCCCGGCGGCGCCGACCACGGCGGCGGCGATGTCCTCGCCCCGGTAGCGATCGGAGCCGAAGGTGCCCAGCCCCACCGCCGGGATGCGCGCCCCGGAGCGGAGCGTGCGCGACGGCACGAGGCCCGGGTCGACGCCGTCGGCGGCGCGCTGGTACGCGGGCAGGGCAAGCGAGGGGACCGGCGACGCGGCGTGGGACATGGCTTCACGGCTCCTTGGAGCGGGGGGGAGAGGAGGGCGGCGCGACCGGCGTGACGCCCTTCTTGAGCAGGACGTTGCCGTACTTGGCGGTCTCGCCGGTCACGACGACCGCGAACGCCCGCCGGGCGCGCGCGTAGAAGTCGGAGCGCGGGATGAAGGCCGTCTCGGGCGCGCCGGGGTGGTGGCGCGCGAGGGCCGCCCGGTACCGGGCGTGGACGGCCGGGTCCGGGGTGTCCCCGGGGACCGGCGCCATCATGACGACGGGGTCCGGCACGTACGTGTCGAGCGCGAAGAGCGGGAGCATCGCGTCGAGCAGGTCCGCGACGCGGAGGCCGTCGGCGCGCAGCACGCGCTCGTTCACCGACTCGGCGGGGAAGTGCGCGTCGGCGAGCACGAGCTCGTCGCCGTGGCCCATGCGGCAGAGGACGGCGAGGAGCTCCGGGGAGAGCAGGGGCGAGATCCCGATCAGCATCGCGGGCCTCCAGGCGCGGCGCGCGCGGTCGCCGCCGGGGACGGAGCGGGCGCGCCGGGCGCGGCGCCCGCCTGCAGGTAGACCTCCATCACCTCGCGGACGCGCTCCACCGCGAGCTCGCGCGGCGTGGGGACGAGCGCGCCGGCCCGGACGTGGAGGAACGCCGCGGGCATGTACTGGCTGATCAGGGTCTCCGGGAGGCGCGGGGAGAGGTTCGCGAAGAGCCGCGCCTGGGCCTCCAGGACCTCCGGGCGGCCGAGGTAGTACCGGGCGCGATCGGAGTAGCTGAACGCGAGCTTGAACGACACCTCCTCCGGCGGGCCGTCGTAGTACGCCGCCCAGTGTCGCGGGTCCTCCCGCATGACGCGGGTGAGCGTGTCGCGCAGGCGCGAGGGGACGGGCGGCGCGAGCTCGCGCTCCATCAGCTCGAGCAGGAACAGCGCCTCGCGCAGGGCGTAGGTGAGCCAGGGGCCGACCTTCAGGATGCAGAAGTGATCCTGCACCATCGCGCGCAGCGCGCCCGGCGCCTGGTAGTCGGTCGAGTGCGCCTCGAAGACGATCCCCGGGTGCGCGAGGACGGCGCGGGCCAGCCCGGGGGCGGGCTGGTAGTCGTGGACGCCCCCGTCGCCGAACTCGACGCCGGGCTGGACGACCAGCCCCACCACGCGCTCCCACGCGGCCTCGAGGCCGCGCCTGCGGAACGCCGCGCCGAACGCCTCGAGCGTGCGCGCCACCTCGCCGGGGGAGGTGACGCGCATCGCCTCCTCCGCGCGGACGCCCCCCGGCGTCGGGACCTCGGTCCCCACCACGTAGACGGGCGCGGCGTCTCCGCGGACCTCCTCGCACCGCGCCGCGAGCTGCGCGCACCGGTCGGCGATCACCTCCTCCGGGAGCGGGGACGGATCGCCCGCGCAGAGGAAGCTCGCGTCGAGGTGGATCTTCTCGTACCCGGCCCGGACGTACGCGGCGACGAGCTCGAGCGCCTCGTCCATCGCCGCGCGCGCCGGCCGCGCCCGCCAGGTGTTCGGGCCGAGGTGATCGCCGCCGAGCAGGATGCGCTCCTCGGGGAAGCCCTCCTCCGCCGCGAGCGCGCGCACCAGGCGGGCGAAGTCGGCCGGGTTCAGCCCGGTGTACCCGCCGTACTGATCCACCTGGTTGGAGGTGGACTCGACGAGCGCGAAGGTGTCGTGCCGGCGCGCGGTCCGGTACAGCGCCCGCAGGACCAGCGGGTGGGCGGAGCAGACGGACATGGCCACCCCGCCCCGCCCCGCGCGGTTGCTCCGGATCGTCTCCAGGAACTGGTCGAGCGCACGCATCGATCCCTCCGTCCACCACCACGCGATGGCTCCCCGCGCCGGGGACCGGCGCCGGTCCGGCCGGTCGAGCCGGGAAACGGGGCTCCGCCTCGATCGCCACGCAGGCGCGATCGTGCCGTCGAGGCGGAGGCCCGGGCGCGCCGGGGGAGACCGCGGCGCGCCGTGCAGGAGCCGGCGGAGCGGAGCGCGCTCGCCGGCTCCTCCTGACGTCAGTACAGGACGTTCTTCGCTTCGGGCTGCTCGATGTTCTGCTTCGTGACGATCACCACGCCGGTGTTGACGAACTTGGCGACCTGCTTGCCCTGGATCGCCTCGAGCGCGGTCTTCACGCCCTGGAACCCCATCTGGTAGGAGCCCTGCACCGCGATGGCCGCGAGCGTGCCGTCCTTCACGAACCTCTGCAGGTCCTCGTTGCCGTCGAAGCCGATGGCCACGACCTTGCCCGCCTTGCCGGCCTGCACCAGCGCGCGGCCCATGCCGACCGCGGTGGGCTCGTTGGCGCCGAAGATCCCCTTCAGGTCGGGGTGGGCGGCGAGGACGTCGGTGGTCTGGTTGAGCGCGGTCGCCATCTGCGCCTGGGAGTAGTAGGTGCCCACGATCTGCAGCTTCGAGTTCTGCTGGATGTACTTCTTGAAGCCGCCCACCCGGCCGATCTCCGAGCCGACGCCCGCGACGTAGGACATCACCGCGATCTTGCCCTCCTTGCCGATCCGGTCGATGAGGGCCTTGGCGCAGAGCTCGCCGGCCTTCTCGTTGTCGGTGGCGAGGAAGGACCTGTAGTAGCCCTTGCCGGCGTCGGCGAGCATCGAGTCGAGGATGATCACGGGGATCTTGGCCTCCCACGCCTTCTTCACGGCGGGGATGAGGGCCTCCGGATCCGAGGGCGCGAGCACGATGGCCGCGACCTTGCGGGTGACCGCGTTCTCGACCATCGCCACCTCGTCCGCGATGGCCGACTCCGAGGCCGGGCCCTGGAACGTCATCGTGTAGCCCTTCAGCGCGGGCAGCTTGATGGCGTCGGACGCCCCCTTGTTCACGTTCTGCCAGAAGTTCGAGTTGGTGGTCTTGACGATCACCGCGATCTCGCCCGCCGCCTGCGCGCCGCTCGCCCAGAGCGCCGCCACCGCCGCGAAGCCTGCGAAGAGTGCCTTCCTCATGGCCGTCCTCCGTATGACGCGAATCGTTGCCCTACGCCGCCGACCTGCTCCTCACGACGCCTCTCCACCACCCGCCGCCCTGCGGGACGCCGCCGCCTCCGGCGCCCGCCGCTCGCCCGCGGTCTGCCTCGAGAACACCCGGACGCGCGCCGACGACCTCCTGCGCAGCTGATCGATCCAGACCGTCAGCAGGATCACGACGCCGATGATGATCTGCTGCCGGAAGAACGAGACGCCGTTCATGTTCAGCCCGTTCCGCAGGATGCCGATCACGAACGCGCCGATGACCGTGCCCGAGATGGTGCCCACGCCGCCGGTGGTGAGCGAGGCGCCGCCGATGACCGCGGCGGCGATGGCGTCCATCTCGTACGCGACGCCCTCGTTCGGCTGCGCCGTGACGAGGCGGGACATGAGCACGCACCCCGTGAGCCCCGCGAAGAACCCGGAGATCACGTACGCGGTCACCGTGACGCGGGCGACGTCCACCCCCGAGAGCCGCGCCGCCTCCTGGTTCGAGCCCACCGCGTACACGTGCCGGCCGAAGCGCGTCCGCGTCAGCACCACGGAGATCACGACCGCCAGCGCCGCCAGGACGAGGACGGGGTAGGGGATCCCGACGAACCGGATGTCCGGGTAGCCGTCCGCGCCGATCCGCACCATCCGGAACAGGGCGCCGTTGCCCAGGACGCCGAACCCCTCGCCGAGGCCCGAGACCGGGCGTCCGCCGGTGGCGTCGAGCGCGATCCCGCGCGCGACCATCATCATGCCGAGCGTGGCGATGAACGGCGGCAGCTTGAGCCGGGCGACGAAGAGGCCGTTGAGGAGGCCCGCGGCGCACCCGACGAGGAGGCCCAGCGCCATGCCCTGCCAGACCGGGGCCCCGGCCTTGACGGCGAACGCGGCGACGACGCCGGCGAGCGCCAGGACGGACCCGGCGCTGAGGTCGATCCCGCCCGTGAGGATCACCACGGTCATGCCCAGGCCGAGGTACGCGATCGAGGTCACCTGGAGCCCGACGGTCAGGGCGTTGCTGGTCGTGAAGAACGCCGGGCTGGTGACGCCGAAGACGGCGCTCAGCACGATGAGGCTGCCGAGGGCGGCGAACTTCTGGATGAGGTCTCTCCGCTTCTCGCTCGTCGCCGCATCCGCCATGGCGTGTCTCCGCTCAGCGCGCGTCCATCCGTCCGGAGGCGTACTGCACGATCTCTTCCTGGCCCGACCGCGTCGTCTCGAGGACGCCGGCGACCCGGCCCTCGTGGAAGACCACCACGCGGTCGGTCATGCCGAGCACCTCCGGCAGCTCCGAGGTGATGAGGATGACGCCGATGCCCTGGGCCGCGAACCGGTCGAGCATCTCGTAGATGGCGTACTTGGCGCCGACGTCGATGCCGCGGGTCGGCTCGTCGAAGATGAGCAGCCTCGACTCGCGGAAGAGCCACTTGCTGATGACGACCTTCTGCTGGTTGCCGCCGGAGAGGTTCTTCGTGATCTGCCGGACGGAGGGCGTCCGGATGTCGAGGGCCTGTACGTACCGCTGGGCGGCGGCCGCCTCGTCGGCCAGGCGGAGGAAGCCGAGCCGGCCGGTGATCGCGTCCACGTTGGCCATGGTGACGTTCGCCGCCACCGTCATCTCGAGCGCCAGGCCGTGGCTCTTCCGGTCCTCGGAGAGGTACGCGATGCCGTGGCGGATCGCGTCGCGCGGCGACCGGACGTGGATCTCCTCGCCGCGGAGCCGGACGGTGCCCGACGTCTTCGGATCCGCGCCGAAGAGGGCGCGCGCCACCTCGGTGCGGCCCGCGCCCATCAGCCCGGCGAACCCGAGGATCTCCCCGCGGTACAGGTCGAAGCCCACGTCCTCGAACACGCCCGCGCGCGAGAGGCCGCGGACCTCGAGGAGCTTCTCGGAGGTGGGGCGGGACGTGCGCGGGGGAAACTTCTGGTCGAGCGTCCGCCCGACCATCGCGGCGATGATCTCGTCGAGGGTGATCCGGGAGAACTCGCTCGTCCGGACGTGCTTGCCGTCCCGGAAGACGGTCACCCGGTCCACCACGTGCTGCAGCTCCCCGAGCCGGTGGGAGATGTACACGATCCCCACGCCCTGGGCCCTGAGCGCGCGGATGACCACGAACAGCTGGTCGATCTCGTGCTCGGTGAGGGACGAGGTGGGCTCGTCCATGATGAGCACCCGCGCGTCGAGCGAGAGCGCCTTCGCGATCTCGACCATCTGCTGCTGGGCGACGGAGAGGTTCTTCACCAGCGCGCCGGGGTCGAGGTCCACCTTGAGGCGGGCGAGGAGGGCCGAGGTGTCGGCGCGCAGGCGCGCCCGGTCCACGAACGGCCCGCGGGTCGGCTCCCGCGCGAGGAACACGTTCTCCGCCACCGTGAGGTGGGGCACCAGGCAGAGCTCCTGGTGGATGAACCCGATGCCCGCCGCCTGGGCCTCCGTCACGTCGCGGAAGCGCCGCGCGCGCCCGTCGAGCTCCACCGTCCCCGCGTCCGCCGGCATCATGCCGGCGACGATCTTCATGAGCGTGGACTTGCCCGCCCCGTTCTCGCCGACGAGCGCGTGGATCTCGCCGCTCCACAGGTCGAAGTCGACGCCGTCCAGCGCCAGGACGCCCGGGAACCGCTTCACCAGGCCCCGCACCGCGAGCAGGGGCTGGCCGCTGCCCGCCGCGGGGCGGTCGCCGCGCGTGGGCCGCGCCGCGTCGCTCGTCTGGGCACCGGGGGTGGTCATCGCGTCCTCTCAGCCGGCGGCGCAGTCCAGGAGCAGCTTGCCCTTGAGCTCCGCGCGCCGGTGCAGCATGGCCGGCAGCTCCGCGGCGGCCGCGAGCGGGATCACGCGGTCCACGAGCCCCTCGGTGCGGACGCGGCCGCTCCGGAGCAGCTGGGCCCCCATCTCCCACTCCCAGCCCGGGAACGGCGCCGAGTAGTTCATCCAGGAGCCCTGCACGACGAGCTCCTTGCGGTTCATGAGCTCGAACTCGTGGGGCCGGAGCGTCAGGGGGACGTGCGGGGTCCCGACGTACATGACGCGCCCCTTCGGCGCGGCGAGCCGGAGCGCCAGGATCTCCGCGTCGGGGACGCCGGCCGTCTCGAAGACCGCGTCGAACCCCGGCTGCCCGAGCGCCTCGGCCGCGCTCCGGTCCACCTCGGGGTCGCGCGAGTCGTGGACGCGGTCGGCCCCCAGCGCCCGCGCCTGCGCGAGCCGCGCCGGGTCCACGTCGAACGCGGTGATCGAGCCCGCCCCGAGCGCGCGCAGGCTCTGGACGAGCAGCAGCCCGATCGCGCCCACGCCCGTCACCGCGACCGCCCGCCCCGGCCGGAAGTCCATGATCTGGATCGCGTGCAGCCCGACGGTGAGCGGCTCGAGGAACGCGGCGGCGGCGAAGTCCACCTCGTCGCCGAGGAGCACCGCGTTGCGGAGCGGCATGACCACGTACTCGGCGAACCCGCCCGGCTGGCGGGAGCCGATGAACCCGTAGCCCTTGCCGAGCGAGTAATTGCCGCGCGCGCACTGCGGGTCCGAGAAGTTCGGCAGGAGCGGAGCGCAGGCGGCGCGGCGTCCGAGGAGGTCGCGCGGGACGCCGTCGCCGACGGCGTGCACGGTGCCGGACAGCTCGTGGCCGAGGATGACCGGGTACCGGTGCGCCCCGTCGGCGATGAGCCGCGGGACGTCGGAGCCGCAGACCCCGCAGCGGACCACGCGGAGCAGCACCTCGCCCGGGCCGGGCGCGGGCGTGGGGACCTCCTCGACCCGGACGTCCCCGGGGGCGTGCAGCACGGCCGCCCTCATGACACACCTCCGCGGGCGGCGTCGCGCGCGGCCGCGACCGGTCCTGGCGCCGGCCCCGCGGGCGTCGCGTCCGGCGCCCGGAGCCGGAGCTCGTGGAGCGACCGCAGCGGCGCGGCGAGGCCCGCGTAGGCGCCCGAGAACACCTCGTACAGCGCGTCGTAGTACGCGCGCCGGCGCGGATCCGGCTCGAGCTCCAGGGCGGGCGGGATCCGCGCGAGGGCGGCCGGGACGGTGCGGAACACGCCCGCGCCCACCCCGGCGAGCGCCGCCGCGCCGAGCGTCGAGACCTCCGCGTGCGCGCACAGGGACAGCCGCATCCCGGTCACGTCGGCGACGAGCTGCGCCCACGGGCGGCTGTGCGTGATCCCGCCGGTGAGCGCGGCGCGGGCGGGCCGGGCCGGGACCAGCCGCTCGAGGACGTGCCGGGCCCCGAGGGCGACGCTCTCCATGAACGTGCGGGCCAGGTGGCGGCGCTCCGTGGCCGGGGTGATGCCGACGAGGACGCCGCTGGCTGCATCGTTCCAGAGAGGCGCCCGCTGCCCGGTCATGTACGGGAGGAAGACGAGCGGGAGCTCCTCGCACGCGGTCGCGGCGCCCAGCGCGCCGAGCGCCTCCAGCTCCGCGTCGCCGAGGAGGTTGCGGAACCAGAGCATGCCCGCGCCGCCGTAGTCGGCGCCGCCGTTGACGAGCCAGCGGCCCGCGATGCCCGCGTGGTAGACGAGCCCGTCCCCTTCGAGCGCCGGCCGGGCGGTCATCATGCCGACGTTCGTCACCGTGCCCGCGGCGATGTACGCGTCGCCGTCCTCCTGGAGCCCGAGCCCCACCGTGGCGGCGACGTTGTCCATGGCGCCCGCGATCACGGGCGTGCCGGCCGCGAGCCCGGTGTCCGCCGCGGCCTCGCGGGTGATGCGCCCGGCGATCTCCGTGCACGGGAGCACGTCCGGCAGCTTCCGGCGGTCGAGCCCCCAGGCGGCGACGAGCTCGTCCGCGTAGTCGCCCGTCCGGATGTCGCACAGGAGCGAGAGCCCCGCCTCCGAGCGGTCCATGGTGAACGCGCCGGTCAGGCGCTGGACCAGGAAGGCGTTGCAGTGGAGGAACGAGGCGGCGCGCCGGAACACCTCCGGCTCGTGCTCCCGGAGCCAGGCGGCCTTGGGCGCGAAGCACGAGGGATCGCACCGGTTGCCGCTCACGGCGAGCTGCCGGTCCCCGAGCGCGGGACGGGCGCGCTCGGTCTGCGCGCGCGCGCGGCGGTCCAGCCAGATCATCGCGGGACGGAGCGGGGCCCCGGCGCCGTCCACCGGGAGCGCGACGCTCGACATGCCGTCGATCCCGAGCGCGGCGACGTCCGCGGGCCGCGCCCGCGAGGTCTCCAGCACGTCCCGCGTCGCCGCGCGGAAGGCGCGCAGCCAGTCCTCCGGATCCTGCTCGGCGCACGCGGGCCCGGGGTAGCGCGTGGCGTACTCGCGGCGGGACTGGGCGACGGCGCGGAGATCCTCGTCGTAGAGGACCACCTTCAGGCTGGACGTGCCGACGTCTGCTCCGAGCAGAAAGGTCATCTCGCCCTCGCCACGCACCGGACCCGCGACGACGGCGCGAACTCTAGCGATCGCGCGCGTCGTCCGTCAATCTAGAACGATGGAGACAGCCATCTGGAGCGTCCGCGCGCCGGCGGCGGGGCCAGTGATCTCCCGGTGTTGGGCACGGTCGCCCGGCCGGCCGCCGTCCCGCGCGAGGCAGGAGCGCCCCACCGTGTTCGGCCCGCCCCGTGGTCGCGGCCCGCCGGCGCGCCCCGCCCGGGCCGATCCCTGCTGGGCGCACGGCCCCGGGGGAGGTAGAATCCCGGCCATGGGGCGCGAGAGAAGGGGGACCCGATCCCAGGCGCGGCGGCCCGGGAGCGCGCGCGTCTCGCTGAAGCACATCGCCGACGCGACGGGGTTCTCCGTCAGCACCGTGAGCGCGGTGCTGGGCGGCCGCGCCGAGCAGCTCGGCATCGCGGAGGCGACGCAGGCCACCGTGGTGGCCGCCGCCAAGGCGCTCGACTACCACCCCAACCTGCACGCGCGCAGCCTGCGGAGCCGGACGACCACGCTCGTGGGCCTGATGGTGCCCACCCTGAACAACCGCTTCTTCAGCGAGATGGCGGAGACGTTCGAGCGGGTCGCGCGCAACGACGGCAAGCTCCCGCTCATCACCGTCACCAACTACGACCGGACGGAGGAGGTGGAGAGCCTCAAGTACTACCTCTCCCAGGACGTCCAGTGCGTCTTCAACGCGAACCCGACCGCGCTCGACGAGCTCACCGCGCTGTGCGCGGCCTCCGGGACGAAGCAGATCCTCCTCGACGCGCCGGACACGGGGCGGCACACGGTGGCGACGGACAACCACCAGGCCAGCCTCGTGCTCACGCGCCTGCTCCTCGACTCGGTCGCCGCCGAGCGGAGGCCGGGACGAGTCTATTTCGTTGGAGGAATGGCGAACCACGAGGTGACGAAGCTCCGCCTCGGCGGGTTCCGCGCCGCCCTGCAGGAGCGCGGGATCCGGTACGCGGCGGACCAGTTCGTGGAGACGCTCTTCAACGCGGACTCCGCGTACCGGCGCATCGAGCTGCTGTTCCAGGGCCGCACCGACGTGGCCGGGATGTACGTGAACTCGCTGCTCCCGATGGACGGGCTGGTGAAGTTCTTCGGGGAGCGCCCGGGCCTGTGCCGTCCCGTCCACTACGGCGTGTTCGACTACCACCCGATGATGGACCTGCTCGTCGATCTCCACATCGGCGCGATCCGGCAGAACCCGGAGCTGATGATGCAGCGGGCGTGGGAGATCTTCGCCGACCCCGCCGGGCACGCGGCCGAGCGGATCGAGTACGTGCCGTACGAGCTGGTCGTCACGCCCAAGGTCCGCCGCTTCCTGCCGGACGCGCTCCGGATCGACGTGCACCGCGGCGCCGGCGCGGGCCGGTGAGCCGTCGCGGCGCCCCGCGCCGCGGTGGCCGCCGCGCTGCCACGTGGAGGAGGGGAGGCCCCGCTCGACCTGCGGGGCCCGCGCAGCGCGGCAGGTCGGGTC
>JAEYZK010000390.1 GCA_023428085.1 Pseudomonadota bacterium
AGCTTCCACGGTAGAGCGCGCGCCGGCCGCGGCGGCGACGCCCCGCGACGGGCTCGCTGGCGCGGCGGCGACCCCGGACCCCGGCGCCGCGGCCGAGGCGACGCCCGGGACGGAGCCCCACGACGAAGGCGTCTCCGAGATCGCGGCCGCGGAGGCCGTCGAGAGCACGCCGCCCGCCGAGGAGGCGTCCGGCCCGCCCGGCGTCCTGTACGTGAACGCGATCCCCTGGGCCCGCGTCACCATCGACGGCCGCGCGGCCGGCGAGACGCCGATCACGCTGACGCTGCCCTCCGGCAGGCATCGCGTGCGGGTCGCGCACCCGAGCTTCGGCGCCCGCGAGGCGATCGTCGAGATCGTCCCGGGCCGCCGCGCGAGCTGGACCCCCAGGCTGAAGCGCTGAAGGGTGCCGCGGCACCCCGCTGACCCGCCGCCCCGCTGACGCGGGCGCGACGGCGCGGGAGCACCGCGCCCCGCCGCCCTCCTCCCCGCGTCCACCGACGCACCCGACCGGATCTCCCCGGGCTCCGCCCAGGTGCGTTGACGGGCCCCACTGAATAGATTACTCTCGAAATCAAGTTTTCAGTGTCCTCTTCTCAAAGGCTTCGTCTCAATGGATCTACTCCTCCCCCTCGACGAGATCGCCCGCGTGGAGCGGCAGTACGCCGCGGGCATCACGAGCGGTGAGGTGGTCCGGTTGTTCGAGGCGCGCGGCGCGAAGCTCTCGGCGGCGACCTTCCGGAAGTACGTGCAGCTCGGGCTCCTGCCCCGCAGCCGGCGCGTGGGCCGGAAGGGCAAGCACACGGGATCGACGGGGCTCTACCCTGCGTCGGTGGTGCGCCGGATCGCGGTCATCAAGCGGATGATGGCGGAGGGCTACACGGTCGAGGACATCCGCGGGAGCTTCCTCATCCTGCGGAACCGGCTGGAGGACGTGGAGAAGGGCCTCGGCGAGCTCGTCGCGGAGCTGACCCGCAAGGCGCGGGTCCACCCCCGGCGGCGGCAGTTCGAGGTGGAGCTCGTTCGGGCCGAGCGCGAGGCGCGCGCGGCGTTGCGGCGGATCGAGAGGGTGGGCGGCGCGGTGGCGACGGTGGCGGCGGAGATCGCCGGCACGGCGTAGCCCAGCGGGGCGCCGGCCCGGCGCCCTGGGATGGCGGCGGCGGCGAGCAGCGCCCGGGCGGCGCTGCGTGGGAAGGGTGGAGGGCTGGGATGAACGAGTTCAACGAGGCGGCGGAGCCTGCGCGCGAAGCGGCGGATCACGAGGAGCAGGGCGCGCCGGGCGCCCCGGACCCGCAGGGCGCGGAGCCGGGCCTGGAGGCGGATCCGGACGGCAAGCGCGGGCGGCGGCGCTCGCGGACCATGTCGCGCAAGGAGATCGCGCGGGAGCTCCGGCGGCAGCGCGCCTTCGGCGTGATCGACCGCGAGCTGGAGGACGTCATCCGGGAGATCGAGGCCCGCCGGCCGCGCTCGCGCGCCGACTGCGCCAGCGGCCCGCGGCCGTGCATGTTCATCTCCTGCAAGCACCACCTCTACCTCGACGTGAACCCGGCGACGGGGTCGATCAAGCTGAACTTCCCGGACAAGGAGGTCTGGGAGCTCGGCGAGACCTGCGCGCTGGACGTCGCCGACCGCGGCGGCATCACGCTCGAGGAGGTGGGGTCGATCATGAACCTCACCCGCGAGCGCATCCGCCAGGTCGAGACCCGCGGGCTCCTCAAGCTCCGGGCGATGACCGAGGACGAGCCCCGGACGGTCCCGCCGTCCAACGACGAGTAGGGCGAGGCGAGACCGGGGACGTCCTCGCGTGGCAGGCGGCGCTCCGTACACGCGCCGTCCCCCCGGACGTCCCCGTCCCCGCTCCCGCCGACGAACCCGGTCCCGGTCCCGCACCCGGCCTTCGCCCTGCGGGGCCGGGCCACCCTCTCGTTGCAACCCCTCCCTCGCTTCGGTACAAGGCGGCCCTCTTCCCGGAGGTTCCGATGATCCGCCGCGCTCTCCTCTCCGTCTCCGACAAGGCGGGCCTCGTCCCGTTCGCCCGCCGGCTCGCCGCTCGCGGCGTCGAGCTCCTCTCCACGGGCGGCACCCAGCGCGCCCTCGCCGAGGCGGGCATCCCGGTGATCGGCGTGGGGGACTACACCGCCGCGCCGGAGATCCTGGGCGGCCGCGTCAAGACGCTCCACCCGCGCGTGCACGGCGGCATCCTCTACCGCCGCGGCCTCGCGGGGGACGAGGCGGACGTGGAGGCCCGGGACATCCCGCCCATCGACCTCGTGGTCGTGAACCTCTACCCCTTCCGGCAGGCGGTCGCCGCCGGGAAGAGCTTCGAGGAGTGCGTCGAGGAGATCGACATCGGCGGCCCGACCATGGTCCGCAGCGCCGCCAAGAACTCCGCGCACGTCGGCATCGTCGTGGATCCGGCCGACTACGAGCGGGTCGCCTCCGAGCTCGAGCTCTCCGGCGCGCTCTCGGCGGCCACGCGGTTCCACCTCATGAAGAAGGCCTTCGCGCACACCGCCGCGTACGACGCCGCCATCTCCGAGTACCTGACCGCGCGGGAGGCGCCCGACGCCGCGCCCGCGCGCTTCCCCGGCACGCTCGCCGCCGTCTACGAGAAGGTCCAGGACCTCCGCTACGGCGAGAACCCGCACCAGGCCGGCGCGTTCTACCGGGCGGGGCGCGAGCCCGAGGAGCCGACCGTCGCCTGGGCCCGGGTCCTCCAGGGCAAGGAGCTCTCGTACAACAACCTTCTCGACCTCGAGTCCGCGCTGGCCGCGGTCAAGGAGTACGAGGGCGCCGCGTGCGTCGTGGTGAAGCACAACACGCCCTGCGGCGTCGCGCTCGCGCCGACCCCCGCCGAGGCGTTCGCCCGCGCCCGCGCCTGCGATCCCGTCTCCGCGTTCGGCGGCATCGTCGCGCTCAACCGGCCGGTGGACGCCGTGGCCGCGAAGGAGCTGACCGACCTCTTCCTCGAGTGCGTCATCGCCCCCGGCTACGACGAGGCGGCCCGCGCGACCCTCGCGGCCAAGAAGGGCCTCCGCGTGCTCGAGGCGCCGCGGCTCGCCGGACCGCGGTCGAGCTGGGCGCGCCGGCCGGAGGAGGGGCGCGAGCTGCGCTCGATCCCCGGCGGCCTCCTCGTGATGGACCGCGACCTCGGCGCCGTCCGCCGCGAGGACTGCAAGGTCATGACGAGGCGCGCGCCGACGGAGCAGGAGTGGCAGGACCTCCTCTTCGCCTGGAAGGTCGTGAAGCACGTGAAGTCGAACGCCGTCGTCTTCGCCAGGGGCGACCAGACCGTCGCCATCGGCGGCGGCCAGACGAGCCGCGTCGAGGCGGTCCGGATCGCGGTCCTCAAGGCGCAGCTCCCCGTGAAGGGCTCCGCGGTCGGATCGGACGCGTTCTTCCCGTTCCGCGACGGCGTGGACGCCATCATCGCCGCCGGCGCGACGGCGATCATCCAGCCCGGCGGCTCGGTGCGCGACGCCGAGTCCGTCGCCGCCGCGGACGCCGCGGGGATCGCCATGGTGGCCACCGGCATGCGGCACTTCCGGCACTGATGGTCCCGAGCCCGAGCCCGAGCCCGAGCCCGAGCCCGACGCTCCGCGCGGGCTGAACGGTCGCGACCTGCGTGCTAGGCTCCCCTCCGTGCCCGCCACCGCCTGCACACGATGCTTCGCGGTGTTCCACGCCGACGATGCCCGTCCGGGCGCTGCGCCGCTCTGCCCCGCCTGCGCCGCCGCGCACGCCGTCTCGTCCCCCGCCATCCCGGCGCCGGTGATCGCGCCCGCGCCCGCGAGCCGCCGCCTGCTCCTCCGGTTGGGGGTCGCCGCCGCGGTCCTCGCCGCCCTCGCTGCGCTCGCCGGCGCCGCGGTCGCGGCGGGCTGGATCGTGTTATAGGACCGCCCTTCTATGAGAGTGCTCGTCGTGGGAAGCGGTGGCCGTGAGCACGCCCTGGTGTGGAAGATCGCCCAGAGCCCACTCGTCCGCGCCGTCTTCGCGGCGCCCGGGAACCCCGGGATGGCCGCGCTCGCCACGCCCGTCGCGCTCCGCGGCGACGACGTCGCGGGCCTGACGCGCTGGGCGAAGGAGAACGGCGTCGACCTCGTCGTGGTCGGCCCCGAGGCGCCGCTCTGCCTGGGGCTCGTCGATCGGCTCGCCGAGGCCGGCGTGCTCGCCTTCGGGCCGGTCGCCGCCGCGGCGCGCATCGAGGGATCGAAGGCGTTCGCGAAGGAGATCATGGCCGCGGCCCGGGTCCCGACCGCCGACCACGCCGTCTTCGGAGAGGTCGCGCCCGCGCTCGAGTGGGCGCGCCGGTGGGAGGGCCGGGTGGTGGTCAAGGCGGACGGCCTCGCCGCGGGCAAGGGCGTGACGGTCTGCGGGGAGCTCGCGGACGTGGAGCGGGCCCTCCGGGCGGCGCTGATCGAGCGCGTGCACGGCGAGGCCGGCGCGCGCGTGGTGCTCGAGGAGCGGATGGAGGGGCCGGAGGCGAGCTGCATCTGCCTCGTGGACGGCGAGCGGGTCCGGATGCTCGCGGCCGCCCAGGACCACAAGCGGATCTTCGACGGCGACCGCGGCCCCAACACGGGCGGCATGGGCGCCTTCTCCCCGACCCCCAACGTCACGCCCGCGATCGAGGCGCAGGTGGAGCGCGAGGTGGTGCTCCCGGTGCTGCGGGAGCTGGCGCGGCGCGGCCACCCGTTCCGCGGCGCCCTCTACGCCGGGCTGATGCTCACCCGGACCGGCCCGCGCGTCGTGGAGTTCAACGCCCGCTTCGGCGATCCCGAGACCCAGCCCACGCTCCTGCGCCTCCGGAGCGACCTCGTCCCCGCGCTCGTCGCGGCCGCGAAGGGCGACCTCTCGGGCGTCGCGCTCTCGTTCGACCCGCGCGCCGCGGTCGGCGTGGTGCTCGCCGCCGAGGGGTATCCGGGCGAGCCCGCGCGGGGCGACGCCATCTCCGGGCTCGAGGGGCCGTTCGAGGAGGGCGTGCAGGTGTTCCACGCCGGGACCGCGCGCGCGCCGGACGGCCGGATCGTCACCGCCGGCGGGCGCGTGCTCGCCGTCTGCGCGCTCGGCGAGGGGCTCGACGCCGCCGCCCGGCGGGCGTACGCCGCCGCGAAGAGGATCACGTTCCGCGGGATGCAGCTCCGCGCCGACATCGGGAGGAAGCCATGACCACGCCGCTCGTCCTCATCCTCATGGGCTCCGACTCGGACTGGGAGGTCATGTCCGAGGCGAAGAAGGCCCTCGACGACATGGGCATCCCCAGCGAGGTCCACGTCTCGTCCGCCCACCGCACCCCGGCTCGCACCGGCGCGCTCGCGCGCGAGGCCGCGGGGCGCGGCGTCCAGGTGATCATCGCCGGGGCCGGCGCGGCCGCCCACCTCGCCGGCGTCTGCGCCGCCGAGACCGAGCTGCCGGTGCTCGGCGTGCCGCTCGCGGGGAGCGATCTCAAGGGCCTCGACGCGCTCCTCTCGACGGCCCAGATGCCCGCCGGCGTCCCCGTGGGCACGCTCGCCATCGGGAAGGCGGGCGCCCGCAACGCCGGGCTCCTCGCGGCGCGGATCATCGCGCGCGCGCGCCCCGAGATCGCGGAGAAGGTGCGCGGGCAGCGCGAGAAGATGCGCGCCGAGGTCGAGGCGAAGGACGCCGCGCTCCAGGAGAAGCTCGCGCGCGGCTAATGCCCTTGCTCGACCGCTACCTGGCGCGCGAGATCCTCCTCCCGCTGGCGGCGGGGCTCCTCTTCCTCACCCAGCTCCTGCTGGCGACGCAGCTCCTCGGTCAGGCCCGGATCCTCTTCGGCGCCGGCGTGAGCCCGGGCGACGTGGGGCAGGTGATCCTCTACCTGCTCCCGTACTTCGTCGGATTCGTGCTGCCGGTCGCGTTCCTGCTGGGCGTGGTGCTCGGGGTGGCGCGGCTCGCGGCCGACCGCGAGGTGGTCGCGATGGGGGCCGCCGGCCTCTCCCCGCTCCGCCTCCTGCGCGTGCCGCTCGCCCTCTCGGTCGTGGCCGCCGCGATCGGGCTCTGGATCGCCCTCGTCCTTGAGCCCGCCGGGATGCGCGCCGTCCGGGCGCTGCTGAACGACATCGTGAAGCGGAACGTCACGAGCGAGGTCCGGCCCGGCACCTTCTACGACAAGATCCCCGGCTACACGCTGTATGCGGAGCGCGTCGAGGAGGACGGCTGGACCCACGTCCTCATCCACGATCGGTCGAACCCCGACGCCCCCGTGCTGGCGCTCGCCGGGCGCGGGCGGCTCGAGCCGGTGGGCCCGGCCCAGGACATGCGGCTCGTCCTCACCGACGGGGAGCTGCACCGGGAGGCCGTGTCCTCGGACGACTACGCCGTCGCCTCGTTCGACCGCGGCGCGCTCCTCGTCGGCCTCGGCGGCGGGGCGGCCGAGGGGGCGCGCGGGCTCGGGCGGAACGCGCGCGAGGTGACGCTGGCCGAGACGCGCGCGATGGCCGCCGCGGCGTACGCCGCCGGCAAGCCGGAGCAGGCCTGGCGGATCGAGGGCAACCTGCACCGGAAGATCGCCTCCGCCCTCGTCGTGATCGCCTTCGCGCTGCTCGGGGTCCCGCTCGGCGCCTCGCCGCGCGCGGGGAAGGCCTTCGGCGCCGGGGCGACGCTCCTCGTGATGGTGGCGCACTACCTCCTGCTCCGGACCGGGCAGCAGCTCGCCCAGCGGGGCGCGGTGCCGGCGTGGCTCGGCCTCGAGCTCGGGAACGCCGTGGTGGGCGGGGTGGGGCTCCTGCTCCTCTGGCGCCTCGCGCGGCGCGGGACGGGGGCGGTGCGGTGATCCTCCGCCGCCACATCGCCGCCCGGGCGGCGTGGTCGATCCTCGCGGCGCTCCTCGGCGTCGTGACCATCTACCTGGCGATCGACTACGTGGACAACTCGCACTCGTACACGGGCGAGGGCGCGTTCGCCGCGGTGCTCGAGCTCTACGCCAACCTGGCGGTGGTGGTGGTCCGCCAGGTGGCCCCCGCGGCGATGCTGCTCGGGGCGGGCGTCGCGGTCTCGGGGCTCCGGCAGACGCGCGAGTACACCGCGCTGCGCGCCGCGGGGCTCGGGCCGTGGTTCGTCACCGGTCCGGTCGTGGCGGTCGTGCTCCTGTTCGGCGCCGGGCTCGTGGCGCTGCACGAGGCGTGGGGCGTGCAGGCGATCGAGCGGGTGGAGGAGATCCGCGCCTTCAAGTTCAAGAAGGGCGGCGACCGGCGGCGGTACGAGGAGGCGCGGGCGCCGAAGCGCTGGTTCCGCGGCCGCGACGGCCGCCACGTCTACCACCTGCGGGGCGCGCGCGACGCGCCGGACGGCGGGTTCGAGGGCGTCACGGTGCTCGAGCTCTCGCCCGGGTTCCGCCTCGTGCGCCGCATCGACGCGCGCGCGATGCGGCCCGCCGGCCCCGGGGAGTGGCGCCTCGAGGACGTCGTCGAGCGGGTCTTCGAGGACGACGGGAGCCTCCGCGTGAGCGCGGCCGCGGCGCGGGTCTACCGCTTCGACGAGTCGCCCGACGCGTTCGCGGTGGTGCCCGGGAACCCGGCGCAGATGGGCTGGCGCACGCTCGTCGGGCAGATCGCGGTGCGCGCGCGGAGCGGGCTCGCCGTGACCGAGTTCGCGCTCGAGCGCGACAACCGCCTGGCGTACCCGTTCGCTGGCGTCCCCGGCGCGCTCCTCGCGATCGCCCTCGCGCTCCGCACCGGGCGGAAGGGGCACGTCGCGACCGCGCTCGTCGAGTCGGTGGGGGTGTCGCTCCTCTTCTGGTCGGTGCAGGGCGTGAGCTGGGCGCTCGGGCTCTCCGGGCGCGTCGATCCGGCGATCGCGGCGTGGGCCCCGGATCTCGCGTTCCTGGTGCTCGGGGCCGCGGCGGTCTGGCGGGCGCGGTAGGGGGGGATCAGTTGTCAGTGATCAGTTGTCAGTGATCAGTTGTCAGTTGTCAGTTGTCAGTTGTC
>JAEYZK010000394.1 GCA_023428085.1 Pseudomonadota bacterium
AGCCCAGATCCCGCCATCCCTTCGCGCGGTCGAACTCTGCGAGCGCCACGAGGAAGTCGGCCATCGCGGCGTGCTCGTTGCGGAGAAGGGAGGCGAGCCGGGCGACGAGGTCTCGAGTGGTGGGCGCCGTGAGCATGACGCCAGGCTAGCGTGGCGGTCTGACAGTGAAGTTACGTTCGGTGAATACAGCGCGCCCCCCACCTACCCCCGCCCCGCCGGCCGCCGCATCGCCAGCACGAGCTCCGGCTCGTGCGTCGCGGCCAGCCTGCGCGCGCGCTCGAGCGCCGTCAGCGCCCGCTCGAGCGCGGCGGGCCGCGGGTCGAAGGGGCGGATCCGGCGGTGCGCGCGCCACGCGAGGAGATGGAGCCCGCCGAGCGTTCGCTCGACCGTGCGCACCGCGCCGAGCGCGGCGCCGGCGACGACGACGCGGACGGTCGCGGCGAGCCGGCCCTCGGTCTCGCCGGCGATCTGGATCGAGAGGAGGCCGGCCGCGAGGCTGGAGCGCCCCTTCCTCGTGGGGAAGACGAAGCCGTTCCCGGCGCGCACGGTCCCGGTGGGCGGCCGGGGCGCGTCGTGCCGCGGCTCGTGGACGAGCCGGTAGGTCGCGACGGGCTCGGCGAGCCCGGCGAGCGCCCGCGGCCCGAGCTCGTGGGCCGGCGCCTCGCTGCGGCTCATCGTGAGGTACACGCCGCGCGTGAGCAGCACCTCGCCGACGCGCGCCGCCTCCGAGAGGGCGCGCGCGCTGGCGAGCGGCGCGCCGGCGACGCCGCGCCGGGACAGGTGGACCTCCCCCTGGTGCACGCCGATCTGCAGCTCGAGCCGATCGACCTCGCCGGCGGTCTCGGCGCCGCGGGCGGTGGTCGCCTGGAGCGCGGCCGCGCAGTGGACGGCGTCGGTCGGCGAGCGGAACGCGAACACCGACCCGCCGCCGCGCGCGAGGATCCGCTTGCCGCCGTACGCGCGCACGACCGGGAGGACGCGCGCGTCGTGCGCGGCGAGGTGCAGGGCGCGGAACCGGGCGGAGGTCGCGGGCGACCACGACTCCCAGCCGGCGATCCGGACGTGCACGAGCGTGAGGTTCTCGACCTCCGGCATCGTCGCCGCCGGGATGCCGAGGAGGCTCGCGCGCGCCGCCGCGAGCGCGGTGACCGGCGGGAGGCTCGTCTGCGTGGGCGACGGCCGCGCCAGGCGCACCGGGAACTCCGCGCCCTCGAGGACCTGGAGGAGCTCGCCCGCGGTGCGGCTCCGCTTCTCGCGGTCCTTCTCGGTCGCGCGGGCGACCATCTCGAGCAGCCGCGGATACGCCGCCAGCTCGGGCGCGAGCGTGGACGGGCTCGGCACCGCGCGGTAGGCGTGCGCCGCGAGCAGGGCGCGGACGTCGCGCGTGTCGAACGGGTGCCGCCCGGTGAGCAGCACGAACGTGAGCACGCCGACGGAGTAGAGGTCGGCGCGGTGGTCCACCTCGCCGCCGACCGCCTGCTCCGGCGCGAGGTACTCGGGGGTGCCGACCACCAGCCCGGCCTGCGTCTCGCTCCCCGCGGCGGTCCCCGTCCACTTCGCGATCCCGAAGTCGAGGAGCCGGAGCCGCTCGGCGGGGCCGCTGCCGTCGAGCCAGAGGTTCTCGGGCTTGAGGTCGCGGTGGATGATGCCGCCCGCGTGCGCGGCCGCGAGCCCGGCGAGGAGCTGCCGGAGGAGCCGGACGACCCGCTCCGGCGCGAGCTGCCCCTCGCGCGCGAGCACGGCGCGCAGCGGCTCGCCCTGGAGGAGCTCCATCACCAGGAAGAGCCGACCCTCGGCGTCCTCGCCGAAGTCGAGCGTCTCGACGACGTGCGGCGAGCGGAGCCGGACCGCGACGCGGGCCTCGCGCCGGAACCGCTCGCGTTCGGCGGGGCTCGCGCAGTGCTCGGGGTGGAGGACCTTGACCGCCACGATCCGGCCGATCGCCTCGTGCTCGGCGCGGTAGACCGAGCCCATGCCGCCGGTCCCGAGCAGCGAGAGGATCCGGTAGCGCCCGTCGAGGACCGTCCCCGGCGCGAGGGTGCCCGGGCGCTCGACCGGCGGTGGCGTGCCGCCGGCGTCGCGGGCGGTCGAGCCGATCCTGACGGTCCCCTGCGCCATCGCCCGGTCGAGTGTACGCCGTTCGGCGGGTGGCGAGAACGCCGCGCCCCGTTCCCGTCGCTTGATCGAGGGGCCAGCCCGCGCTATACGCCGCGCGTGGCCGATCGTGTCCTCTAGCCCGAGTCCCCGCCCGCGCCGGTGATCCCGGCGGTCCGCGGCGAGTCCCGCATCTCCCCCGGACGCCCGTGTGCGCGGAGGGAGGTGCCGCTCTCCACTCGTGTGCTTTCGAGGTGCAGTCGTGTTCGACCTGACGACCCTGGGTTGGGGTCCGTACTTCTCGTCGCAGCTCTCCGAAGAAGAAGCTCTCTCCCTCGTCCCCGGCCGCGCCGCCGCCGACCGGGGGCCGCGCCTCCTCGTGCGGTTCACGGACGGGGAACGCCTCGTGGTGATCCCCGGCCGCCTCCGCGACGCCGGGCAGCTCCCGGTGGTCGGCGACTTCGTGCTCGCGCGTCCGTCCGCCGTGGGGGAGGAGCCCGAGGTGGTGCGCGTGCTCGACCGCCGGTCCGCGCTCCGGCGCGGGGCCGCCGGCCGCGCCGCCGCGGAGCAGGTGCTCGCGGCCAACGTGGACGTCGCCGTCCTCGTCCAGGGCCTCGACGCGGGCGCCGCCCCGCGCCGGATGGAGCGGACGCTCGCGGCCGTCCACGAGTGCGGGGCGGCCCCCGTCATCGTGCTCACCAAGGCGGACCTGTGCGAGGACGCCGAGGCGCTCCGCGCCGAGGCCGTCGCCGCCGCGCCCGGCGTCCCCGTGATCGTCTCCTCGGCGCAGAGCGGCCAGGGGATCGAGCAGGTGCGCGGGCTCGTCCCGCGGGGCGCGACCGGCGTGCTCCTCGGGCCGTCCGGCGCGGGGAAGTCCACGCTCCTCAACGCGCTCCTCGGCCGGGAGGAGCAGGCCGTGGGGGAGGTGCGGGAGTGGGATCGCCGCGGGCGCCACACGACCACCGGTCGCGCGCTCGTGGAGATCCCGGGCGGCGGGCTCCTCGTGGACGGGCCCGGGATCCGCGAGCTGAAGCTCTGGAGCGGGGAGGGGATCGACGCCGCCTTCGAGGACGTCGCCGCCCTCTCCGCGGGCTGCCGCTTCCGCGACTGCCGCCACGAGGGCGAGCCCGGCTGCGCGGTCCGCGCCGCTGTCGAGGAGGGCGCGCTCGATCCCGCGCGGCTCGAGAGCCTCCACAAGCTCGCGGCGGAGGCGCGGAGCTACGAGGCCCGGAGACAGCTCGGACCGGCGCGGGCGGAGAAGCAGCGCGGGAAGGCGATCTCCCGGCTCGTGAAGCAGCACCGGAAGCTGCGGGGGAGGTGACGGGGATGACCGGCCGCCCTTCGACTCCACCTCCGCGAGCGTAGCCCCCGGGCTCCTTCGACTCCGCGGCCGCTTGCAGCGGCCGCTACGCTCAGGATGCCCGGGGAAAATCGCAGCGCATGACCGCTCGCACTGAGCGTAGGCCCTGCCGCAGCAGGGCCGGAGTCGAAGTGCGAGAACGGGCGGTCAGTCCGTCTTCTCCTCCACCTTCTTCGCCGCCCGGTTCGTGCCCTTGCGCGCCGCGTCCACGCCCTGGTGCCACTTCTCGGCCGCCTTCGCGCCGCCGACGCGGGTGGCGTCCGCGGCCTGATCGGCGCCGGTCTGCACGCGCTCCTTGGCGCTCCGCTCCTCGTCGGCGCCGGTCTCCTCGCGGCGCTCCTCCATCCGCTCCTCGAGCTTCTCCGCGCGCGCCCGGTCCTTCTTCACCGCCCCGGACTCCTCGCCGCGTGCGGGCGTCCCTGCGAGCAGGAGCCCCCCGAGCGCCGGCGCGGCCACGAGCAGCCTGGTCCATCGGTTCATTGGGTCCCTCCCTTTCGTGAAGCGACGCCTGCACGCTGCGCATCGCCCCGCCGCCGGGCGACCGGCCGGGTGTCGCAGGTTGAAGGAGGCGCGCGCCGGCCCCACCTTTCCGGGTGGACCCGCGCGCGTCCGACGCTAAAGCTCTGCCCTCGCGGGCGGAGCGTCCGCGGCGATCATCGGCCATTCACATCCAGGAGCAGCCATGAACGGTCCCGAGCTCACGCTGTGGCAGCGTCTCGTCCTCGCCTTCTGGGCCTTCTTCACGGTGCTCTTCCGGCTGGACGTCGCCCGCGCGATCCACGCCGCCCGGGAGCGCACGCGGATCGGGGCCGGCGCCGGTCCGGCGGAGGCCGAGGGGACGCCGCCCGCGCGCCTGGCCGAGGCGGCGCCCGCCGCGCCGGCCGGTCCTGCGCCCGAGGTCGTCTCCCGCCGCGCCGCGCTCCAGCTCCTCGCCGCCCTGCAGCGGGAGGGCCGCCTCGTGGACTTCGTCGAGGAGGACCTCGCCGGCTACCCGGACGCGACCGTCGGGGCGGCGGCGCGCGCCGTTCACGCAGGGTGCAAGAAGGCCATCGGGGAGTACTTCCGGCTGGAGCCGGTGCTCCGCGAGCCGGAGGGGGCGACGGTCGAGGTTCGCTCCGGGTTCGATCCCGCGGCGGTGCGGCTCACCGGCAACGTCGTCGGCGCTCCGCCGTTCAAGGGCGCGCTCCGCCACCACGGCTGGCGCGCGCAGGACGTGAAGCTGCCGCAGGCGTCCGACGGGATCGATCCGGCCATCGTGGCGCCGGCGGAGGTCGAGCTGTGACCCAGCTCTCCGTCGGCATCGACCTCGGCACCACCAACACCGCGCTGGCGCGGCGGCCGCTGGACGGCGACGCGCCCGCGGAGGCGCTCGCGATCCCCCAGCTCGTCCGGCCCGGCGACGTGCAGGCGCGGCCGCTCCTGCCGTCCTTCCTGTACCTCCCGCACGAGGCGGAGCTGCCGGCCGGCGCGACGCGGCTCCCCTGGCCCGACGACGCGGCGCCGCACGGGATCGTGGGGGAGCTCGCCCGCAGCCTGGGCGCGGCGACGCCCATCCGGCTCGTCTCGTCGGCGAAGAGCTGGCTCTCGCACCCGACGCTCGACCGCCGCGCGGCGACGCTCCCCGCGGGCGCGCCCGCCGAGGTCCCGCGCGTCTCGCCGCTCGACGCCTCCTCCCGCTACCTCGCCCACCTCGGCGCCGCGTGGGACGCGCTCCGGGGCGACGCCGACGGCCCGCTCGCCGCGCACCGGGTCGTCCTCACGGTGCCCGCGTCGTTCGACGCCGTCGCGCGCGAGCTGACCGTCGAGGCCGCGCGGAAGGCCGGGCTCGAGGAGGTCACCCTGCTCGAGGAGCCGCAGGCGGCGCTGTACGCCTGGCTCGAGGCGATGGGCGACGGCTGGCGCGCGGCGCTCCGGCCCGGCGATCTCGTGCTGGTCGTGGACGTGGGCGGCGGGACCACCGACCTCTCGCTCATCGCCGCCGTGGAGCGGGCCGGCGCGCTCGAGCTCACGCGCGTGGCGGTCGGGGACCACGTCCTCCTCGGCGGCGACAACATGGATCTGGCCCTGGCGCACGCGCTCGCGGAGAAGCTGGGCAAGGCCGGTCACCGGATCGACCGCTGGCAGCTCCAGGGGCTCACGCACGGCGCGCGCGAGGCGAAGGAGCGGCTCTTCGCCGATCCGGCGCTCGCGGAGCTGCCGGTGACCGTCGCGGGCCGCGGCTCGTCGCTCATCGGCGGGGCGATCCGGACGTCGCTCACGCGGGCGGAGGTGGACGCGCTGCTCGTCGAGGGGTTCTTCCCGCGCGTCGAGGTCGGGGAGCGGGTGGCCGCCGCGCGGCGGACGGCGCTCACCACGCTCGGCCTCCCGTACGCCTCGGACCCGGCGGTGACCCGCCACCTCGCCGCGTTCCTCGCGCGCCACCGCGAGGCGCTCTCCGGCCGGGAGCTCCCGGGCGTGCACCTCGCGGGGAAGAGGTTCCTGCACCCGACCGCCGTGCTGTTCAACGGCGGCGTGATGAAGGCCGGCCCGCTCGCCCGGCGCGTGGTCGAGGTGCTGGACGCGTGGCTCGCGGCCGAGGGCTCCCCGCCGGTGCGCGTCCTCCCCGCCGCCGACCTCGACCTCGCCGTCGCGCGCGGCGCGGCGGCGTACGGCCGGGTGCGCGCCGGCCACGGGATCCGGATCCGCGGGGGCACGGCCCGCGCCTACTACGTCGGCGTCGAGGCCTCGATGCCCGCGGTCCCCGGGTACGCACCGCCCGTACGGGCGGTCTGCCTCGCGCCGATGGGGATGGAGGAGGGGACCTCGGTGGACCTCCCCGGCGAGGAGGTCGGGCTCGTCGTCGGCGAGCCGGTGCAGTTCCGCCTCTTCGCCTCGTCGACCCGCCGCGAGGACCGCGCCGGCGAGGCCGCGCCGGACGAGCGCGCGCTCGAGGAGCTCCCGCCCGTCGAGGCGACGGTGCCGGCGGGCGACGGGACGCCGGGCACGGTGGTCCCGGTGCGGCTCCGGGCGCACGTGACGGAGATCGGCACGCTGGAGCTCGAGTGCGTGGGCGAGGGCGGCCGGCGGCACCGGCTCGAGTGGAACCTGCGGGGCGGGGGCGAGACCGGGGCGGCGGTGGCGGCGGAGCAGGGACAGGCTGCACCGCCGGCGTGAGCCGGGAGCGAGCCGAGCGAATCGAAGAGCCATGCAAGCGCGCTACCTCGTCGGCCTCGATCTCGGCACGGTCAACTCCGCCCTCGCCGCGGTCGATCTCCTCCGCGCGGGCGATCTCGTGGACGCGGTCGAGGCGTGGCCGGTCCCGCAGCTCGTCGCGCCGGGGCAGGTCGCGGAGCGCCCGCTGCTCCCCTCGTCGCTGTACCTGCCCGGCCCGGAGCTCCCGGAGGAGCAGCGCCGGCTCCCGTGGGGCGCCTCCGAGGCGGTCGTGGGCGAGCTCGCGCGCGCGCAGGGGGCGCGCGTGCCGGGCCGGCTCGTCGTCTCCGCGAAGAGCTGGCTCGCGCACCCGCGCGCCGACCGCCGGGCGCCGATCCTGCCCTGGGGCGCGCCCGAGGGCGTGCCGCGCGTCTCTCCCGTGGAGGCCTCCGCCCGCACCCTCGCGCACCTCCGCCTCGCGTGGAACGCGGCCCACCCGGGCGCGCCGCTCGAGGAGCAGGAGCTCGTGCTCGCGGTGCCGGCGTCGTTCGACGAGGTGGCCCGCGAGCTCACGCTCGAGGCCGCGGGGGCGGCGGGCCTCCCCCGGGCGACGCTCCTCGAGGAGCCGGCGGCGGCGTTCCACGACTGGGCGAGCCGCAACCGGGCCGACCTCGCCGCAGCGCTGGGTGGCGAGGCGGCGCTCGTGCTCGTCGTGGACGTCGGCGGCGGCACGACCGATCTCACGCTCGTCCGCGCCGAGGTGCGCGACGGCCGACCGGCGTTCACGCGGCTCGCGGTCGGGGATCACCTGCTCCTGGGCGGCGACAACATGGACCTCGCGCTCGCGCGGCTCGCCGAGTCGCGCCTCCCCGAGCGGCTCGAGCCCGCGCGGTTCGGGCTGCTCGTGCTCGCGTGCCGCGCGGCGAAGGAGCGGCTCCTCGCGGAGGACGCGCCGCCGTCCGTGCCCGTGGCGGTGGCGGGCCGCGGGAGCAAGCTCGTCGGCGGCGCGGCCTCGGCCGCGCTCGGGCGCGACGAGGTCCGCGCGCTGGTCCTCGACGGCTTCTTCCCGGAGGTCGCCCCCGGCGACCGGCCGCGGCGCGGCGCGCGGACCGCCGGCCTCGCCGAGCTCGGCCTCCCCTACGAGGCCGACCCTGCGATCACCCGTCACGTCGCGGCGTTCCTCGCCGCCAACGCCGCCGGCGGCGCGGCGCTCCCGCGGCCCGACGCCCTCCTCGTGAACGGCGGTGTGTTCACGCCCCCGGAGGTCCGCCGCCGGCTGGCCGGCGCCGTCTCGGCGCTCTTCCCGGGCGCGCCGCCGGTCCGCCTCCTCGCCGCGCCCGCGCTCGATCTCGCCGTGGCGCGCGGCGCGGCCGCGTCGGCCCTCGCCCGCCGCGGGATCGGGCAGCGGATCGGCGGCGGCTCGGCGCGCGCGTTCTACGTGGGCATCGCGACGCCCGCCGGCGAGCAGGCGCTCTGCGTCGTGCCCCGGCACCTCGAGGAGGGGAGCCGCGTCTCGGTGCCCCGCCCGTTCACGCTCACGCTCGGGCGGCCCGTCCGGTTCCCGCTCTTCGCGTCGGTGCGGCCGCGCCTCGAGCGGCCGGGCGACGTGGTCCCGGCCAGCGAGGATCTCACGCCGCTGCCGCCGCTCGAGGCGGTGCTCCGGGCGTCCGAGGCGGACGGGCGCGCCGCGCGCGTCGAGGTGCCCGTGCGGCTCGAGGCGGCCCTCACCGAGATCGGCACGCTCGAGCTCTGGTGCGTCGCCGCGGACCGCGACGCGCGGTGGAAGCTCGAGTTCGGGCTGCGCGGCGCGTCCGGCGCGCGGGCCGAGCCGCGGGGGGCGCTCGGCCCGGCGCCGAAGCGGCTGGCCGAGGCGATCGCGCTCGTCGAGACGTTCTACGGGAAGAAGGCGGCGGTGGAGCGGCGCGAGGTGAAGGGCCTCTTCCGGGCGCTGGAGAAGGTGCTCGGGCCGCGCGAGGGGTGGCCGACGGCGGTGGTGCGCGCGCTCTGGGCGGCGCTCCACGCCGGGGCGGCGCGGCGGCGGCGCAGCGCCGACCACGAGCGCGTCTGGGCGCAGCTCACCGGGTTCACGCTGCGCCCCGGCTTCGGCGCGCCGCTCGACGCGTGGCGGGCCGCCGAGACGTTCGCCGCCTTCGGCGAAGGGCTCCAGTACCAGGCGGATCCGCACGCCTGGCAGGCCTGGTGGGTGCTCTGGCGGCGGATCGCCGGCGGGCTCGAGGCGGGGGCGCAGGAGCGCATCCTCGACGCCGTCGCGCCGTTCGTCCCGCGGCGCGATCCGCGCAAGCCGCCCCCGCGCGTGCCGGGGGTGAAGCCCGAGGCCCTCGACGAGCTCGTGCGCCTCGCCGGCAGCCTCGAGCGCGTGCCGCCCGCGCGGAAGCTCGCGCTCGGCGAGGCCCTCCTCGATCGCGTCGCCGCCGAGGGGCCCTCGCCCCACGCCCTCTGGGCCCTCGGGCGGCTCGGGGCGCGCGTGCCGTTCCACGGGAGCGTGCACCAGGTCGTCCCGCCCGCGGCGGCGGAGGAGTGGATCCGCCGGCTCCTCGCCCTGGACGCCGATCGCGGGGTCCTCGCCTTCCCGCTGGCGCAGCTCGCGCGGCGGAGCGGCGACCGCGCCCGCGACGTCGCGGAGGGGCTCCGGGCCGAGGTGGCGGCCTTCCTCCGGCGCGCGAACGCCGCGCCCGAGGCGGTGCACGCCGTCGAGGAGGTCGCGGCCACCTCCGACGAGCAGGAGCAGCGGATCTTCGGAGAGAGCTTGCCTCCTGGGCTGAGCCTCGGGGCCGAACCAGCGCCCGTGCCCGAGCCCGAGCCCGGGGGGACGCAGGCCGAGCCCGGGGAAACGCAGCCCGGGCCCTGAAGGAGAAGCCGGGTGCGGGACCGGGAGCGGGTTCGGCTGCGGGGGCGGGGAGGGGGACGGGGACGGAAGGGCGGGGACGGGCTAGGATGCGCTCGCATGCTCCGCATCAGCTGGCCGCTCGCCATCCTCCTCGGCGTCTCGATCTACCTCGTCGCGAGGAACCCGCGGCTCCTCGTGCCGCTCCTCGTCGTGTTCGTCGTCTGGTTCCTCTGGGAGCAGCGCCGGCGGCGGCGGTGAAGGAACAAGGGCGGCGCTCACGACGTTGCCCACCGTGAACCCTCGCGTCTCCGCGCTCCTCCTGGCCGCCGGCCTCGCGTGCGCCGGTCCGGCCGCCCGCCCGCACGGCGCCCGCGCGGCCCTCCAGCCCCGGGCCGACCTCCGCGGCGCGGTGGTCTACGGCGTCGTCCCGCCGTTCTTCGGGGAGCGGCCGCTCGCGGCGGTGAGCGACCGGCTCGACGCCCTCGCCGAGCTCGGCGTGGACGTGCTCTGGCTCTCGCCGGTGATGGACACGGACGATCGCGGCGCCATCAGCTACGCCACCACCGACTACCTGCGCCTGCGTCCGGACTACGGCACCCCCGAGGAGCTGCGCGCGCTGGTCCGCGGGGCCCACGCGCGCGGCATGCGCGTCATCCTCGACATCGTCCCCAACCACACCTCGGTCGGGCACCCGTTCTACGCCGACGCGGAGGCCCGCGGGCGCGGCTCGCCGTACTGGGGCCACTACGTCCGCGACGCGAGCGGTGTCGCGCAGCACGACTTCGACTGGGCCCACCTCAAGAAGCTCGACTACGCGAACCCGGCGGTGCGCCGGCTCGTCACGGAGGCGTTCCAGCACTGGGTCCGCGCGTACGGCGTGGACGGGTTCCGGGTGGACGCAGCCTGGGGCGTCCGGGAGCGCGCGCCGGACTTCTGGCCGGAGCTCGTCCGCGCGCTCCGCCGCGAGCGGCCCGACCTCATCCTCGTCGCCGAGGCGAGCGCGCGCGATCCGTACTACGTCGCGAGCGGGTTCGACGCCGCGTACGACTGGACGGAGGAGCTGGGCCGCTGGTCGTGGGAGGCGCTGTTCGACGATCCGCGGCGGATCGGCCCCGCGCTCGACGGGGCGCTCGCGTCCGCGGCCACCCCGATGGACCGCGTCGTCCGGTTCATCGACAACAACGACACCGGCGATCGCTTCGTCACCCGGTACGGGCCGGCGCGCACGCGGCAGGCGTCCGTGCTCGTGCACGCGCTCCCGGGCGTCGCCGGCATGTTCACCGGCGAGGAGCTCGGCGCCGCGTACAGGCCGTACGACGATCCGCCGCCGGTGGACTGGTCGCGCGACCGGGCGGGGCTGCGGGCGCACTACCGCCGGCTGGCGGCGCTGCGCGAGGAGCTGCCCGCGCTGCGGGACGGGGCGTACCGGCGCGTGCGGGTGGCGGGGACGGACGCGGCGTTCGCCTTCCTGCGCGACGCCGGGCGGGCGGGGGCCGCGCTGGTGGTCCTGAACTTCGGGCCGGCGCGCCGGCTCCGCCTGGAGCTGCCGGTGGAGCTCCCGCGCGCGCCGACCTGGGACGCGCTGGCCGAGCGCCGGGCGGAGGTGCGGGCGCTCGGGCCACGGACCTTCGAGGTGGCGCTGCCCGAGGACGGGGTCGCGCTCCTCGTGCCCTGATCGGGCGCGGGCGCGGGTCCGGCGCGGGCCCGCTCACGGGACGGAGGCTGCGTACATTCCCGTTCATGCGCCTCCCGGGCAAGGGCATGAGCTGGAAGGAGTTCCTGGTCGGGATGAAGGACGAGATCGCGAAGGACAACGTCACCGACTGGGCCGGCGCGGTGACGTACTACGGGTTCCTCGCGCTCTTCCCGTTCCTCCTCTTCCTCGTCGCGCTCGCGAGCGTGATCATCACCCCGCAGCAGGCCGAGGCGCTCGTGAACGAGCTCTCGCAGGTCGCGCCGGCCGAGGTGACGCGGATCGTCGGCGACCGGATCCGGCAGCTCGGCGCGCAGCAGAACGTGGGCCTCCTGACCTTCGGCGCGCTGGGGGCGATCTGGGCCGCGTCGGGCGCGGTGATGGGCGTGATGCGGGCGCTCAACGTCGCGTACGACGTGAAGGAGGGGCGTCCCTTCTGGAAGACCCGCGGGATCGCGATCCTGATGACGCTGTTCGCGGGCGCGCTGGGGCTCGTCGCGGCGCTGGCGGCGATCGCGGCGCCCGCCGTCGCGGATGCGATCGGCGGCCCGATCGGCACGGCGATCACCTGGCTCCGGCTCCCCATCGCAGGGCTCGTCATGATGTTCCTGTGGGCCGTCGCGTACTACGTGCTCCCCGACGTGGAGCAGAGGTTCCGGTTCATCACGCCGGGGTCGGTGATCGGCGTCCTCCTCTGGGTGCTCGCGTCCTGGGGGTTCAGCCTCTACGTCCGGAACTTCGGGAGCTACGACAAGACCTACGGCTCGATCGCCGGCATCATCGTCCTGCTCTTCTGGATGTGGATCTCCGCGCTCGTGCTCCTCGTCGGCGCCGAGGCGAACGCGCTCATCGAGCACCGCTCCCCCGAGGGCAAGCGCGAGGGGGCGAAGTCGGAGGCGGACACCGGCACGGCGCAGGGCCGCGCGCAGGGGATGGGGAGCGCGGACGGCGAGGCGCGGCAGCGCGGGCGTGCCGTGACGATGCGGCCGGAGCCCGGACCCCGGCTGCGCTGGCGCCGCCGGGGGTTCGGCATCACCGCGGCGGCGTTCGCCGTGGGCGTGCTGCTGGGGCGGCGCGGAGCGCACGCCTGATCACAGCTCGTACCGCACCCCCGCCGTGATCTGGTGGATCCAGGCGAAGTTGTAGACCTCGTCGTTGTCCGCGCCGCCCTCGAGCAGCCGGTACCCGGCGCGGAAGGCGAGCTCGCCGGAGCGGAGCTCGAGCGCGAGCGCGACGTCCTCGGCGCGCCCCTGCGTGGACGCCAGCGCGTCGCCGTCGAGCGCGAGCCAGAGGGGGCCGCCGAGCTTGCCGGCGATGCGCAGCGAGGCGAGCGGCACGAGGCCCACGTTCTTCTCGGCGGTGGAGCGGCCGGAGCCGGAGAGCCGGATCTCGGCGTTCCGGACGAGGACGGTCGCGCCGAGCGCGAGCTCGAAGCGCGAGGCGTCGACGAGCGCGTACCGGTAGGTCAGCCGGTAGGTGTCGAACTTGTAGCGGGCGGAGGCGTCCTCGCCGGCCGTGAACGTCTGGCCGCGGAACTGGACGGCCTCGCCGCTGCGGCCGTTTGCCTGGAGCCGGACCGGCGCGAACGTCCCGAACAGCGCGTGGCGGCCGAGGCGCGCGCCGGCCTGCACCCGGAGGATGGGCGCGGGGTCGGCGTCGAAGGCGCCGTCCGCGAGCGAGAAGCGGGTCCCCGTGTCGCCCGGGACCTGCACGTCGTTGTACCGGGCCCAGCCCATGCCCGCCTCGAGATCGAGGAACGGCCGGAGGCCGCCCTCCGCGGCGGAGGCGCCGGCGGGGAGCGAGGCGACGACGAGGGAGGCGGCGAGGGCGAGGCGGCGCAATCGAGGCTCCTTCCGGGTGAAACCGGGACTCCGTTCTCCTAGTGTAATGGACATGTCCCGCGCGCGGCTGCGGATCGGCGTCTCCTCCTGCCTGGTGGGCAAGAAGGTCCGCTACGACGGGCAGCACAAGCGGGACGACTTCCTCACCGAGGTGCTCGCGCCGTTCGCAGACTGGGTGCCGGTCTGCCCGGAGCTGGAGCTGGGCCTCGGGGTGCCGCGCGAGCCGATCCGGCTCGTGGGGCGCGCCGACGCCCCGCGCCTGGTGGCGGAGCGGAGCGGCGTGGATCACACGGAGGCGATGCGCGCGTACGCCGAGCGGCGCGTGGCGGACCTCGCCCAGGAGGACCTGGACGGCTTCGTCACCAAGAAGGACTCGCCCTCGTGCGGGATGGAGCGCGTCCGCGTGCACGGCCCGAAGGGTGGTCCGCCGCGGCGCGACGGCGTGGGCGCGTTCGCCCGCGTGCTCCTGGCGCGGCTCCCGCTCCTCCCGGTCGAGGAGGAGGGCCGGCTGCACGACCCGGCGCTGCGGGAGAGCTTCGTGGAGCGGGTGTTCGCGTACGCGCGGTGGAAGGCGGCGCGGCCCGGGATGACGCGCGGCGGGCTCGTCGCGTTCCACACGGCGCACAAGCTCACGCTGCTCGCGCACAGCCCCGCCGCGTACCGGAGGCTCGGCGCGATCGTGGGAGGGCTCGCGAAGGGGTCCATCGCCGGGCCGGCGGACGCGTACGGGCGCGGGTTCCTGGAGGCGCTGAAGGTCCCCGCGACCCGGGGCAGGCACACGAACGTGCTCCAGCACATGCTCGGCTACTTCCGCGACGTCCTCGGCCCCGACGACCGCGCGGAGCTCGAGCAGGTGGTGACCGACTACGGCCGCGGGCTCGTGCCGCTCGTCGTGCCGCTGACGCTCGTGCGGCACCACGTCCGCCGGTGCGGGGTCGGCTACCTCGCCGGGCAGGTCTACCTGGATCCGGACCCCAAGGAGCTCTGCCTGCGGAACCATGTGTGACCATCCGTGAACGAGCCCGCGCCCGGGGCGCCCGTGCCCGTCGATCTCCTCGCGCTCCGGCGGCCGGGAGGGAGGCCGGCGCCGCGCGCTGCTGGACGGCGCGTCCGGCCGGAGGCAGGCTACCGCCGCTGCCCCTGCCGGGCGGCCGACCGGAGGGCACGCCGGCGCCCGCCCGTGGTATCCGATCCGGTACGGACGCACATTCAGTGAATCCCTCGCCCCCAGGTGACCCGATGGCCCCTCCGAGCTCCGTCAACCCCGCGACCGGCGAGGTGCTCGCCCGCTTCGAGGAGCACACGGAGGCGGAGGTCGAGCGGCGGCTCTCGCGCGCCGTGGAGGTCTTCCGGGTGTGGCGCCGCCGGCCGGTGGCCGAGCGGGCGCACCTCGTCGCACGCGCGGCCGAGGTCCTGGAGGCCGGCAAGGAGCGGTACGGGCGGGTGATGACCGCCGAGATGGGCAAGACCCTCGGGTCGGCGATCGCCGAGGTCGAGAAGTGCGCCTGGGCGTGCCGGTACTACGCCGAGCACGGCGAGCGCTTCCTCGCGGACGAGGAGGTGAAGACGGACGCCGCCCGGGCGTACCGGCGCTTCCTCCCGCTCGGCCCGGTGCTCGCGGTGATGCCCTGGAACTTCCCCTTCTGGCAGGTCTTCCGGTTCGCCGCGCCGGCCGTGGTCGCCGGGAACGTCGGCCTGCTCAAGCATGCCTCGAGCGTGCCCCAGTGCGCGCTCGCCCTCGAGGAGGTGTTCCGGCTCGCCGGCTTCCCCGACGGCGTGTTCCAGGCGCTGCTCGTCGGGGCCGACCGGGTGGAGCGGATCGTCTCCGACCCGCGGATCGTCGCGGCCACCCTCACCGGCAGCGAGGGCGCCGGGATGGCGCTCGCCGCCGCGGCCGGGCGGGCGCTCAAGAAGACCGTCCTGGAGCTGGGCGGGAGCGACGCCTTCGTGGTGCTGCCGTCCGCCGATCTCGCCGCGGCGGTGAAGACCGCGATCGCCGCACGCATCGTGAACACCGGGCAGTCCTGCATCGCCGCGAAGCGGTTCGTGGTCCACGACGAGATCCACGACCGCTTCGTGCAGGGGATGGTGGACGGCATGCGCGCGCTCCAGGTGGGCGATCCGCTCGACCCCGCGACGGACGTCGGCCCGATGGCTTCGGTCGCGGAGCGGGATCGGCTGGCGGCCCAGGTGGACGCGCTCGTGCGCGACGGCGCCCGGGCGCTCACGGGCGGGCAGCCACAGCCGGGGCCGGGCGCGTTCTACCCGCCCACGGTGCTCGTGGACGTGCCGCGGGGTTCGCCGACCTACCGCGAGGAGCTGTTCGGCCCGGTCGCGCTGGTGCTCCGGGTGCGGAGCCTGGACGAGGCGATCGACGCCGCGAACGAGGTCCCCTACGGCCTGGGGTCGGCGGCCTGGACCGAGGACCCGGCGGAGCGCGCCCGGCTCGTGGACGAGCTCGAGGCGGGCATGACGGTGGTGAACGGGATGGTGGTCTCCGATCCGCGGTTGCCCTTCGGCGGCGTGAAGCGCTCCGGGTACGGGCGCGAGCTCTCGCGGGAGGGGATCCGGGAGTTCGTGAACCTGAAGACGGTGGTCGTGCAGCGCGAGCCGCAGCCGCCGGGGCGCGCGCGGACGGAGTGAGAGGGAGCCGCACCCCGCGGCCCCGCGGTGCCCCGACCGGTTCCCACCCGGACGACGCCCGTCTACAATGCGCGCGTGTCCTGGCTCTCTCGCTTCATCAGCCCGAAGCAGAAGCCGCTGGAACGGATCCTCGAGGAGTCCGCCGCCGAGGCCGAGGCGGCGCCCCCGCCGGACGAGAGGCTCCCCGACGCCCCGGGGGCGTCGGCGGAGGCCTGGGCCCGCGCGATGGAGCTCGAGCCCGAGGCGCTCGACGGCGCCGCGCACCACCTCGACCCCGGGGAGGCGGCCACGGCGGCGGCGGTGGCCGCGCACTTCGAAGGCCACCGGCCCGGGCGGGCCTCGTTCCCGTCGGCCGCGCTGACGATCCTCGCGCAGGCCCGCGATCCGGGCGTGGACGCCGCCGGCCTCGCGCGGACCATCGAGCGGGCCCCGGCGCTCGCCTCGGGCGTGCTGGTGCTGGCCAACTCCGCCGTCTTCCGCGGGCGCTCGCGCGTCGAGACGCTCCGTGAAGCGGTGGCCCGGCTCGGCCTCGGGGAGGTGGCCCGCATCGCCGCCGCCCTCGCGACCCGCGCGCTCTACCGCAGCGTCGAGGCCGGCCTCGAGCGGTTCGCGCCCGTCGCGGACCGGCTCTTCCGGCACGCGGTGACCGTGGCCCGCGCAGGCGCCGACCTCGCGCGGGTGCGCAGGCTGGGCGACCCCGACCGCGTCTTCCTCGGCGGCATGCTCCATGACGTGGGCAAGCCGCTCGCGCTCCGTTCGTACGCCGCGCTCGTCCTCGAGGACCAGGTGCGCCCGCGCGACCTCCCCTCCGTCGAGCGGATCCTCCACGGCGTCCACGTGCCCATCGGCGTCGAGGCGCATCGCGCGTGGGGGCTGCCGGCGGACCTGGCGGCGATCGCCGAGTGGCACCACCTCCCCGACATCGCCGCCGGGCCCGAGCAGGTGGAGCTGCACGTGGTCCGGCTCACCTCCGCGCTCGAGCTCCTGCGGAGCGCGCCGGGCCTCTCGGCGACCGCGCCGGCCGAGGTGGTCGGCAGCGCGCGCGCGCTCGCCCTCGGCCCCGCGCGCGTGCGGGCCCTCCGCGCCGCGCTGGCCGAGCACGCCGCGTGGGCGCAGCTGCTGTTCGGCGGGGACGCCGGCGGCGGAGGTTCCTGGAAGCCTTGAACGGCGGGGACGGATCACGGCGGGCGGCGGCCGTGGAGGGTGCGCACGAGCGGATCACCCGTGCGCCCCCTCGGCGAGCCGCTCGTCGTCGTCGGCCGTCGCGGGCTGCGCGAGGAGGTCCACGCCGTTGCGCCCGAAGCGGCGGGCCGCGGCGAGGGCGCGGAGGCCGCCGCCCTGGTCGAGCATCGCCTGCGCGTGTTCGACGAGGAGCGCGAGCGCGAGCGTGCGGCCGAGCGTGAGCGCAAGCCGCCGGGCCCCGGCCTCGCCGGCCTCGCC